>NZ_JBOZPS010000003.1:0-319657 GCF_050849305.1 Shewanella sp. MF05960 | reverse complement strand
TCCGACATTGATGTTTTGCATGTGATTACTATTCATAATAAGCGTTCTCTTTATTGCGAAATACGGGTTCTAGACCCAGTCGACTATTCGAGATGAGTGCTTGGAGTTCTACATGATGCTCACGTTATCGGTCTCTCAATAGAGGAGCCATAAGGATATCGAGCTATCAAATAGAAGGCTTAAGTTGCAACAAAAGCTTGGGTCTCACTTTACCCAAATTACTTAGTTATTATCCATACAATAAGGATAGGCCGCGCGAAGCCAGGGGCTGATTACACTTTTTGACCAGCGCCAAAAATAATCTCTTCCCTGAAATCATCACTCCAACAAGCCCTATTGAATTTCTGATTCTGGCTTGTTTTAGCGGGATGTAGCTTCACTAGATTTAATGCCCAACGCCTTAAAATAGCCAGAATACTGGCACCATCTTCATCATACATCTTCTGCTTATCTTCTTGAAATAGTGTATCTAAAAGCCAATGCTGATTGTTTTCCGTTTGCCAGTGAGCCCTAATCGCTGTACCAAAGGCTTCTGATGTCAATACTGCACTGCTGACATAAAAGTGTGTATCTATACTGGTTTTGTTACCCACTTTTCGATGACGCTCTACTGCGATTAATGTTTTTAATTGAGACCATTTCATCTTTATCTCAGCGGGTAAATTCAATGGACACTGAAACGTTATCCGTTTTTCAACTCGATCATGGCCTTTATCATCTTGCGTAAAGCATTCGGCATCTGGAGTATTTGTAATGTAATCAGCAAATTGTGCCTGTACTGCCTCGTACAGCTTAGGCTGATTACCTTTGACTTGCAAAATACAATGCCCACCTTCTTTGACAATATAATCAAGTGTTTGTGTCTGGCAATGCAGCGCATCAAATGTCAGTAACTCAGACTTCAAATCAAGACATGTCAGCAATTCTTGAACGAGTTTGAGTTCACTCTTTTTGCTCGCACCTGATTTAGCACTGAAGACTAAACCAGAGCCGGTATCATATGCAGTGACCATATGTAATGCAGCGCTTGAGGCTGATGCTTTGGCACCTTTAAGCACTTTCCCATCAATCGCAATAAAAGAAAGTCCTGTGCTAAGCCGATGCTCGTTAACCCAACTCAACAAGGTATCTAGCAAGGATTGCTTTGACACTCCTCTGAAGATTCGACCAATACTCTGCTGGCTGGGAATACCATTAGCAAAGGGGCGATATTGACGCAGCCACATGAGTTTTAATGTCCCGAACTCGTGGCAATCGGCCCAACTTTGCGCACCTGATATCACTGCGCTCAGGACGAGGAAGCAGATATCAATGACATCATGTTCTTGATTTATATGGGAACGGCAATCAGTAATCTTATCGAGATGTTTAAGCATATTAAGTATAAAGACAAAGAAAAAGAGCGCTATTTGATCACACTGGCGAGATCAATCAAGCTATTTTTTATCTCTTTGTTTTTAAAAAGGATGTATGAAAAGCGATCGAGTATGATCGGCCCCTGGCGCGAAGCCACGTCGTTATCACAAGTGTACTTTTGTTAGGCGAATAGCCCGTACACCTGAGAATTTAGATTCTCAGTAAATTCACGAATGAGGAGTCAAAGATGAAATTAAACCATAAACTCAATCGAGCTCAGCTTGGTGCTTTAACATTATGCTTAGGCACTTCACTTGGTATGTCTATACTTGTTGGGAGTTCATCGCCTTTCATAGGATTAATGTTTGGTATAATTACAATTGGTGTTTATGTCATGATTATCTCTGGAAAGTGGAGTACAAAACACACGTATGTAAAGTGGGGGGCAAAAAATAAATAACCCGCTAGTTTTCTAGATATTTTTATTTTCGATCGTACGTTTTTTGCTTTATTGAGTTATCACCCTCAGTGACAAAAAGTTTTAATCGAAGAGAGATAATGACTGGTGCAGATGAGTCAGCGAGTATCCAAAACAGGGATGTCTTGGTTAAGCCCACATGGATGTGCTTGTGGCGTCTCACTGACTCATCTGCAGCAGTCGCTTTTCCACATACTTGTACTCGCGACATTCGTTGCGGCCTGTAAATCAGCTACGGCAGGCAATGAGTAACAAAGAATTATTGATATTAAATAAGCGAACCAAAGACCAATTAGGCTAGAGTAATCAGATAAATAAATCACTTTTTCCAAGAGTCAGTTGTTAAAGTGATTACATTTTATTATAGCCATGCAACTGTACGGCTTTCTTTTACCACTACACATTCAATTCACTACAGGTTCAATCCAAAACCCATTTAACTCACCACGCTTTTAACTCACCACATCAGTGAGTGCAGCTTCAATATCGGTATAGTTAAACTCATAACCGGCTTTAAGCGCATTGGTGGGCAGTACAAATTGGCCTTCGATAAGTAACTGTGACATTTCACCCATAGCCAGTCTTAGTGCTAACGGTGGCGTGGTGATAATCGCTGGTCGATTAAGCACTTTACCTAAGATTTGTGAGAATACTTTGTTACTCACCGGATTTGGTGCAGTGGCATTGAACACGCCTTGCAAAGGCGGGCGCTCGAGTAAATAGTTAATTAAGCCTACCAAGTCGCTGATGTGGATCCAGCTCATGCCTTGATCGCCTTTGCCAATTGGCCCGCCAAGCCCTAACTTAAACGGTGGTAACATTTTGGCTAACGCGCCGCCATTTTTACCCAATACAATGCCAATGCGAGTAATGCACACACGGGTTTGTTGCGATTGTGTTTGCAGGGCGAGGTCTTCCCATTTTTGGCAAATGTCGTGGCCAAATTCGGCGTGAAACCCGCTTTTTTCATCAACAGGCGTTGAACTTTGAGCACCGTAATAGCCGATTGCTGAGCCGCTAATAAAGGTGTGAGGCGGGTTGCTGCTGTTGCGGATAAGCTGGCTAAGAGCGGCGGTAATATCCCAGCGGCTATTGCAAATAAGCTGCTTTTGTTTAGCTGACCAACGTTTTGCGACTATAGGTTCGCCAGCTAAATTGATCACTGCATCAATGTCATTGAGGTCGGTTTTGTCAGCCAGGCTTGACCAGTATTGATGTTGTTCGCCAAGCTTAGCTTTAGCTGCGCTGATGTTACGACTCAAAATAACCAGTTGATGTTGTGTGAGCGAATCAACCAATTGCTGGCCTACAAAGCCGGTGGCGCCAGTGATTAAGATTTTCATATCACCCTCAATATAGTATGCCGAAATAAATCAATTATACGGCCGTCAACATCAAAATGATCATCCGCTAAACCGTTACTGGCTTATTGCGGCTTTTGGTAACACAACTCCATTGATACCGAGTCAGCAAAGCGCAGTGCGTGCGGTTTGTCTATTTCGACACTGGCAAACTCAACCCAATCATGTTCGCTGGCAATAGCTAATGTTTGGTTGGTAAGATTTTCCAATAACGAAAAGCGATTATTTTCAATCAAGGCAATGATTTTTTTAGTAATGGTGCGATAATTCAACGCATCAGCAACATTGTTGCTATTACGAGCTTTGTCGGCACAATAATGAATAACCACATTGACGATAACATCTTGTTGATTATTGATTTCGTCTTCTTTAATGCCGATATAAGTACGTAACCGTAGGTTTTTAATGCGTATAATAGCGGTTTCTGGTTTCATATTGTGTGTGTTATTCCTTAAATGTGATTAGCTGCTAATATGGCCAACGTTAAGATGCAAAGCAATAAAATTTAACTTAATTAGCAACACGTTACTGGGTTTAGCTTAGCATAATCAATTATTTTAATAAGTAGCAATAAGGATTTTTTACCCTATGAAAGGAATACAGCAGTCGTCAATGGCCGTGCGCAGCTTTGTGGTTATGGCGTGTGTGGTGATTATTTTAGCGGGGATTAAAACCGCCAGTCCAATCGTGGTGCCTTTTGTGCTGTCAGCATTTTTGGCGGTGATTTGTAACCCAGCCATTGTGTTGTTGTCTAAATATCGGATACCTAAATGGTTATCGATTATTTTGTTGATGGCGTTTATCGTGCTGATGGGGTTATGGCTAGCCAGCTTGGTGGGCAGTTCAATTAATGAATTCTCAAAACAGATGCCGGTATATCGCCAGCAATTAATTGAACAGTTTGCTTGGATTATTGAAAAGCTACAAAGCTTTAATATTCAAATATCTAAGCAAAAAGTGCTCGATTATTTTGATCCCGGTATGGCGCTATCCATGACCACCAATATGCTATCTGGTGTGGGTAATGTGATGGCCAATTTGTTCCTGATTATTTTGACCATTGTGTTTATGTTATTTGAAGCACAATCACTGCCTAAAAAATTCCATTTAGCGTTAGACGATCCAGACATGCGTTTAAAGCAAATC
Source organism: Shewanella sp. MF05960 (assembly GCF_050849305.1). NCBI lineage: Bacteria > Pseudomonadati > Pseudomonadota > Gammaproteobacteria > Alteromonadales > Shewanellaceae > Shewanella > Shewanella sp. MF05960. The sequence continues at coordinate 315,316 of NZ_JBOZPS010000003.1, read as the reverse complement.
GACAAGTTTTTACACTCTGTTAATCAATACATGGTGATTAAAACCTTAGTGAGCTTGGCCACCGCAGGGGTTATTGGAATAGGCCTGAGCATCATTGGCGTTGACTATGCGCTATTGTGGGCTGTAATTGCGTTCTTGTTTAATTATATTCCTAATATTGGGTCGATTATTGCTGCTATACCAGCGGTGTTATTGGCATTTATCCAAATGGGACCTGGCGCTGCGGGCATTACTGGGCTGTTATATGTAGGCACCAATATGGTGATGGGCAATGTAATTGAACCTCGTTTTATGGGCCGCGGCTTAGGCTTATCTACACTAGTGGTATTTTTATCATTGATTTTTTGGGGGTGGCTACTGGGATCGGTCGGTATGCTGTTGTCGGTACCATTAACAATGATTGTAAAAATTGGCCTTGAGTCTAGTCAGTCGGGCGGATGGTTAGCGATATTGCTTTCAGATGATGTCGAAGACATCGTTAATCAACCTGAAAATGTCGAGCAAGTTGCTGCCACCTCAGCCGATGACACTGCACAACAAACGGATGAAAGCCCGGTTAATACTGATGATGAACAATCCAAACCATCATAAATTGATGAGTCAATAGAGTAAGTAAGAGAGAGTATGAAGCGTTTTTTACAAGTGTTACCCAGTTTGACTGTTGGCGAAGATGTTTGCCGTTTATTTCATGGTCGTGGTGGTCTATTTGCTGGCGATGAGCATCTTTGTTTAGATTGGTATAAACCGGTATTACTGCTCACGAGCTTTAAAATGTTAGACGATGAGCAGCGTGATGAATTGGTGAGTGCCATTGTGGCGTTTTGGCAATCAACATACCCAAATCAGCCGCTTAATTTAGTCTATCAATATCGCCATGGTGGCCAAACCTTTAGCGACTTATTGTACGGTGAGGTGCCTGAGCAACACGTGGTGACTGAAAACGACGCCCGCTTTTTGGTGCATTTACTGCGTGGCCAAAACCATGGCCTCTTTTTAGACATGGCCAATGGCCGTGCATGGGTTAAACAACATACCAAGCATAAAAAAGTGCTTAATTTGTTTGCTTACACGTGTGGTTTTTCGGTGGCGGCCTTGCAAGGTGGGGCTGATGAAGTGGTTAATATGGACATGAGTAAAGGGGCATTAAGTATTGGTAAGCAAAACCATTTACTCAACGATTTACCTGTTGGAGCCCGTTATTTAGGCCATGATATTTTTAAGTCCTGGGGCAAGCTAACAAAGTTAGGGCCCTATGATTTAATTGTGGCAGATCCGCCAAGCAACCAACGTGGTAGTTTTGTGGCCACTAAAGATTATGAGCGTCTGTTAAAACGTTTACCAGACTTGTTAGCGCCGCAAGGGGAAGTGTTATTGTGCCTCAATGCGCCTGAGCTTGGGTGTGATTTTTTAATGCAGCAAGTGAGTAATACTGCACCGCAATTGACCTATGTTGAGCGCATTGACAATCCAAGTGTATTTGCTGACATCGATGAGCAAAAATCACTCAAAGTATTGCGTTATCGTTTGAGCTAACAGTATAACCATTTTTATTTTACAAAACCGATACCGTTAAGGTGTCGGTTTTTTTATGGGCGTTTGTCTACTACAGTTCATTAACATCTTAACTGCGAAAGCTGAATTTAATTATGTTAGCAAAAGTTGATATTCATCAAATAATCGGTAAATAAGTCTTTATTTAATCGGTATTTATGTTTAAGAACTTCGATCTGAATAATGATTTACCTAATTTGATGATCTAGATCATATAACCCTTAGTTTACCAATTTGTGAGTATATAGTTTGTTAATTGATAAACGGTAAAATTCCCCGAGTCCTAATTAAGAAACAACAAATATAAGTCTGTGTTGTTTTATCCCCCACTACTGGAGGGTCTATGAGTAAAGTTACTACCAATTTGAAAGGCTTAGAGCTGAAAATTTTCATCTTTTTGACCGTGTTTTTAGCGCCAATTTTATCAGTGCTACTCGTTAGTGCACTTGGCTTTAGTATTTGGTTTAGCCAAATACTGACAGGGCCTCCAGGCGCTGGTTAATCCATCAATCCAATAATTAAAATCATTAAATGAGAGTGATGTAATGAGCAATGAACTGCACGTAACCAGCCTAATTGTCCAAGTGAAACCTGAGAAAATGGCTGAAGTCAGACAGACAATAATGGCCATCGAAAATGCTGAGTTGTCAGCTAATAATGACGTTAAGTTAGTGGTTGTCGTTGAAGGTCCGAGCCAACGATCGTTGATGGATGATATATCAACAATAAATGCCATTCCTGGTGTGTTGTCGGCCACCATGGTGTATCACCAAAGTGAAGTGTTAGAAGAAGGTGAAATATGAAAATGAATAGACGCGATTTTATGAAAGCCAATGCCGCTATCGCAGCGGCAAGTGTTGCAGGTTTAGCATTGCCAACAAGTGCAAGCAACCTGATCACTAGCTCTGAACAAACTAAACTCGAATGGAACAAAGCACCTTGTCGTTTTTGCGGCACAGGTTGTTCGGTTATGGTTGCCACCCGTGACGGTAAAGTGGTTGCTACCCATGGTGATGCGAAAAGTGAAGTGAACCGCGGCTTAAACTGCATTAAGGGTTATTTCCTTTCTAAAATTATGTACGGTCGCGATCGTTTGCAAACCCCTATGTTGCGTATGACCGATGGTAAATACGACAAACATGGCGAATTTACCCCAATTAGCTGGGAAAAAGCCTTCGACACTATGGCTGAGCGCTGGAAAGCCACCATTAAAGCTAAAGGTCCAACTGCTGTTGGTATGTTTGGTTCTGGTCAATGGACAGTATGGGAAGGCTACGCTGCGGTTAAGTTAATGAAAGCGGGCTTTGGTTCAAACAACATCGACCCTAACGCACGTCACTGTATGGCATCTGCCGTGGGCGGCTTTATGCGTACCTTCGGCATTGATGAGCCGATGGGCTGTTATGACGATATGGAAGCGGCTGACGCGTTTGTGCTTTGGGGCTCAAACATGGCCGAGATGCACCCCATTTTGTGGACTCGTATTACTGACCGTCGTTTAAGTGCACCGCACGTTAAAGTTGCGGTACTGTCTACCTTTGAGCATCGCTCATTTGACTTGGCTGATTTACCGATTGTATTTACGCCACAAACCGATTTAGCAATGCTTAACTTTATTGCCAACTACATTATCCAAAATGGCAAAGTGAATAAAGACTTCATCAACAAGCACGTTAACTTCCGTAAGGGTACAACCGACATTGGTTATGGTTTACGTCCAACGCATCCATTAGAAATGAAAGCCAAAAACGTCGCGACCGCTGGCGACTCTACACCGATGGATTTCGACGAGTTTGCTAAATTTGTTGCTGATTATGATGTTGAGTCTGTGAGTAAGTTATCTGGCGTGCCAGAACACAAGCTTATCGAATTGGCAGAGCTTTATGCTGATCCAGATCGTAAAGTCACGTCATTCTGGACCATGGGCTTTAACCAACATACCCGCGGTGTGTGGTGTAACAATCTGATTTACAACATTCACTTATTAGTGGGTAAAATTTCTACGCCAGGTAACAGCCCATTCTCGTTAACTGGCCAGCCATCTGCTTGTGGTACCGCACGTGAAGTGGGTACATTCTCACATCGTTTACCTGCAGACATGGTAGTGACTAACCCTGAACACAGAAAACACGCAGAAGATATTTGGAAGATCCCAAGTGGCATTATTCCACCTAAACCTGGTTATCATGCTGTTGAGCAAAACCGTCGCTTAAAAGATGGCGATTTAAATTGCTACTGGGTTCAGGTCAATAATAATATCCAGGCCGGCGCCAACATTAACGAAGAAGGATTACCTGGCTATCGTAACCCAGAAAACTTCATCGTGGTGTCAGATGCATACCCAACAGTAACCACTCAAGCCGCCGATTTGATTTTACCAACAGCAATGTGGGTAGAAAAAGAAGGTGCTTACGGTAATGCCGAACGTCGTACTCAATTTTGGCATCAGATGGTTAAAGCTCCTGGTGAGTCACAGTCAGATTTGTGGCAGTTAATGGAGTTCTCTAAACGTTTTACCACTGACGAAGTGTGGCCAGCGGATGTATTAGCGGCTAATCCACAATTTAAAGGCAAAACCTTATTTGAAGTGCTTTACCAAAATGGCAATGTTGATAAATTCCCATTAAGCGATGCTGATCCTAAATATTTAAATGATGAAGCGAAGCACTTTGGTTTTTATGTGCAAAAAGGCTTGTTTGAAGAATACGCTACCTTTGGTCGCGGCCATGGTCACGACTTAGCAGACTTTGATGTTTACCATAAAGAGCATGGTTTACGTTGGCCTGTGGTTAACGGCAAAGAAACTAAATGGCGTTTCCGTGAAGGGTCTGATCCATACGTTAAAGCCGGTAAAGACTTTGAATTCTATGGCAAACCAGATGGTCGTGCGGTTATTTTCGCATTACCGTATGAGCCTGCAGCAGAAGAGCCGGATGAAGAATACGATATCTGGTTATCAACTGGTCGTGTACTCGAGCATTGGCATTCTGGTTCAATGACTCAACGCGTACCTGAACTGTATAAAGCTTTCCCTGATGCCGTGTGTTTTATGCATCCAGAAGATGCTAAAAAGCGTGGTTTGCGTCGCGGTGATGAGATTCGTGTAATTTCTCGTCGTGGTGAGATTAAAACTCGTGTTGAAACGCGTGGTCGCAACAAACCGCCAGTCGGCTTAGTGTTTGTACCTTGGTTTGATGCCAGTCAGCTCATTAATAAAGTCACGTTAGATGCGACAGATCCTTTGTCGAAGCAAACTGACTATAAGAAATGTGCCATTAAGATTGTAAAGGCTTAAGGAGACAGACCATGAAAACAGGTAAATTATTATCGATTATCGCGTTATTAGGGTTCTCTGTCAGCGTAATGGCGACCAGCGTACCTGAAGATAAAATCGACACATTGCGTTTAGCACCGATTAACGTTGAACCGACTCCGCCAGCCATGCAAGCGGTGATCAACACTGACGTTAAGCAAGTGCGTAACTATCCTATGCAGCCACCGGTAATTCCACATAAGATTGATGGTTATCAGATTGATCTTAAAGTGAATAAATGCATTCAGTGTCATGCACGTACTAGTACTGGCCATTCACAGGCACCGATGGTGAGCGTGACTCACTATATGGACCGTGATAATAATTTCTTGGCTGATTTATCACCACGTCGTTATTTCTGTACTCAGTGCCATGCACCGCAATTGGATGCGAAATTGTTAGTTGAAAATGACTTCGTTGACATTGATCACTTAATTAAAGCTAAAGCTACGGTTAAGCACTAGGAGTCAATATGATAGCAAAACTGCTTGAACAACTAAAACTGGTATGGAAAATTCTGCTTCGTCCGAGTGTCCATTACAGTCTTGGCTTTTTGACCATCGGTGGCTTTATTGCGGGGGTTATTTTCTGGGGTGGTTTTAACACGGCTTTAGAATTAACTAACCGCGAAGAGTTTTGTATCGGTTGTCACGAAATGGAAAACAACGTTTACCAAGAGTTACAAACAACGATCCACTTTACTAACCGCAGCGGTGTGCGTGCAACGTGTCCTGACTGTCACGTACCGCACAACTGGACAGATAAAATTGCTCGTAAAATGCAAGCGTCTAAAGAAGTGTGGGGTAAGGTGTTTGGCACGATTAACACCCGTGAAAAGTTTGAAGCAAAGCGTCGCCATTTAGCCGAAAATGAATGGAACCGCCTTAAAGCCAATGACTCTTTAGAGTGCCGTAACTGTCATAACTTTGATTATATGGATTTTACCCGTCAGTCTAAGCGTGCATCGCAAATGCATTCAACGTCACTGGCTAGCGGCGAAAAAACCTGTATCGATTGTCATAAGGGGATTGCACATCAATTACCTGACATGGCGGGTGTAGAAGGCTTCTAAACGCTTTCGACAAAACACTTAAATGAATAAGGCCAGCAATTTGCTGGCCTTATCTTTTTGTCTCGTTTACAAGCAAATAAACGTGTTTATCGCGCTTTGTTGATGACAAAAGCTGTTACGACAAATCGACTTGTCTGCCAATTACATCAATTAAATACTCAGTAAAATCATGGCCGTGATTTTGTAACATCTTCGGGAACATCGAAATTGGTGTTAGCCCTGGGAAGGTGTTGATTTCATTTAATAGAATCTGATTATCTTGAGTTAAAAAGAAATCAATACGCGATAAATGACGCAGTTTCATGCCTTTAAAAGCTTTAATGGCATAGTCTCTAATTTGCTGACTCAGCTCTGCTGTTAAATTATCTGCAACCACATCGGTGCGCGCTTTACTGTTTTTAGCGTATTTTTCTTCAAATGAGTAAAAGGTATTGCTGTCGCAAATAATCTCACCCGGTAAGGTTGCGACCACTTCACCTTGATATTCGTATACTGCCACTTCTAACTCGCGAGCATGAATCGTTTGCTCAACCACCACGTAAGGTGCGTAGCTAAAGGCATCTTTAAGCACCTTGGCAATATTGGCCTTCACATCGACTTTATAACAGCCTACAGACGAGCCTTGAGAGGCGGCTTTAACAAACACTGAGCCCCAAGTATCAAACGCCGTTTCAGTTTGCTTAATGGCATCATCGTCAAGTTGATGTAAAAAAATGTATGGCGTATTAGGTACGCCTAGAGCAGAAAACCACATTTTAGCGGTAATTTTGTTAAAGCAGTTACTTGAGGCTTCAGACTCACAGCCAAAGTAGGGCAGTTGGATTAAGTTAAAGTACGACTGAATATCGCCGGTTTCACCTGGGAACCCATGAATACAAGGAATAACATAATCAACAGACCATGCCGGAGTGTTGTTGTCTTCAAAACGGATTTCACGACGATTGGTTAAATCGCATAATTTACCGTCTTCAGTGTGGTAATGTCCGTGTTCGTCGAGTACTAATTTAAGTACCGAAAATTTATCTGACGTTGCCAGTGATGACTCAAAAAAACGTGCAGACATTAACGAAATATCGTGTTCTGCACCGCCACCGCCGCACAATAACAGCAGATTAATCTTTGGCATGCTTACTCCTGAAAACCAAAAAGAATTGGGTTAACGCCTGATTCTGTTAACCCTAAAAAAGTAGTGCTTATGATAAAGACCGAAGCCCCTTAAGCGCAAGCCACCGTTAATAATATTTCAGCAAGTTTATTACTTTTTATCTCGTTTTTTTAAATTAGATTCAATGGTGATTAACATCATCAGTGCACAATAAAAAGGTTTAAATCCCAAACGCCTTGCGCTCAGATTCACATTCGTATTCGGCCATTTCAAATTCACGGCAAATCAGCGGTCGAACTTCGTAAATCGAACACATCATAGTGTCTCGATCTAGTGCTGCACACCAACCGTCATCAAGTCGGCGCATGACTTCTCCGCCCCAATTATCTTTGGCTATATAGACTTTAGGTACACCGGTTTCGGTAATTAACATCACTTCTAAACGGCAGCAACACGCTTGGCAGTTTGAGCAGGTTATTGGATTGTTGGTTTGTACCGATGAATGGCTAGCGTTGTCAGATTGAGACGACGTGCTAGGGGCAATATCGGTAAACTTGGCAATAAGATTTGAAGGCATTAAAGGCTGCGGTTAACTATTTACACTAAGGATACCGTAAATTAGATTGGTTATCCTCAATCGCTCACAAGAAAATAACCAATCAAACGATGATTGATGGTTTGATGGTTATTTTTACTGTGTAAAATTAAAAGCGCTAACGATAAAAATTAAAGTTTTACGACTTTACCGGTTAATGCGACACCAGCCATTAATGCGCCAGCTCCACATTGAAAAGTGTCATTACTGCTGGTGAGGTTATGTTTATAGTTTGATTTAATCTCTACCACCGCATTACCGCCTTCTTTTATTGCACGATCTTTTAAGGCTATCATTGCCGATAGAAACACCCAGTGGCAGGCCTCTAAATCAGTTTTATTAAAGGCATTGGTTTTTTTACTGGTGCTAAACTCACCCATTTTCTGCAAGGGTTCACTAAAAGCTTGATCACCAAAATAAAAGTTAATATTGTTGCCAAGCTTATTTTTAGCGTGCTCTGAGCTCATGGCATCAGCTATAGAGTAGCTGCCAATATCATCGCGAGCAAAAGACGTTGCAGGCAATAAGCATAGTGCCAACGTCATGGCGGCTAAGGTGTTTTTCATGTGTAGTAAAGTCCTTTTAGTTAAAACTGTTAAATTACTTTCTTGCTCTTACGCCAAAAAAGTAACATTAAAGACGTTGAATTACACTTATCAAAAAGGATTATTTAAACATTAACGCATGATCATTTTAATCAACGTCTCCCCACAATCGCCAGGCTAAACCTGATGCGCGTGAGGTGGCCTGTTGGCTGGCTTTTTCAAATATGTTTGCGCTGCCTAAGCAATAAAAATGGTTTTTGGCGCGGGTGATGGCGGTGTATACCAGCTCTTTAGTGAGTAACTGCCATTGGGCGATGCTAGGGCGTATGGGCAGCACAAAGCTGACTTTATCAAATTCACTGCCCTGGCTCTTGTGTACTGTCATGGCGTAGCAGGTTTCGTGGCTTGGCAATCTGGCGGGCAACACTTTTAATAAGCTGCCATCTGCCATGACAAAATGGGCCATTAAGCGCTCTGGTTTATTACTGTCTTGTAAAATTAAGCCAATGTCGCCATTGAATAAGCCTAGGTTGTAATCGTTACTTTGAATAATGATTGGCCTGCCGAGGTAAAACTCACCTTGAACATGGATTAATTTCAATAATATCAATGGTATGGCCATCAAATTCGATGAAATAAATATTTACCAATAAACTACGCTTTATTTATCCTTTCTAAACGGTATTTGAAGATGGCCAGACCAAGACAAACAATCTTTAGCCTCGAAGATGCGACTTCTCCTGCAAATAGAGCGTTGTCACTGTTGTTCGTGAGTTGCCCGTAAGGCATTGATATGTGGTATTGATCATCCAACATACGATAATTTTGGGCATCGGTATGAGTGGATGGAGTAACATGGCCATATATGCCATCATTTCATTAGTTTTTAAGAGATTATTGCATTTTTTTATGTGGAGGTTTTTTTTCACTAAACAATGCTGAAGGTAGTATTAAATTAGGTGCCAAAAAGAAATCCTCACCGATAGTATTACCAGAGAAAAGTTCCGAAATCAGTTCATCTCCCTTATAAACATCAATTGATATGCCGCGACCCATCCCGCCAGAAATACCCACATAATAATAGTAAGTACCGTTACTAAAAAATAAAATATCCTTCCCCATTCGGCCTATCTGCTGATAATACCGACTAAACGGCAGCTCAGTGGTCGCTTTGTTTTCAAGCGTTACAGTATCGCCGTTACCGTAGCGGTAGCTTAAATATGAATTATCTTTGGCCAAGCACATCGATAATCTGTTGTTGGTAGGCGTTAGCTTATAAGCTACATCCTTGCTGGGATTACGTTCAACTTTATTTATTTTAGTATTAATGTAGATTATTTCGTTTGCTTTGCAGTATGTAGAAGCTTGCTCCGAAATCTGATCAGCAATAATTAATTGAGCGACGCCATTCACCTTGTTAACTTCAACACTGCTAATCTCAGTAGTATTCATCTCTATTTTCGTAACTAGGTTCCTCTCGGAAGAAGGTGAAACCTTATTACCGCAGGCCGTTAAAATTAAGACACTTAAAGTCGCTAGCATTAAACGTTTCATATTCAAAAGTAATCCATCTAAAATAAGCCTATATTAATACATCCATCAACATGGTAACCCATGAATTTGGCTAAATATCAAACTATAATCTACGGTTTATTTACCCTTCCTAAATGGTATTTGAAGATAGCCAGATCAAGGCAAACAATCGTTAGTCTCGAAGATACGCCTTCTCCAGCAAATAGAGCGTTGTCACTGCCGTTCGCTATTCGTCCGTAAAGCTTTTCTGAGTGGTATTGATCATGCAGCGGCTGAAAAATTTCGAGCCTCGGCGTGAGTGGGTTGACTCTCGAATTCTTTAGCTTACCACCATCTTTGCCATAGGTATCTCTTCTAAGCTATGACTTAAAGACTTTAAATGCACATTGCTGACACAGGCGTTTGTTAAAGGAGAAGACTGATCATCTCCTCAATCGCTAGACACAATTGATCAACACAATTAACCCACTCAATCAGCCCCACAATCGCCAGGCTAAACCTGATGCGCGTGAGGTGGCTTGTTGGCTGGCTTTTTCAAATATGTTTGCGCTGCCTAGGCAATAAAAATGGTTTTTGGCGCGGGTGATGGCGGTGTATACCAGCTCTTTAGTGAGTAACTGCCATTGGGCGATGCTAGGGCGTATGGGCAGCACAAAGCTGACTTTATCAAATTCGCTGCCCTGGCTTTTGTGTACTGTCATGGCGTAGCAGGTTTCGTGGCTTGGCAATCTGGCGGGCAACACTTTTAATAAGCTGCCATCTGCCATGACAAAATGGGCCATTAAGCGCTCTGGTTTATTGCGGTCTTGTAAAATTAAGCCAATGTCGCCATTGAATAAGCCTAGGTTGTAATCGTTACTTTGAATAATGATTGGCCTGCCGAGGTAAAACTCACCTTGAGCATGGATTGATCGGGCTTGTTTTAGGCTTTCTGTCACCGCAATGTTGATGCCTTCAACGCCAAATTCACCGGCGCGCATTGCGCATAAAATACGGTATTGGTTAAAGCTGTCGATAATGGCTTGTTCGCTGTGTGGTAGCTCAATTGGTGCATTTTGCTCTGGATCTGTGTGTTGCTGAGCCTGTGACAGTATTGCCTGTTGATTGGCGTTAACTTGCTGCAAATACTCACCATAAGCTTGTACCGACAGCGCCAGTAATTGCTGTTTCCCCGCGTTTTCACCTTGGGCATTTTGTTGGTGTTCATACCAATTGAGCTCGGCGTGTTGCTGGCGCCACACCTGACGGATAGCAGCCACGTTAGCCTGATTGACGGCATTTGCTAATAAGCCAATACCTGCATCGCCTTTAAAACGATGACTGTGCATTAACATGCATAAGCTGTCGCCGATTTTAGGTTGTGGGTGAATAAATTGACTCACATCCTGGCCTGTCAATTGGCCAATTTGTTGCGCCTGGGCCTGGCTGTAACGCATTGACCACGGCGAAGACGCAGGTGAGGGCATATTGTTTTGCTCATGCTTTAAACCAATGCAAATGTCGGCTAATACAGCGCCAGCCTCAACGGAGGCAAGCTGGTCTTGATCGCCCAGTAAAATCAGTCTGCCATGAGCGGGCAAGGCGCTGAGTAGCTTGTGCATCATAGGTAAATCGACCATTGAGGCTTCGTCGACCACTAATAAGTCGAGCCGTAATGGATTGTCTTGATGATGCCTAAATTGATGCGAGTTAGGAATAACGCCCAATAGCCGGTGCAGTGTTGAGGCTTCTTCTGGAATGTTGTTGAGCGCTTCAATTAGCACTGTTGCAATGCTTTGGTTGGCTAATTGGGTCAACTCTTTATGCAAACGCTGTTTTGAGGCTTTAATCGATTCACTTAAGCGTGCAGCGGCTTTACCGGTTGGCGCCACTAGGCGAATGGTTAAACTCGATTGGGTAAGCAGCAACAATAATAACTTGGTTACCGTGGTGGTTTTACCGGTGCCAGGACCGCCAGTGATTACCGCTAATGCGTTGATGAGCGCGGTTGCAGTGGCGATTTTTTGCCAATCGATAGTGGCTGAATTATCCGTTTGTTTAGTGGGAAATAAGCTGTCGATAAGCTGTGGCAATTGGCTTTGGCTTAACTCAATACTGATTTGCTGGCTGGCAAGCTGGATCAGCTTATTGGCGACTTGGGTTTCAAAAAAGTGGTATTTATTAAGGTATAAACGCCCATACTCTAAAATTAATGGTTTATTGTCACCGGGTAAACCGACGGCATCAAACTGACTGATTTGCTCAACCAGTTGACTGTGGTTTAGGCTGATTTGGCAGTTAATTTGTGCATATTTGTGGCTGTCTTCTGCCATTGGGTTGGTTAAATTAATTTGATCTATAACCAAACAGCTGTGCTGATTAGACAGCTGCTGGCTTAATAATGCACACACTAACAAAAACAGCGATGTTGCACTGTTATCTGGCTGTAATGGCTGTTGCACGTTTTCAGTATTTGCAGCTGTGTTCTGTACAGAAGTGTCAGCCGATACCTGCGTCGGCATAGATTCAATACTGGCAAGTTCAAGAGCAAAATGGCGATCAAGTGGGGTTAATAGGCGCTGTTGTTGCCATTGTTTAAGCAATAAGTCGATAGGTTGACTGAGCATTAGCATGTTGGCGTCTCCAAAACAGCGTGAGTCGCATCGCCATTAAATAGGCTGTCGAGTTGCTCAATTAACGCTTGTGGTGGTTTGTCAAAAAACACGCCGCTGCCAGGGTGTTCTGGGCTCATGCCGCGTAAGAATAAGTAATAGCAGCCGCCTAGATGTTGCTGGTAATTATAACTGGGTAGGCGTAAGCGTAAATAACGATGCAATGCCAGTGTATACAAGATGTACTGCAAGTTATAGCGGTGGCTATTAATGGCTTGTGCCATGGCGCTTTCGCTATAGTCGCTAAACTTGTCGCCAAGGTGGTTAGACTTATAATCGGCAATGTAATAGCGGCCCTGGTGCTCAAAGGTTAAATCGATAAAGCCTTTTAGCATGCCTTGCAAGGTATCAAAGTCGAGCCCGGCGACATAGCCATGCTGCTGTAAAATGTGGTTGAGTTGCTGCGCTTGTAAGGTGGAGATAGGCAGATAAAACTCCATTTCGACACTGGTTTGTTTTGGCGGCAATTGCATTAGGCTAATGGCATCTGAGTCATTGTGAACCGATTGATGTTTGGCTAACGGGGTGGCTAAAATATGTTGATACCACAGGCTTAACGGTTCAAACCATAATGTTTCATCAAAACCATATTGTTTCATGGCTTTTTGCAGTGCGCCGGCAAGTTCGGTGTCTGCATGGATAAAATCAAATAACTCTAACACCAAGTGCATAAAGCTACCGGCGTTAGCGCCTCGCTCAAAGCTAAAGCGGTCGAGTTGTGGCTCAATGAGTTCGTCATCTTGTAACTGCAATTGCAGTAGCTCATCGCTAAAGTCTTCATCATCAGCACCCGGGGCGACGCGCTCATGGGGCAAGTGTTTCACGAGGCCTGAGTAACTGCCGACTCGCCAGGCTAAACTTGGCTTACGCGTGACCTCTTTAGCGCTTAAATGCATATCGCTGTCATCTATGCTGGCTAAAACCGAGGTATCAATGTTGTCGCTTATTTGGCTTACGCTGATGGCATCAATTGTAGCGATTTTGTCGACCTGCGCTTTGATTAAACTAAACTCAGTATGTTTGTCGATAATCCCCAATAAATAGCCAATTCCGGTTTCGTGCAGTTGGCTGCTGATGCCCGCTTTGAGCTTGCGACTTTGATTGGCAATGTATAAATAACACACATAAATCGGCCGGGTTAAGGCTACGTACAATAAGCGCAAATCTTCGGCGAGGGTTTCTTGTTTAAGTTGTTCCCAGCCTTCATCTGTTGCGTCTATGTCCCACACTAATTGCTCATCTTGGTGATATAACATCGGTGACGGACGACGGCTGTTATTTCTGGCGAGGCTGATAAATGGCACAAAACACACAGGGTATTCAAGCCCCTTACTTTTGTGGATCGTCACAATTTGCACCAGGTTCTGTTCGCTCTCTAAGCGCAGCTGTTGTTCATCGCCACCTTGACTGTCGATAAGTTGTTGCTCATACCAATTGATTAAAGCGCTACTGCCGTCAAGCTCAGTGGCTTTTTGCTGCAGTAACTCGGCTAAATGCCTAAAGTCGGTAAGGCGGCGCTCGCCCGAACCTTTACTGTTTGCTGCCGTGTCAGTGTCGTCAGTATCGTTAATGTGATCGCTTTTAAGCTGTTCTGCTTGCGACAGATAACGGTGGATTAATTGGGTTTCGCTAGCAAAATTAAGCAGCGCTGGCATCACGCCGCGTTTAAGCCATAATTCATGCCAGTGAATAAATTGATTGAGCACCTGTTGGCGCTGTTCTTCATCCTGGTTAAATTGATGAATTTGTAATGCGCTGTAGCCCACTAACTCGGTAGCGAGGGCTGCACGGATGGCTCGTTCATCTTTTGGGGTGGCGAGGGCGTACAACAATAGCGCCATTTCACGTGCTTCTAGGGTATTAAACACACTGTCGCGACTTAAAAATACTGCGCCAATTTTTCGTGCTGATAGCTCAGCTTTCATCACCGCGGCTTCGTTACGGTCGCGCACTAACACGGCAATGTGTTTCGCTATGAGTGGTTGAGATTGCGCTTTGTTGTTAATGGTGCACAACCCTTGCTGCGCTTCGGTTAATAAGCGTTTTATTTCACTGGCGGCATCGGCGGCAAGTATTTGTCGGGCGGTGGCTTTATTTAAGCCAAGCTCAGTGTCTTCGGCGAGTAATTTAATCCGTAACGCGCTTAGGTCTGTATTGGCTTCTTTTAGCTGTTTATGAGCCGAAGCAGGTGGCGTATTGACTTGATCGTAAGGGATTTCATCGCTAATAAACGGATTGCTGTGCTGACTAAATAATTGATTGACGCCGTTAACTAACTTGGTTGATGAGCGATAGTTTGTCTCTAAATTATAGTGCGCTTGTGTTTGCTGCCTAGCGGCAATATAGGTGTAAATATCGGCGCCGCGAAAGGCATAAATCGCTTGTTTAGGGTCGCCAATCATTAACAAACTGAGCTTGGCTGTTTGCTGGCTGTTTGCTTGGTTATCCAAAGCTTGATCAGGGCTGTTTACATCAACTTGCTCAGGGCTGTTTGCTTCAATCTGCTCAAGGCTGTTCTGTGCCACAAGTTCAAGTTGGGAGGCCTGTGGTTGCTGGTAGACCTGGTTAAAAATAGTAAATTGCAGCGGATCGGTATCTTGGAACTCATCAATTAATGCCACCGGAAATCGCTTGGCTATTGCCTGGCCCAAGGTGTGCGGATTTTGGCTTAATGCCATGGCTAAACTGAGTAGCAAATCATCGGGCGTCATTAAGTTGCGTTGCTGCTTTTGCCCGGCAAAACGCTGGCGGATCCCTTCACGAGCGCGCACTAAAAATGACGGAATTAATTGATTAATGAGCTCAAGTAATTTGTCGATATGTTCAAGTAAGGGCGCTTCAGCTGCGCTGGGTAGTACACCGCCTTTGTTGAGCTTAAGATCAGATAATGCAATTTGTTCTAAGGCTTTAATCGGCGGCAATCCCTGACCGAATGTTGCCCAGTTGCTTATGTCGTCAAACACCTTGGCAAGCTTAGGGTAACCATCGCCTGCTTTGCCAAAACGTTGGCCGTTGAGTGGCAGTTTATGCAGTAATGTTAAGGTTTGCTCGTGCTGAGATTTCCACAGTAAGCTAAAACGATTTAGGCTTACGTTCAACTCTGAACTGAGTTTATCAAAGGCCATTGGTTGATTTGACAATTGAGCCTGGCTGGCGCCAAGTAATGGCCGTAAACTTTGTGCCAGGGCATCGGGCTCGGCAAATTTATCGCTAATGGCTTCGGCTAAAAAAGGCGGCAGCGGATAACAGACTTCACGCCAAAAATCGCGCACGGCGTGATGTAAAAACTCGCTATCATCAAGGGTAAATTCTGACTCAAACAAGAGTGAGGATTCAAAAGCCATGTCGGATAAAATACGCTGACAAAAACCATGAATAGTAAAAATGGCTGCTTCGTCTAACGATTTTAAGGCTAAATCTAGGCGACGAAGCGCGATAGGGCGCTCATCTTCGCTAATGTATTGATATAGCTGTTCAATAAACGGATCGTCAATCGCTAAGCCTAAAAAACGCTTAAACGCGAGGTTGATACGTTTGCGGATCCTGTCGCGCAGTTCTTCTGTTGCGGCATTGGTAAAGGTTACTACCAAAATTTGCTCACAACTCAGTGGTGAATTGCCACCATGACCGAGTAATAAACGTAAGTACAAACCCGATATAGTGTAGGTTTTGCCCGTACCTGCGCTGGCCTCAATTAAGCTTGAACCTGCAAAAGGCAGAGTTAGAGCATTTAACGCGCTGACTTTATTATCGCGGGTGGCTAACGTCATTCTTGAGTTCCAGAAGCCTTCGGGGCAATCGATTTTACAACATTTTTCGAGGCGCTTTCAGAGACAAAGCTTTCAAGTTCTGCCAATTTATCTTTGTGATACAGGCTTATCATTGGCTGTAATAAATGCTCGACCAGTTGGCCAAAACCTTCCTGGCTAAAATCATCGGGGAAGTTAAATAAACGCTGATTGTGCGGGTCAAAGGCTTCGCCAAATTGGGTTTGGCCATCGTCCCATTTCGCTTCAGCTTTAAGCAGTTTATCTTCGTGCTCACCTTCAGCTTCTGCGTAAGCAAAAGCGGTTTTAGGCATAAAGCACAGTGGTTGGCGCTGGCCTTGAATAAAGCACACAATAAAGCGCATCAGTTGTTCGCGGGCTTGTTCGGCGGTTATTGGCGCAAAAGCGTGAAAGTGGCCAATGTCGAGTAAGTAACTGTAGCCTTGTTTGGCTTTATGTTGCGCAGTTGGCACTACTTGATCTGCCATGGCATTAAGGCATAAGTGACGTAAATACACTCTAATAAAGTCGCGGCCATGTGCGGTGCCCGGGCGATAATTAACTAAACCTTTTGGCAAGATATCGTCTATGCGGCCAACCAAATTAACCCGAATTTTTGAGGCGTTATTTTCAGTGTCTGAATCGAGATTTAAGTCGAAATTAAGGTCGACATTCACCGTATACATCGGTTGCTCGTCTTGCAAAAATTGCACCCGATTAATCAATGGCACAATGTCGCGTTGATATTGGGCGAGTAAGATATTATCAAATGGTGCCATCGGCAGCTCACCACTGGCTTTAAGGCGGTTAATCAGCGCGTCGTTTGGTACGCTGAGCTTGTTGTCGATGGCATTATCTATCATCGATAATTGCAATATAAAGCGCTCTAATGCATTGAGACTGAATGGCTCATCGTTATCGTCTGCTTGAATATCTAATGATAAATCCACTTTTAAACTGCGATTAAAAAAGAACTGAGCTGGGTTTCGATAAAAGCGGATTAGCGATGACAGCTCTAATTCGACCACTTTAATGCCTTGGTTATCAATATGAGTATGGGCAAACACTTCGTCGGCTTGTTCGGCTGATAATGGCAATGGTTGCTTGAAAAATGGCATACTAATCGTTCCTTGTTTAGCGGGTGGACACCACTGTGAATTATAGCTTTGCTGTAGTGGGTTGTTATTGCGGTTTATGCGAAATAATTTAGCATCAAACGGTTGTAATGGCTGTGCTTGGATCAGCTGCTGTAACACGTGATTGTCGGCGTCATCATTACTGACATCATGACCTTGTTTAAGCTGATGCTTAAGAGTAGAGGGTAAATAGCTTAATTGGCAATATTCAATTAATTCAGATACCAACATCGAGGCGATACGCTCGGCATTGTCTCGTTCGCTGTGGCCAATATAACTGATATACAGTTGTTGCCTGGCTGATAGCAGCGCTTCTAAAAATAAGTATCTGTCGTCTAAACGGCGTGAACGGTCGCCTTTTTTAGGACCAAAGTGAGCCATTAAATCAAAACCAACAGGATGTTGCACTCGAGGGTATACGCCATCGTTCATGCCTAATAAGCACACGACGTTAAATGGAATTGAGCGCATTGGCATTAAGGTACAAAAGTTAATGCTGCCGGCAAGGTAGCGTTGGCCAACACGAGACTCGGTAAGGCGTTGGTTAAACCATTGCTTTAATACTTCAATATTGACCTGACCTTGATGTCCGGCGCTTTCAAGCTCGGTTTCTAATACGACCAAGGCGTCACGTATTGCTTGGATTTGCTCGCGTTCGTCATCATTGGTGTCGTAACAGTCTGCCAATAATTGCTGTAATTGGGCCAAGCGTTGTTGGGTGCTAAAGTCGCCGGCAAATAAGTTGTAATAGGTGTCGATGGTTTCTAAAAAGTTGAGCAATTTACCCAGCGCTTGCGAAGACTGCCCCTCAATACCCTGTACGGTTAAGGTGTCTCGATATATCTCCGCCTGGTCGTTAAACGCATAACCTAAGATCAAGCGTTTAATGCCAAATGCCCATGAGTTTTGCGCAAAGGGCGCCACGCCTAATTGGCTGCGGGTATCTTGATCGCGGCCCCAGCGAACATTGGCCTGATCTAACCAACGGCGAATAAGCGAGAGTTCGTCATCATCTAGATCGAAACGGCGTAAAATAGCCGGCACCTCTAAAATACTGACAATCTCAGTTAAGCCAAAGCGACTCTGATTGATATTAAGTAACGTTAAAAAGCTATTAATAAGCGGTGACTCTTGCGCTGCGCCGCGATCGGCAATGGCGTAGGGCAGGTAATAGTCGCCTTTTTGTGGATTGGTGTCGGCAAAGTATTGGCTGTTTGCTGTGCCAAATACGGCGTCGATAAACGGCGCATATGCTGCGACATCAGGCATCATCACCACAATATCTTTAGGGCGTAAATTACTGTCACTAGACAACAACTCAAGCAAATGATCGTGCAGGGTTTCGACTTCTCTTAAGGCACTGTGACAACTGCGAAGGGTAATTGAATTGTCGTTAGTGTGGAGTTCTCGTCTGGCGCCCAAGTCTAAGTAAATATCAGCATCTGGCCCTAATGGTTGCCCGAGGGTTTCCATTTGTAAAATATCGTATTGCACGCCATGCAGTAAGTTGTCTGGTGTGGGTTCAACATAACAATCGTAGCCAAAGTCGGTGTGCTCGGGCGGCAAACTGAGCATTAAATCGAGTAATTCGCGACCCATTTGACCATTGTTGGCCAGTAAAGGATTACCCACTTCTAGCTTGTCTTCCCAGCCCTGATCGAGTTGTTTTTTGTTAGCATATTGCAGTGCCATGCGCGCTCTGGCTTTGGGCTCGATGATGTCGCCCCAATAATGCTGACACGGGCTTAGCGATAACATGATCACGTCTATTCTTGAGGCTAAATGGTAAAGCACCTCAAGGGTTTGTGGCGGCATGGATGAAATACCAAACACATATAAGCGTTCAGGTAACATGGATAAATCGGTGGCGGGGTTTATCAACGCGGCCAGTAAATCGGCGTGTAAATTAGCGCGATGATAATGGCTAGCTTGTAGCTGGTGGCGATTATAATCGACCAGCGCGCGCCACAATATAGGTTGCCAGCGTTGATTGTCATCGAGTTCTAGTTGGCTATTGATTTGGCTCAGAGGCAGGTTTTGCTCCCAGGCTAAAATCCACTCAGGGCGATACACCAAATATTGGTCAAAAATATCGGCAATACGGCCACATAATTGAAATAACTTAATCGCCTCATGAGCGGTGTCGTTAGTTTGCAGTGTGTGGCTGGTTTTACTGGCACCTTCGGCACCACTTGTCGCTTCGAGATCGATGACTAACGCGTCGTTCAGATTGTTGTCTGGGCTGATCTGCGGGCTTAAATATTGCTTTAATGGGCTAAAGTCGCTGTTGTCTAGCAAACTTGGCAATAAATCCATTAATTTCCAGGTCATTGCCGCTTTAGTAAACGCGTTATCTTTTGGCACGTTAGGCAGTAAGTCATGGCATAGCTGCCAGGTAAAACTCGATGGCAGCGGAAAGGTCAGCGCCGCCGCAATGCCATTGTGCCTGGCCACTTCTAATCGTAACCAGGTCGACATTCCGGGACTTTGCACCAGAATATGTTCACCGCTCAATACACTCAGGCTATCGGAGCTAATCGCCAGCAGTTTTGCTAGCTGTTGCGATAACACTTCCATTTGATTTGATTGAATTAAGGTAAGCATGAGCCACTCGCTGATTCGACATTAATTCATTCTATGGACTCTAGAGAATTTCATCAATCAAAACTGTGCTTATTGATAATATAGCCTGCTGTTTGCTGAACAAATGTGCATAGTTTTACTCAACTTATGCAGCGGATCAACTGCGCAATAAACGTAGGCGTAATTTACGGTATAAGCGCATAAATTGTTGCTGTTGTTGCTGGCTTTGCTCTGGCGTCAGCGGTTGATATTTGAGTGCCATAAAGGCCTGGCTTAATGCGTTAAAGTCGGCCGCTAAACGTGGATGCTTGTCACTGAGACGTGCCACTACATCGTTAGCGTAATCTTGTGGAGCCTGGCCTTGTGGGCGCGGTATACCTCGTTTAGCTAAACGCTGACACACCAACTGATAGCGTTTGTTCAGCGGATCTTGTAAGGTATTTTGAGTAAATAATCCGGCATAGTAACCAATTACTAAGGCAATGATGATAAAGCTAAAAATCATCATTAAGGCAATTTTACTGCTGGTGACTTCGCCAAGCAGTTTTGATAACACCTGCTGTTTTCGGTCTTCATCAAAGCCCAGTACCCATACACTCCAATAGTAATCGAGGCTCGAGAGTTGCTGGCGTAAATCGTTAAGCCAGGGGTATTGCTTCATTCTTAAGGCGCTAAAAGGGCTGTCTTGCAGGTAGCTACTTTGGCTGTCGAATGTGGCATCAAAACCATCTAAAATGCGTTGTGGTGCAATCATGGCGGTTGGGTCAAAACGCTGCCAGCCTTGACCTTCTAACCACACTTCTGTCCAGGCATGGGCCATGTATTGATAAATGCTGTAATAGCCTGCTTGAGGATTGTATTCGCCGCCTTGATAACCGGTCACCATACGGGCAGGCAAGCCGCTTGCGCGGGCCATAAACACTAATGCCGAGGCGTAATGTGCACAAAATCCGGCGCGGTTTTCAAATAAAAAGTCATCAATTTGCTGCTCGCCCACAGTCGGTGGGCTTAACGTGTAGTAATAGGCTTGCTCGGCAAAGTAATTCATCATCGCGTTCATGCGCGCTTGTGGCTCGGGATAATCTTGCGCAAATTTGTCTGCCAAGGCTTGGGTTTTAAGATTACTGTTGGGTGGCAATGCCAAATTCAACTTTTTGGTATTGTCTTTTAACGTTAGCTCCATGACATTGTCTGGATAAGAAGTAACGCGATAACTCATACGCTGATCGACCGGCCTGAGGGAGTATAAGCGGTAGTCTGGCAGTTCAACGATTTGGCTGTTGTCGCTAAAGGCTTCGTCGAGACCATATAACCATTTTTGATGGCTTGGCTCGCTAATCACCACGTATTCAATTTTACGGTTTTGCCCCGTTATTACGGCTTTGTCACGTTGTGTTTTTTGAAAATAAGCTTGGCGCTGTATGTTTTTAATGCTCGGGTCCTGGCGCCATGTTTTACCATCATAGTTTTCCATCACTAGGGTACGCCAGTACAAATCTTGATTGGCAGGGCCTAGGGTTGTGCCGTCTGGGTTGTCAAAACCGACGCGAAAAGCCAACTCTGCTGAGCGGGTGAGTTTATTAATATCGCCAAAAGACATTTCATCAGACA
This sequence comes from Shewanella sp. MF05960, assembly GCF_050849305.1. Classification (NCBI taxonomy): domain Bacteria; kingdom Pseudomonadati; phylum Pseudomonadota; class Gammaproteobacteria; order Alteromonadales; family Shewanellaceae; genus Shewanella; species Shewanella sp. MF05960. The sequence continues at coordinate 293,854 of NZ_JBOZPS010000003.1, read as the reverse complement.
AGCCTGTGGTGGCCGATTTCATGTTGGGCACCATCCACAATGGGCCCAAACGTGGAAATACGATAAACAATAATATGGCTAACGGTAAGCTATGAAGCACCAACTTAACGCTAAAGCCAAGGTTGGCGAATTTATTGGATTTGTCTTGGTATACGCTAATTAAAATGCCGGTGTTAATCACGACCACGGCTAACAAGTGCAAGGTATTAAGCATGCCTTGTTGGTCGAGTAAGGTAAGAGCAATTAAGAAATACCCAACTAATACGATGGCTTTTACATCTCGCTGTTCACGCATTTCGATGTATTTAAGGGCATAACCTAAAATCAGTAAGTTCACTAATGCGTTCAGTAAACCGATTTCAGATGAGACTAAGGCGAGGGTCGTTGCCGCGCCGATGGCCAGTGATGTCACTAGTAACTTTGGCGGTGCCGCCACTTTACCCAGGTAAATACCGACTCGCCAAACAAAACAAATAGCACAAATGCCGATGCTCCACAGCGTGGCTTGTTCATACAGCGGGCTTAATACGGCAACATTAGTTACTAATAACCAAAACAAGGTATTACGGCTGATGATGGCGTCAAAGTTATCTTTCATTATGTCGCCTCTGCATCGATGTTAGCTGAGCCTGAGGTAAAGTCAGGATTGATGCTGGCATAACCTTGATAGGTGGCAATAGCCGTTTGGCAGGCTATACGGTGAGCTTCACCTGTGTGTTGGTTTATCACAGTTTGCCCAAGTACGAGGCCAAAGATTTGCTGTGTTTGACTGAGTTTATCCACTTGCCAGGCTAAACGACTAAGTTGCTGCTCTATATCTTTGCCATTGGTATTGGCCAAGGTTAACCACACGGGTAAGCCTTCTGGCTCGGCAAATTCTTTTGACAACATACCTTTGTCTTGCGCCCATTGTTTCCAAGCCACTTGTTTGAGTGATTCTCCCGGAACATAAGCGCGTAGGCCTTTGTAATCATCCACCCCAGGTCGTAATTTGCCATGTTCATATTGGCTGTCGCTGTCACTCACTTGGCTAGAGAGCACAATGTCACTGGCTTCGGGTTTGGCAAAAATCACATGATGAATATCAAGGTCTATATACGACCAGGCGCGGCATAACCCTAGCGGAAAATTGGATGACACTTTAATACGTCCGGGATTTAAGTGCCCACGTTTGGGATGCTCAAACGGTACGGTCGCTATCGATTGCTGCTCCATGTGTTTTAAGCGCACATGGCGCTGCTGGCTAAACTGCAAACAGATTTGTTGATGAGTAGTGTCTTTATGTTTGTTGCGTGTATTGCCGGTCAACATGATAGGAAAAGGCGTGCTGTCGCCTGCATAGGCTATGGGTGGATTGACGGCATTAAAGCTGAGGCCTGCAAGGTTTTTGTAGCTGTAAATAATGCAGGTATGAAACACACTGGCAAGCAATAAACTTAAGCCAATCACCAAGTTGTTTTGATAGTTTGTGCCAAACAAGTACAGCAGCACAATTAGTCCCATCCAAAATACACCAAAACCGCTGGGTAAAATAAAAATACTGCGATGACTTAAGGTGATGTGCTTTTGCGGCGGTAAACGCCTGGTGAGCCAACGATCCCAACGTTTAGTCATTGACACGGGGATAAGACGTTGTAGCCACGACGGTTTGCTATAACCTGACTGAGCTTTGTTGGCGTTATGTTTGCTCATGTTAACGGTTGCCCCTTGGCGTTAGCGAATAGGGTTAACGCTAGCAAGGATAGTGTCAGACAATGCCTGACCCTGAAACTGACTGCTGCTGCGAATACGATGTTCTGCAACTGAAGCAAATACCGCTTGAATGTCTTCTGGTACCACATATTGACGTTGATTAATAAACGCCCATGCTTTTGCGGCTTGCAACAGTGCAATACTGGCCCTTGGCGATAAACCGCTGGCAACATCGTGCTGGCGTGAAAAATCGACTAAGGCGATAAGGTAATTAAGTACCGCATCCGACGCCGACACTTGTGCCACTTGTTGTTGAAGTAATAACAACTCTTGTGGCGTGATACATTGAGCCAACGCTGCTTGTTTAGTGGCTTGAGTGTGGGTTTTTAGCATGGCCAATTCGGCGTCATGACTTGGGTAACCAATCGAAATTCGCATCATAAAACGATCAAGCTGTGATTCTGGTAGCGGAAAAGTACCGGCTTGATCTAACGGGTTTTGGGTGGCGATGACAAAAAACGGTGAACTTAAGTGATGAGTAATACCATCGATAGTGATTTGTTGCTCAGCCATGGCTTCAAGCAGGGCGCTTTGGGTTTTTGGGCTGGCACGGTTGATTTCATCTGCGAGCAGCATTTGATTAAATACCGGCCCTTTATGAAACACAAACTGTTGCTGCTCTTTACTGTAAATTGACACGCCAAGAATGTCAGCTGGCAGCATGTCGCTGGTAAACTGGATACGCTGATAACTCATGCCTAAACTGCTGGCAATGCCTTGAGATAAGCTAGTTTTCCCCATGCCAGGCAAGTCTTCAATCAGTAAGTGACCTTTGGCAAGGATACAGGCAACCGCGAGCTTAATTTGCTCAGGTTTACCTAATAATACTTTACCAAGCTGTGAGATTAAGGTTTCGATAGTTGATTGCGACACGAACGCTCCCAGTGTATTAACCTCAATCAATTGAGGTTGTAGCTAAATGGTGGGTTACAGATTGATGGTGAAAAAGCACATCAATCTGTAACGTTACCCTGAGAGCGGGTGTAAATCTAGTATTTGTCGCTTAGCTCTTTACTGCTAAACATGCTGTCATTTGATTGACCATTTTGTTGGAAAATCATGCGATAGCTCAATACTGCTTGTACATACTCTCGGGTTTCGGTGTATGGAATCGTTTCAATAAATGTCATGGCATCTAACGTACCGTTTGATGCTCGCAACCAACGGCGAACACTACCAGGGCCTGCATTATAGGCGGCGGTGGCCAGTACTCGGTTGTTGTTAAATTGCTTTAGCAGTTCACTGTAATAGGCACTGCCTAGCATAATGTTAACGTTAGGGTCGTATAAGTCTTTTACGTCGTTATAAGCAATTTTGTTCTTTCGCGCAGTTTCTTTTGCTGTTGCAGGCATTAATTGCATTAAACCCCGCGCACCTACGCCCGATGTAGCATAAGGGTAAAACGCACTTTCGCGGCGCGATATCGCTCTGATCTCATCGATATTGAGGTTATATTTTTTACTGGCTTTGATAAATTCATCATTGGCTGCCAGCGGGAAACGCAGGGCTAAAGAGTCCCACAGCTTACCTTGAATACTCGACTCTACACTAAAGCCATGCCAGCCTTGTTGCAGTGCAAATAATCCATATTGTGCAGTGAGCTCGCTATTGTGACGGCGCATTAAATAAACCCACTCATTACGAGCATCAATGCGTTTGTCTAGCGCCATTAACTCAATAACACGAGCTAAGCCTTTATCTTGGTCGAGCTGTTTTTGCAGCTCTGAATTTGGGGTTAAGTTATCGTTGTTCATCGACAGCGGATTACCTAAGGCTTCAGCGGCACTAAAACCATAAAAGTTACGTTGGCTGCTGAGCGCCGACTGTAATTCTGTGGCTTTGGTTTTATCTTTGCGTGCGGTCATTTTGGCTTGCCAGTACATCCAACGCGGATTGGCTTTGCCCTGGTCGCTTAATAAGGCTAAATATTTATTGAGCGTGGTGTAATCAAGTTCACGCAAGGCCCAGCGCATACGCATTTCATATAAGTCGTCTGAATCTAACAGCGGCAGCATATTGTCGATATGATTAACCAATTTCTCGTCTTGTTTGATTAAGGCTCTGCGCACTAAATAACGGTTTAATTCGCTACTTTCAGTATCGCTAAAACGATTGGCTTTTTGGTATTTAACATAGAGTTTAATGGCTTGATGTAAATCTCGCTGAGCAAGCTTGCGTAAACCCGCATCTACAATATCGCCGACAATCGGTTTTGAACTGGTAAACTTATTCATATGGCGCAAAGTATTAGGGTCACGATACACCGACATAAGCAATTTAGCTTCGCGACTGTGGGTGGTTACTTTTTGTGATAAATAACTTAATAAACTGCTTTGCCCTGAATGAAAACTCAGTAGCAAGCGTTGCCAAATAACTTCTTGAGTGCGATAACCCGCTTTAGTCCACTTATCAAATACTGGGTCGCATTCATTTGGGCGTGAATAACCATAAACCCATAAGCGTTCAATGCCTTGGTATGCCATGTCTTTATTGCCCGCATCAAGCTGTGCCTGGTAGTAATAACATTGCAGACGGATATCGTTTGGAGTGTTTGGTGAAATCACCAAAAAATCTTGCCAGCGCTGCTTTTTACCGGCATTGAGCAAGTAACGATAACGGGCATTGTTATACAACGGCGTGGTATCAAATTGATTAATCGCATTAAGCGCAGTATTGCCTGGCGATTGAACGATTTGGTCAATAGTGGCGTGGTAATCAAGGTAAACGGTTAGCGGATAATCGGCTAATTGCTTGCGTAAGGTTTCATATTGCCCCAGCTGTTTTTTATCCAACGCTTTGCGCGCATCAAGATAGGTTTGTTGTTGCTGCGTAAGCGCGCTGGCCTGGCTGATAAAAGCCAAAGGCGAGGCCAGGATCAACAAGCCGGTGAATAAAGTGTTAGCCAAAGTGTTACGCATTTAAATGAGAATCTCCGCCTCAATACATCGTTTGCGATAATAATATATATGGTTTACTTACGTGTGAGCTTAACTATTGCGCGCATTGATTAAATAAAGATTAATCTACTCGTTAATCACAATATTTATGCTACCGATTGTGTTTATTATCTTAGTTTTTTTATTGCATTGGTTTTTTATTGCACTGGTCTTGTTTATTACATTGATTGCTCAGCCGCGGTTTCTACCGACTCGTCCAATGCTTTATTAAGCAGTTGTCGGTCAATTTGCTTGCTGGTATCAACGCCAAGTTGCTGCATAAAATGCGCTTGTCGGATTAAGTTACCTTTGCCGGATGACAATTTCGCCATCGCACTTTGGTAGCTTTTGTCGGCGCCTTCTAATGCGCGGCCAAGCTTTTCCATGTCTTCTAAATAGCCACAGAGCTTGTCGTAAATTCGACTGGCTTGCTTGGCAATATTTTGGGCATTTTGGTTTTGATATTCGTAGCGCCAAATATTGTTAATGGTGCGTAGTGCTACCAATAAGTTAGTCGGGCTAACCAGCATAATATTATGCTCGAGGGCAAAGTTGACCAGGCTAGGGTCGTATTCAATGGCTAACAAGAAGGCGGGCTCAATAGGAATAAACATCAACACATAATCAAGGCTCTTAAGCCCATGCAGTTTGTGATAATCCTTTTGGCTCAGCCCTTTAATGTGCTGCCTAATCGACAGAGCATGTTCTTTGATGGCCTGTTCACGAATATCTTTGTCTTCACTATTAAAGTAGCGCTCGTAACTCACGAGTGACATTTTTGCATCAATCACCACATCTTTTTGTTCTGGCAGGTGGACGATAACATCGGGTTTAAATCGTTTGCCGTTATCGTCTTTTAAATCTTGTTGAATATGGTATTCGTGACTTTCACGCAGGCCGCTTTCTTGTAGTACACGCTCTAAAATGACTTCGCCCCAATTGCCTTGCTGCTTATTATCACCCTTTAAAGCTTTTGTGAGATTAATGGCATCCTGGCTCATTTTCATATTGAGCTCGCGCAGGTGGTCTAACTGGTGTTTTAACGCACTGCGTTCAGATTGCTCATGAGTGTAAGACTCTTGGATTTGTTGCCTAAAGCCTTCAAGCTGTTGCTTTAACGGCCCAAGCACGCCGTCCATTTGCGAGACATTTTGTTGTTTAAAGTTTTCGCTTCGCTCATCAAAAATGCGGTTAGCCAAGTTTTCAAATTGCAGTTTAAGGCGCTCTTCGGCTGACTCAAGTAAGGCGATTTTGTCTTCTAATGATTTTTGCTCGGCTTCAGCTTTAACCAATATGGTTTGCTGGACAGCATTTGACTTAGCAAGGTTAAGTTGAGATTCCATCAGGCGGTGCTGAGTGTCTGTTAATTGCTGTTCTACTGTGTAGACGCGATCCGCTTTGGCTTCGGCCGTTGAGAGTTGCGAAATCAAACTCTCAATTTTAGTTTGCAGGTGATTACTGTGATCGATTTTGTCATCGAGCGTGTCTTGTAATCTGGCCAATTCAGCGTGGGCTTCGTTCACTGCCGTGAGGTTTTCTTGTTCATGTTGAAGCTTGAGCTGCTCCCAACGCTGACGAGTTAACCGTTGGTTGATGAGTGCACCAATTAAAAAGGCAAGAAACGCGACCGCAATCAGCGCTGCAATTTGAGGAGGAGTTAACGACACAGCAAAAGGCATAACAAAAACCGATAGAAAATAATGGCTAAGGGTCGCACGGCTAATAACTGCCTGCAAGAGGCAAAATCAGGATTTGATGATTTTTTATTGTTAATGATTAAATTTAAATCTAATCCAACGCTCAAGCCGTATAGTCATTGATACCAAGTTGTTTATAAATACGAATTAAGGTTATTTTGAGTTAAATTGAAATAAATACTTAAGCTTACCTGTCTAATAGTGACATAAGGCAAAAATTTATAATATTAATCCAATGACGGCATTTTAAGAGGTGATCCATGGCGCGTAAAAACCGATTTACTCCAGGCATATTACAACGAGCTCCATGGCATGTAGCTGATAATCAAGTCACACCAGAGTCGGTGTTTAATGACCGCCGCAATATTATAAAAGCCTTAGGTTTAGGGGCATTAGGTGCCAGTTTACCTGGGCAGGTGCAAGCGGGCATATTTGATTTGTTTGGCGAGCAAAAAGCGAAGAACCCTTTTACCACCCAAAGCTTAAATTATTCAACGCCGCGTCAATTTGTTCTGCCAGATGTGAAAACGCCAGAAGATAAAGTTACCCGTCATAATAATTTTTATGAATTTGGTACTGGTAAGTCTGACCCATATGATAATGCACAAGGTTTTAACGTCGACCCATGGACATTGGTGATTGATGGTCTTGTCGATAAGCCGATTACGTTAGATTTACAAGCGTTAACCAAGCGTTTCGCCCTTGAAGAGCGAACTTACCGTTTACGTTGTGTTGAAGCCTGGTCGATGGTGGTTCCGTGGGTTGGATTTTCACTGGCAACACTATTGAAAGAAGCAGGGGTTAAATCCAATGCCACTCATGTGGCGTTTGAAACCTTATTTGATCCAGAGCAAATGCCAGGGCAAAAAAGTCGTCTAATGGGCGGCGGTATTCATTACCCTTATGTTGAGGGCTTAACCATTGCTGAGGCTATGAACGAACTGCCGTTTTTAGCGGTTGGCCTTTACGGTAAAACCTTACCGCCACAAAATGGCGCACCCATTCGCTTAGTCGTGCCGTGGAAATATGGCTTTAAGAGCATTAAATCTGTTGTGCGTATTCGAGTCATGGACAAACAACCTCCCACCAGTTGGAATCAACTGGCGTCAAACGAATATGGCTTTTATGCCAACGTAAACCCTGAAGTGGATCATCCGCGCTGGTCGCAAGCAAGTGAGCGAAGCATTGGTGAGGGCGGACTCTTTTCGGCTAAGCGTATTCCTACACAAATGTTCAATGGCTATGGTGATTTTGTTGCCGACTTATATAAAAACATGGATTTAAGGAAGTTTTACTAATGCGTTTAAGCCCCCGTGGTGTGTTTTGGCTTAAGGTGATGTTGCACATCGTATTTTTATTGCCTGCATTGTATCTTGTAGCGTTAGTGCTAACAGATAATGCCGGTGGCGATCCGGTGCAATATATTATCCATTACACCGGAATGGGGGCACTAAACAGTTTACTGGCGACCTTGCTTATTTCACCTATTGCCAAACGGTTTAAAATGGCTGCATTGATGCAAACTCGCCGTTTAGTCGGCTTGTATGTATTTGCATATGCACTGTTGCATATTAGTGCTTTTGTCAGTTTAGACTTACTGTTTGCTTGGGGATTATTATTTGAGGAAGTGATTAAACGGCCGTACATTTTAGTCGGTGCAGCCGCGTTGATTATTGTGACTTTATTGACGTTAACATCACCACTTAAAATCAAACGCAAAATGGGCAAGCAATGGCAGTCATTACATAATTGGATTTATGTGGTTGCGCTGTTGGCGCCGATCCATTTTTACTGGTCGGTAAAGTCGGAGATTATTGAGCCGAGTATTTATATTGCAGTATTCGCCGCGTTATTGTTTTACCGCAGAGCCAATATTAAAAAATGGCTTATGCCAAAGCGTTAATGAACTTGTTTTTAATGCTTTGGATTAGTGAGTGTCTCGGACTAGTTAACTTATTGGATTAGTGACGTAATCTATGGTTTAGGCCGTTAGTGCAAAAAGCGGCAAATAAGGTAAATAACATCACGCCAGCCATGATTATTGCCAGTCTGAGCCAGGGTTCTGACAAGGTAATGCGCATATCAATAAAGTTAAATGTGGTCACAGCCCAAACAAAAATCACGCTCAGCACTAAGGCGAACTTAAGTAGTTGGCTAATGACATTGTGGCGAATAAACATTAACAACGGCATGATAGCAGCGATGATAGCCCATTCGGTTTGGCTAAAACGTAGAAAGTGTGCGCCTAACAATAGAAAAGCTAACGTAATGATGATTACTCTCCACCACATAATGTTGCCTCCAATGATACGTCAAAATCACAATGAATTTGAGTCACTAGCATAGGCGGTATTGTAAATACATTCCTGATGTTTGCTCACATATTAGTCATGTTTAATTGCTACTAAGGCACGTTATCTCTGCTTGTCACTTTTGTCTTTGGCTGACGACAAGGTGAGCTAATCCCAGTAATAAACCCCAAACCGCCGCTCCAATGCCTAAAAAAGTGATCCCTGACAAGGTGCAAACAAAGGTTAATAATGCCGATTCTCGGTATTTAACCGCATCAAAAGCACTATGCAGGCACAACAATAAGGTTCCCATTAGCGCCAACCCTGCAAGCATATCGCCAATAGTTGTTGGCAATGCCATAAATAATGTCACAACCGCGCCGGCCCACAATCCCGCAATAATATAAAAGCCACCGGCCCATAATGTGGATCGATATCGCTGCTGGGGATCATCATCAACACTGCTATCCATACAAATGGCTGCCGATATTGCCGCCAAATTAATGCTAAACACACCAAACGGTGCCAATAACATAGTTGATAATCCGCTGCCAATCAGTAACGGCGAGCCATGAGCGTGATAGCCTTTCTCAGTATCATCTTTATTTAAATAACCATAGCTTTTTAGCATGGAGAGTCCCGGTAAGTTTTGCGACAACATGGTAATAATGTATAGCGGAATACTGATATTGAGGATTGGCAATAGGGTGAATTCGGGTGTTATCCAAATGGGAGAGGCGATGGATAAGTTGAATTGCTGGCGTATGGCGCTGTTAAATACATCAGCCTGAATGGCATACCCTATAGCAACGATTAATAAGATGGCCATGGCGTATCGGGGCAACCATTGTTTGGCCAGCATAAAGCTGATGAACAACAAGCAAAACAACATGGGCTCATCGGATAATGGTATAAAGGCTTTAACACAAAAGGGCAGTAAAATTGCCGCTAACATGGCAGCAGCCAGTGCTGGTGGAATAGAAGATAACAAACGCGTTAACGGTTTAATGAACCCGCTTAAGGTGATTAACCCCGCTGAAATAATATACGCTCCAATAACCTGGTTTAAACTGAACTCACCGACTACGCCAATTAACATTGCCGCTCCGGGCGTCGACCATGCAGTCAGGATTGGTGTTTTGTAATACCAGGAAAAACCAATGGATGTGACTCCCATCGCTAATCCCAACGCCAATAAACTGCTACTGACTTGTGCAGCATTAGCGCCAGCCTGTGTCGCCGCCTGAATAACAATCATGACTGAGCTGGTATAACCGACCAGTACCGCCGTAAATCCAGCTGAGATATGGCTAGTTGCAATGCCTTGTTTACTCATAATAAAGTCCATTTTGTTGCATTGCACGAGTCTAAAAGAAGGATGTCTGTCTTTTTGTGCGTTAAAGCGCACATTAATGAAGGTGGAATATATCATCGGATGCTATAACGCACAAGATGTTAGGGTAGGCATTAAAATGACGTATAATTGTCGTTAATTTGATTCAAATAGCGTTAGCACATTATGAATATAAAAAACCACATGGCAGAAAATTTAAAAGCATTGCGTACAGCGAGGGCGTTAAGTTTAGATGCAACTGCAAAATTAACGGGTGTATCAAAAGCAATGTTAGGCCAAATTGAGCGTCAAGAATCGAGCCCAACCATTGCAACATTATGGAAAATAGCTAGCGGCTTAAATACGTCTTTTTCTGCCTTTATGACATCTCCGCATGGTGAGATAACCAAAGAGCAAACCTTCCCAGATGATCCTAACATGCTCATAAAAAGCGTATTTACGTTTAATCCTGATACGCATTTTGAGATGTTTGAAATCACCCTAAACGGATATCACCAGCAAATGTCAGCACCCCACAGTGTCGGGGTGATTGAGCATGTGATTGTGCTAACAGGGGAGCTATCTCTATTGAGTGGTGGCGAGTGGCAAACCTTGACTGTTGGCCAAAGTAGCCGTTTTTTTGCAGACCAGCCTCACGGATATCATGCCTTGAGTGAGACAGTGGTATTTCAAAATATTGTCAGTTATCCACTCAATCGTTAAGTTATTTTTTCGATTTTTCTAATGCTTCAATCTCTTGCCAAATACTTTCCGACTCAGCGGTTAATAACGAGTAAGTTTTAATGTCGCCTTTACGCTGTGCTTGCATGGCTTGCTCGAGTTTTTGGTCGTAGGTTTTACGCAGTTTTTTAGTTGGATCTGATTTTAAAAATGAAAACATCGTCTGTCTCAATCTAGTTATGTGGCTGATAACGTTCAATACGAGTCAAGCTAGGATTTGGTCTAGTGTGGATGAATAATATCTCCACATTTGACGTAACCGATTAAACCTAATGGTGAAAACCCAGAGTATATGCCGATAACCCAATGAGTGGTATTTTGTTGGCAGTATAGCCAATCACACCATCAATAAGATGGCATGATTGGTCGTTAATGTTTAGGCATTGCAGGGCTCGAGCGGAGTCTGTTTGTTGTTCATTTGCAGATAACTAACCACCCACATCATAAATCCACCCATAAACAGTGCCGCGGCGACATAGCCCGTTTCGTTTGGCATTGCGCCATTGGCAATGGCTATGCCCCCAAGCCAAGGGCCGATAGCATTGGCGGTATTGAATGCGCATTGCACTAACGCACCAATCATAGCGTGGCCATTAGGTGACACATCCATTAATAAACTTTGAATGAGCGTGGCTAACCCTACACTACAACCGATAAAGAATATCACCACATACAATAGGTTAATATTGTAGCTGGCATTCACATAAGCAAAGGCAAATACGATGCTGCATATTAACGCGAGTCCGGTGGTTTTTAATGCCGAACGATCAGCCGCTTTACCCAGCACATAATTGCCTAAAGTACAGCCAATACCAAACATCACCATGGCGATTGAAATGGTGTAAGCAGGGGTTTTAGTGACCACTAAAATAGTGTCTGCAATATACGTGTATAAACAAAATACTCCGCCAAAGCCAATGATCACGATACCGAGAATTGACCACACTAACTTATTTTTTAATACGCTAAATTCATTGAGTAAGTTTGAGGGTTGGTTATTAGCAATGCTAGGCACCACAACATACACACAGATAAAAGCAACCAATGCCAGTGCAGAAGCACCCGCAAGACAGTAGCGCCAGCTGAGGTTTTGGCCCACTAATGTCACAATCGGCACACCAACAATAGTGGCAATCGTTAAGCCCATAAACACTTTTGACATATAGCTGGCACGTTTATTTTGGGGCGCGATATCTGCGGCCAATAAAATAGCGGCACCAAAATAAGCGCCGTGGGGCAGGCCGCTTAAAAATCGAAATGCGATGAGTTGTTCAAGTGACGTTGCCATAGCACTTAAGCCATTGGCAACAAACATTAAGCTTAAAAAAATCATTAATGCGTGGCGTTTTTTCATATTGGCGGTGGTCAGCATTAAAATGGGCGCACCAACCACCACACCGATGGCATAAGCACTAATCGCATAGCCACTTTGTGATGGCGTAGAGGCAAAGGTTTCGCTAATGAGCGGCAGCATGGGCATCATTGAGAACTCAGATAACCCTAAAATAAAGGTTCCCAGAGCAAGTACGATTAATATTCCACTACGATTGAGTTCCAATGCGGTGTTGTTTGCCGATGTCATAAAAATCCTATAAATGAAAAACAAAAAGGCCAGCAGAGCTGGCTCAGTTATCGATTTAGCGATGATATTAAAAGAGTATAATTACAGGTGATGTAAACCCATTTACATGCTGAAGATTAATCTTGCCAGCGCTGTTTAATGTACAAAATACTGGGTAAACATTGTTGAAATAACACCACTAAATCTGGGTCGAAATGAATTCCGCTTTGGCTTTCAATAAAATCCATCGCTTGTTCTACTGTCCAAGCTTCTTTGTAAGGACGCTTGCTGGTAAGTGCATCAAATACGTCTGCAATAGCAACAATGCTCCCTTCAATCGGAATTTCATCGCCTTTTAAGCCATTAGGGTAACCGCTGCCGTCAAACTTTTCGTGATGGGTCAGTGATACCACTTTAGCCAATGCGATTAAGTCTGAATCGGAATCACCGAGAATTTCTGCACCAATTTCTGGGTGAGTCTTCATGATGGTAAATTCTTCGTCAGTAAGTTTTCCGGGCTTGAGCATAATGCTGTCGGGAATACCGATTTTACCAATGTCGTGCATAGGCGCTGCGTGGAGTAAATTGTCTGCAGCAAACTCTGAAAAACCGTAGGCTAAGGCAATGATTTTAGAGAAATGGCTCATGCGCATAATGTGCATGCCGGTTTCATTGTCTTTATATTCTGATGCGCGGCCTAGACGTTGAATGACTTGTAAACGGGTACGGCGCAAATCATCAGCTTGCACTAATGATAAATGTGTTTTTACACGAGCTTTAACGACGGCCGTGGAGATAGGTTTAGTAATGTAATCAACCGCACCTACGTCAAATCCTTTGGCTTCATCAACTTCATCATTCAATGCGGTGACAAATATAACTGGCACGGCTTTGCTCAGTGGATCAGCTTTAAGTTGCTCACACACTTCAAATCCGGTCATCCCAGGCATCATGACATCGAGCAAAATCAAGTTTGGCAGCTCTCGTTGCACTAATCGTAGGGCTTCTTCACCACTTTTGGCAAAAATCAGCCGATATTGGTCCTCAAGTATTTTTTTCAATACTCTAAGGTTTGCTGGTTCATCATCCACAATCAGGATGGTTTGTTTACTGTCTTGTCGGTTAAATATCATCTGATGGGTTCTGTTACCTATGCATTAATCAGTGACTCAAGGCTGTCGAGTTCTGTTAATGCTTGTTCAAATTCAAAGTCGTCTAATGCATGCTGTATTGAAGTACAATGCGGTCGATACAATTTAGGTGTTGAAGCAATCAATAGGTCAACATCAACATCATTGTACTCGTTTTCTTTAGCTGCAAGGCGAATACGATTAATAAGCTGTTTAAGTTGCGCAGCATCCATTGTTTGAGTCGTTGTCACTGCGGCTTCAGCTTCGGCTCGTTCATCAGTTTGTTCTGCCTCAAGGTATTGTGCTATCTGAGCAAATGCTTGCTCAAGTGATGGCAACAACGCGACTAACTCCGTTGCAGACGATATGAGTGCCAGTCGCTCAGCATCGATGAGTAATCGGGTTAATTGCGTCAATGACAAATTACCCGCTAAGCCTTTTAAACCATGTAATTGAGCATGCACAGCTGGCCAGTCATCTGCGCTAATTAAGTTCTGTAACTGACTAATACAATCTTGTTGTTTAATCATAAAGCCATTGATTTCTTTTATCAGAGTGGCTTTATCACCCCACAATGCAATGCCTTTTTTGTCGTTTACTGCGTGTTTACTATCGATGATAGTGTGTTGCATGTCTGGGGTTTCATGATGACTTTCAAGATTCAAGACTTGGGCAATCTCATGATTTAGCAGTGCAATATCAATGGGTTTATTGGCAAATCCGTCCATGCCTGCCTCAAGTGCTGCAAGCTTATCTTCTGGCAGCACGCTGGCTGTTAACGCAATTATGGGCATATGTGGTAATTGTTGCTCACGCTCTTGCTCACGGCGCTGTCGTGATGCGGTTAATCCATCCATGATAGGCATTTGCACATCCATCAATACGATATCAATATTATCACTTTGCATCCGCAGTAAGGCTTGCTTACCATCGCGTGCAATAATCACGGTATGGCCTTGGCGTTTCATGACTATGGTCAATAAATCAATATTTTGCTGAATATCATCAACAACTAATATCGCCAATGGTTTAAGGCTGTGGGTGAGTAATGGGACTGCTTCGCGCCGGCTTTGCTTTGGCGCGGTTAACGGCAGTGAAAAGGTAAAACAGCTGCCTTTGCCATAGGTGCTTTTTGCGGTAATTTTACCGCCCATTAATTCGACCAATTGTTTACTGATGGTCGTGCCTAACCCTGTGCCACCAAAGCGGCGATTCATACTGGCATCGGCCTGGGCAAATGCATCAAACACCAACGCGAGTTGGGCTTGTGTCATGCCGATGCCGGTGTCTTCAATGGCAAATTCAATACAACCACTGGGCTTAACTCTGACATCGATATTTACGCCACCTTCAGCGGTAAATTTGATTGCATTACCCATTAAGTTGGTGAGTACCTGGCGGATCCTATCTGGCGCCCCATGATAAGACTGTGCAACTTCTGAGGCCACGTTAACATTTAAATGCAACCCTTTAGCATTGGCTTGCAACCATAAAGTAGACACGACTGAATCGACTTCTTCAATAACCGAGAAATCCCGCATTTCTAACTCAAACTTGCCTTTGTCGAGTTTGGCGCTGTCGAGTACGTCGTTAAGTAGGTGGAGCAATGACTTGGCCGACTGGTTAATGGTTTTTAGGTGTTTATGTTGCTCTGTTGGGAGTTTATCGTCGAGTAAAATGTCACTAAAGCCAATAATGGCGTTCATTGGCGTGCGGATCTCATGGCTCATGTTGGCTAAAAAAGCGGCGCGTGCAGATGCGGCTTGTTCTGCCTTATCTTTGGCAATCATCAATGATTGCTCCATTGCTTTGCGCTCAGTAATATCCATAATAAAACCGTCGAGCCACTTATCATTAATGTCTAAGCCATCAACATGAGTGCCGTAACCTAGCAGCCAGCGGGTATCGCCATCGGCATTGATAATGCGATACTCGAGTGTGAATACCTTGTCCGCAGTCACTTGGCTCGCTATTAAATCAAGATCATCGGGATGCACATGTTCATAAAAATGACGTTTGGGCTGAGCGCCGAGGTAGTCGCTTGCGGGGTAGCCGGTAATGCTTTCGACCGCATCACTGATAAACACCATTGGCCAGTCTTGAATATTTAAGCAGCGGTACGCAATACCGGGAATATTGGTAATGAGAGAACGAAATTGTGCTTCGCTTTTTATCAAGGCGCGCTGCATTTCAATACGATGACGCAAATCGCTGATGTACATTACAAACAGACTTTTGCCTTCAATGCAGGCATGGCCAATAGACACTCTAACAGGAATGGTATGCCCGTTAACGTGCATGGCTTCGACATCGCGGCCATCACTTATTTGATTACTTAATGTGTCATCGGAATAACTGCGCAGGTAGATATTAAAGTCATCGATAAAAGTGGCTGGAATAAAACTGCGGATATTTTGATGACAAACATCTTCTAGTCGCCAGCCGAGTAAGGTTTCAACCGACTTATTGCCGCTTTCAATCATGCCTTTATCGTTAAAGGTAATGATACCGTCAACCGCAGTTGATATGGTGGCGCGATATCGTGCTTCACTGAGTTTAGTTTGATGTAATGATGCTTGATATTTGATCAGCATGTTGACGGTTAATACAAAAAGAATAATCACTACGGTCATTGTGGCAACCGCAATGCCAAGGTAAAGCGATACCATTTTGGTTTGATCTGAAAACTCAAATCCAGCAGGCCTAACAAAACGTGCCGCTGCCATGCCGGTATAATGCATCGCTGAAATCGCAAAGCCCATCACGACCGCTGCAATCATATTCTTATGTAAGTCAGTGAGTGTTAAGCGGCCTAAGTGATTTAAGCTAAAGCGGATCCACAAAGACAAAATGGCTAATGCCACAGCAACCACAATGGATAAGCCAAAATAAAACATGTCATAACGCAATAGTGGCGCCATTTCCATGGCTGCCATGCCAACATAATGCATGGTGCCAATGCCTGCGCCGACTAAAATTCCGCCCACTACAAAATGGCTTAATTGGGGTTTTTCAATAGAAATTACATTGAGCGCCACCCACGATGCAGCAATGCTCGGCAAAAATGATAAAGCGGTTATCCCGACGTTGTAACTCACCGGCGTACACAAGCTAAATGCCAACATACCGATAAAGTGCATCGACCACACTCCGCCTCCTAAGGCGATACTGCCGCAAAAGATAAGTAAGTGCCGTTTGAATACGTTAAGCGTGACGGTCGCTTGCGATGCGACTTGCATAGCCATGTAAGAGGCAAAAACCGCAATAGCTATTGAGATGAATACAACAAGAGGTTGGAAATTACCAATAATGAGTAGGCTTTCATCAGTAACAGAAAATAATGTCGATAAAGTGTCAGGCATAATGTTGTTGATGAGAGCCGCTATTAAAGTGATTGATAAACTGTGTATCGGCGCCAAAAGTAAAAACACCAGTCATTTGGTCGATTTTTAATTAAAATATGCGTCAAATCAATATTTATGTGAATCATAGGTATTATACTTACCGGTTATGCCTTATTTCTCTTTACGTTGTGGCAGCCTTGCTGCGTTTGTATTGACATTGTTAACGTGTCTGTAAAGATTATTCCCCATGCATCTTTAGTCTAATGAAGGGTTATTTTGCTTGTGACTGATGTCGTTCTTTAGGTAGTTTGTCCTAAACAATGGCACGCAAGGAGGCTTAAATGACCATCAAACATCATCAAACACAATTCCCGCTCAATTCAAGTGAATATCATGGTAATCATTCCACGCCGCTTATCTCTAAAACCATTGGGCAGTATTTAACTGATATTGCGAGCGAGTATCCTGAAAATTTAGCGGTAGTAGTACACCATCAAAACATCCGTTGGACCTATCGCCAATATTGTGAACAAATTGATGCGTTAGCGACGGGATTGATTAAGTTGGGCATTCAACCCGGAGATAGAGTTGGGATCTGGTCGCCTAATAATATTGAATGGTGTTTAACGCAGTTTGCCACAGCAAAAATTGGCGCGATTATGGTGTGTATTAACCCTGCTTATCGACCCGAAGAGTTAGCATATGCATTAGGTAATGTAGGTTGTCGTGCGGTGATCTGTGCCGACAAGTTTAAGTCAAGTGATTACCTACAGATGTTAAATGAACTCCTACCTGAACTCGCCGGTAGTAAGATAGGTGAACTCCAGTCTACAGCGTTACCTGAACTCGATTATGTTATTCGAATGGGCAGCGAAACGTCGCCGGGCATGCTTAATTTTAATGATTTATTGCAAAGTGTTAGCGCAGAAGATAAGCACACATTGGCATGCATCGCAGAGTCGTTAACACCCAATGATGCAATTAATATTCAATTTACTTCGGGTACCACGGGCAGCCCTAAAGGTGCGACACTATCGCATCATAATATCCTAAATAATGCTTATTTAGTTGCTGATGCGATGGGGTTGAGCCAAACAGATAAATTATGCATTCCAGTGCCTTTGTATCATTGCTTTGGCATGGTGCTAGGTAGTTTAGCGAGTGTGATTCATGCCTCGGCAGCGATATATCCCGGTGAATCATTTGACCCAATAACAACGTTGCAAGTGGTTGCCAAAGAGCGCTGCACCGCATTACATGGCGTACCAACCATGTTTATTGCCTTGTTAGAGCATCCGCAATTTAGTTCATTTGATCTCAGTTCATTGCGCACTGGCATTATGGCAGGGGCGACGTGTCCTGAAGAAGTGATGCGCCGCGTACAAGATTTGATGTACATGAAGGAAGTGTTAATTGGTTATGGCCAAACTGAATGCAGCCCACTGAATCACATTACCGAAATTGACTCACCCATAGAAAAACAGGTGCTTACCGTTGGCCGTGCATTGCCGCACACCGAGGTTAAAATTATTAATGAGTTTGGTGAGGTATTGCCGATTGGCCAACCCGGCGAGGTTTGCAGTCGCGGTTACTGTGTTATGCAAGGATACTGGAATGACCCGGTGAAAACGGCGGCCACAATTGACAGTGCCGGTTGGTTACATTCTGGCGATATTGGCCAAATGGATGAGTTGGGTTATGTGCAAATTGTGGGTCGTATTAAAGACATGATCATTCGCGGCGGTGAAAATATTTACCCAAGGGAGATTGAAGAAAAACTTTACACTCACAAAGATGTACAAGATGCCGCAGTATTTGGCGTGCAAAGTGACAAATATGGTGAGGAAGTCTGTGCCTGGATTAAAGTTCGCGCCAATGCCGCGATTACCGAAGACGATATTCGCCACTTTTTAACCGAAAAATTCGCTTATTTTAAAGTGCCGCGCTACATCAAATTTGTCGATCAATACCCAATGACAGTAACCGGGAAAATTCAAAAATTTAAAATGCGCGAGTTGATGTATCAAGAGTTACACGAAGCAATTAATTGATCATTTATGTTTGATTTTTGAACTAGGGTAGCTCGTTAAACTCGCTACCTTAGTTCGGTACATTTATAGCGTTCAAAATAAGCTCTCATGCGGTGGGCTTGTTTTTCGTGTTGTATAGATTATTTGTCATACTGTCGTAATAAAGCTGTTTTATTTTATATTTAATCAAATAAAACTATGCTGTTATACGTTATTAAAGGTTTAAGGAAATCCTTGAAAGTCAGTGCTTAATATTACAACCATTATTAGATAAACCAAGGTTGAATATGACCATCAACACTGTCATCACAGTTAGCAACCATGTCTAACGAGTTATCGGCAGCGGCAGTGTCGGCTATCACATCTACGTCTAAGGCTACTGGCCCTCCTAGGAACAACATCCAGGGCACCTCATGAGTGTGCGTTTCTTTCATCATAATGAAAAATTTCAATATCATCGCTTCCAATCATTCATGAAGTGAAACACTCCGAACAAATGTAGTTTGATAAAAACACTCAATTTGTTTATAAACTATTCGTTATCTCGCCCTTGTGCAGCACTAGAACTGCCATTTTGTAGAGATAGAGGTTTAAAGTTTTAAATTAGTAGAGTTAATATCGTTGACTATTTGAATGAGAATAGTGAACTCATTCAAATTAAGACCTGCTTCATGAATTTTTTTTCTGATGTAATCCAATGATAAAGACTCACTTGTGCCGAATGCTTTCAAATAAACAACAGAGTATTTCTTTTGTATAATTTTTATTAGCTCTGGGTAGTTAGTAGGGTTATTTTTTATTGCTGCTGAAATATGAACCAAACAATTCAAAAAAGATTGATGATTGATGAAATTATCCGAATTAGTGTAACCGAAAACTTCTGTGATATCTGACTGCAGTACTTGTAACGTTGCACTTTCTTTGAGCCTGACTATTGTTTTATAGTCTGAAAAACTAGCAAGTTTTAGTAAGGTATCTGTTGCAAGGTTACTAATATGATGTACATCTTTTAATTTAATCAGATGTTCACTCTGTTTGACAAATTTAAAATTTAAGTGTGCACGAAGTTCATCTATCTGGTTAACAATAAAACTAAATGTTTGTGCTGTAGGCTCTTTGTTATAAATTTCAGAATTCTGGTATAAAGTGCTTAATGTACGATCTAATGTAATCATCCACGAGAGAGAATTAGCTGTATCATTTCCTTCGTTAAAAGATAGGGTTGTATTATTTATACTGTTTTTTTCAAAATTATTTCGATATAGATAATTTTTGTCTAAAAATTGAATCTCAAATCTTGCTTCAATTGCTTCGAGTGTATCTTCAAAGAGTTTTACATGGCTTAAATATTTTTGAAAATTAAGCATCTCATTTTCATTGTCCCACTTTTTTTGTTGTTTTCGTTCGAAAGCAATTTGTCGCTTATTTTGTTCAACAATTTGTTCTTGTTGCACCTTAAATTGTTGGATACCCATAAGCATTACGCCGACTGTTCCAATAGCTGCCAAGAGTGAAGATGCTCCAGCAAGAACGCTGCCAAATGTAGCCCAATCGTCACGTGACGAAGTTATCTCGCCAGAATATTTATAGTACATAATAATAATGACAACGAAGAAAGTTAGCCCTGCAATTGCAAGCCAGCTTAAAATGGTAAGCCAACTTTGCATTTGATCTTTTTCTTTTTTTATCATAATTTTGCTATCTTCCATCAAACCTCCTTATTCATCAATAGGCTACCTCAGCACCTCCCATTCTATTCTTAAAACCTAAAATCAGTCTAGATAATAAGCGAATTTACCGTTTGCATTTATGGGTATTTAGCCTAAAAACAGTATATTAAAACAACCTTATTGTAAGTCAGTTCATGTATCACAGGTTTTGAAAGTCCTAAAATCGAGTAAATTCGAAAGCCAATAAATCTTCATTATTTTTTAATAGAGTATTCATCGGCTACATTTATTGACCAAGTCAAAGGTGGCTAAATGTCGGTGGTGGGATGGCGATATTCTTGTCTGACGTCACTTAAAAAGAACCAAGAATATGATGACATTGTGACGCTGTTTCAGCAGTGAATTTGTCTGTAATTTTTACTGGCTTTTTTTGACGTACAAAAAAGCCAGTATACTATTGAGGTATCTGGCTTTTTCATGTTAATTTGGTCGGTATGAGAGGATTCGAACCTCCGACCCCTGACACCCCATGACAGTGCGCTACCGGGCTGCGCTACATACCGAATTTTTTTGATGTATACATCAGCACTTAGTGAGTGTTAACAACTGGGGTAACTAAGTGGTTATGCACTTTATCAACAGTAATTAATGAGCGCAAGCAGTTAGTTATATGCTAATTGCCGATTGGCTATAAACTATCCAACTTCCAACTATCCAACTTCCAACTTCCAACTTCCAACTACCAACTACCAACTATCTAACTATCCGCTTATTCAACTTCCAACTATCCGGCTATCCAACTTTCAACTATCCGTTTATTCAACTTTCAACTATCCGCTTATTCAACTTCCAACTATCCGGCTATTCAACTTCCAACTATCCGGCTATTCAACTTCCAACTATCCGGCTATTCAACTTCCAACTTCTCACTTTCAACTACCAACGCTCAGACTATTGATCCATTGCCAACGATTCGGCTGCTGCGGCAGTATATTTCGAGAGAGCTGTTACAAAAGTGATGTCGTGCGAGGAATGGGTCATGACTATGTTTGAAAAATGGTTTTATCGTAACTTGGCAGCTCAATGAATCAACAGGTAACAGTGCGGCTAATCAAACACAATTAGCCGCAACAGTATTATTGATTATAGAGTCTACGGCCTTCTCTCATGACTTGAATTAACTCTGGTGCACTCATTTTTTTATCTAGGCGCTTATCGTAGTTAACATCATAAATACGGTATTTACCGAAGCGGTCAAGGACAGTGATTTCAGATTTTTGATAAATCGCAAAGCGGCGGCTGTCGCCGATGTACACCCAGGTCTCACTGTTAGGCTCTAATAGGCTGCGACCCGCACTAAAGTCGGTGCTAGGGTTGGTACAACCTAAAACATGGCTGAGTATGGTTGGAGCAATACCGTAGTGGCTGGTGCGGTAATTCACTTTATTGCCATAGGTGTCTGGCCAATGAATAATTAATGGCACATTGACATTCCCAGGCGATAAGTCGTTGCGGGCGTCGCTGCTGTTACTGGTAAACACTTGGCCATAAGTACCAGTAATGATCACAACAGTATCGTCGCTAACATTATTCAGTAAGTTAGACAGTTGCTGGTCTATAAAGTTAAGCGATTGACGGTATTGATTAAATAACACCTTTTGCGCTGGTTTTAACTCCATTTTCGGTTTAATGGTTTGTACCCCTAAAAAACCGATAGGCGTGTCGTAGTCTTTTGGCGCTGTGAGGTTAACTAAGGCAAACCAGGGTTGCTTTTGGCTTGCTTGCCACGCGTTGACAGCATTGATGGTATTAATGTCTGCATCAGCACTGCCGTTAGCGCCTTCGCTGGTATGTATTTGCATGCCTTTAAACATGGCGCTATTGGTGATGTCATTACTCACCGTTGGCGCAAAAAACGCTTGCTGATAGCCTTGTTCAGTTAAGATATTGGTCAGTATTGGGCTAGTCACGGCAAACTCTTTGCGATCGCTGTAATTACCCTGTAAGCCGTACATTAACGTAAACATGCTGGTGTCGAAATCTGTTCCACCACTGAAATGCTTTGTAAATCGTTGATTTTTATTACGGTACTGGCTTAAAAATGGCATGGTGTCGTTATCGACCATATCAGCACGCAGACTGTCGATACTAATCAATAACACGTTTTGTTGAGTGTCGGCATTGCACTGCATTGGGTTTATTGGGTAGCTGAGTTTACGCGATTTTTCACTGCGTGATTGGGGTGTTTGCATGCTGCTGTCAATACCGTGGCTTTCCATAAACGAGCGTGCAGTCGCTGGGTATGAAACAGGATAGGCGTCGTCGAAGCGGGTCACTTCTGTCATGCTGGTGGCATCAGCCCATATGTGGAACAAGTGGCTGCTGACAAAACACGCACCGACAAACAGCACAACGCGGTTGCCCCACTGTTTTTTCTGTATTTTATCGATGCGCTTCCACAAAAAATTTGCTGCTGTTAACTCAATTAACACAATGACGATGGGCGTAATAATGTAAGAGGTACTGTGGAGTAATGCATTGAGGTCTTGCCAGGCTAAGTCGAATGCAAATGGACTTAAATGAATACCGTAGTCATCATAAATGACGGTGTCATACAGTAAGGCGTAGAGCCCGAGTGACGCAATAAACGCGGCAAAACCACGTAAGATTTTAGAATAAGGTAGCAGTAAGGTAATTGGGAAAATAAATAATAGGTAGCCGATGAAGGCTAAAAAGGTAAAATGGCCAATGGTGCTGATGGTCAAATAGGCCCAACCGATAAAGGTTTCTGGGTAGCCCACGCTGCCAATATATCGAGCGCCAATTAACATCGCCAATATGCCATTAAAGAAGGCAAACCAGTGACCCCAATTAACTAAACGCGATACTTTGTCACGCGTCATTTGCTGCTTTTTGCGCTCGATCATCTTAACTCGTATTCCTACGTTATCATCACAGACTAATTCAGTGTAACTGATTGTTAGCCTTAGTGATAAATTTTATTTTGTCGATTACTTAACCGACTGTGTTAACGCTTTTGCAAATTGCTCTGCCACTTTTTGACGTGACTCATTTGGCACTTTTTTGTCAAGTAAATGGGTTACACAGTTACCTAATACCATTAGGCTTAAATCGGTAGGTGCTTGGTGCTTAGCCAGGGTAGCAAGCAGCTCGCTGATAAGTGCTTCAACTTGAGTGTTGGTGTATTTAGATTGAATTGCCATAGTCAGAAAACTTCGATAAAGAATGAATTAGCTGCATATAATAACGGATTTAGTCGTTAATCGCCTCAAGTTTTATTCGACCTGGTTAAGGAATATCGCAAACCCTTGTTCGATTTATACGGTGGGTCTGATATCATTCTTTTTTAAATTATCATCTGCGACAGACTAGGGTTAACAAGGCTTATGGCTATTAGTATTGAGCAAGCAATTATTCACGAAATTTCTCAAGACGGTCAGGGACAAATGCGCTGTCGTTTACGTCCGCAACCGTTGTTGAATACCAACGCTGTTGAAACCATGTTAGAAGAATTACACCAGACTTACTCAGGTAAAGCGGGTAAGGGCTTTGGTTTTTTTGGCACTCACGGAGATGATGGCGAAGCCAACGATGAATTTGCGAATGCGTTAACCGGTTACCGCAACGGCGACTTAGGCTTTGTTGAGTTTAGTGGTCAAGCAAGCCAGTTATTGCAACAAGAGTTAGCCAAGTACGATTTTAGCCAGGGCGGATTTTTGTTGATGTCTTGCTACACCAGCATGACGAGCGACTATTTGTTTGTGGCGTTATTGAGTGCGAAATCGTCGATGACAGTATTAGATGACATGGAATTGTCGCAAAACAATCATTTAGATTTAAGCAATATTCAGTTAGCGGCGCGCATTGATTTAACTGAGTGGCAAGCAGATAAAAGTTCACGTAAGTATATTTCGTTTATTCGTGGCCGTGCCGGTCGTAAAGTGGCCGACTTCTTTTTAGACTTTATGGGCTGCGTTGAAGGGGTAAACACCAAAGCGCAAAACAAAACGTTAATTCATGCGGTTGAAGATTTTGTAGCGGGCAGCGAGCTGACTAAAGATGAACGCCAGCAATGTCGTAATAAAGTGTTTGAGTATTGCTCAGAGCGTGCAGATGCGGGTGAAGTGATTGAAGTAAAAGACTTGGCCGACGAATTAGCCGACTCTGGTATGGATTCATTTTATGATTTTGCTTGTGGCGGCAGTTATGAGCTCGATGAAGAGTTTCCGGCTGATAAAGCCAGTTTACGCAGCTTGAAAAAGTTTTCGGGCACTGGCGGCGGCGTAACGTTAAGTTTTGACGGCGGACATTTAGGTGAGCGTGTGATTTACGACCCCGTGTCTGACACCATTTTAATTAAAGGTGTACCCGCTAACTTAAAAGATCAGTTAGACCGACGTTTAAAAGGCGAATAAACATCAATTAAGGTTATTTATATCGTCATGTTAGCGTCCAATAAGGGCGCTTTTTTATATTGAATCTTCATTTTTTAGTATCAACTGGTACGATTATTTATCGCGGATCAGTTTTTTGCTTTTCATTACGCTTTAGTTGAGTAAACTAGCGCCAATTTTTGAGCATTTTTGTTTGTTATACCTTTAATGGTTTAACCAACTTTGGGGGAGCGATGATCACTGCATACGCCTATCAAAATAGACAACTGGTTACCACAGAATTAAACGTGGGTGACAAGGTACCTGAGTCGACATTGTGGTTAGATTTATTAAAGCCCGATGATGCCGAACGTCAATGGTTGAGGTTGTTTTCTGCTGAAGAAGTGCCCGACGAAGAAGATATTAAAGAAATTGAGGCCTCGGCACGGTTTTACCAAAACCAAGACGGTCTACACATTAACTCGTTATTTCCACAACGCGTGAGTTCAGATGTACGAGCAGTAAACGTATCGTTTAACTTACGTAAAGATTTTCTTCTGACCATTCGTGAAGAAGATGTTGGTTTAATCCGTTTATTGCGTAACTATTTGCGTTTAGGCCGTTTAGATATCACTACTCCACAAGGCTTGTTATTAGAGTTATTTAATTTAAAAGTGGATTACTTATCTGACTTAATCGAAGACGTATATAGCGTATTAGAAAATGTCGGCGAGCAAGTGTTTAACGACGACGAGCTTGATGATGTATTTAAACTCATTACCTTACAAGAAGACTCTAACGGTAAAATCCGCTTAAGTTTGCTCGATACCCAGCGCTCATTACGGTATATGCAACGTTATTACCGTGACAGTTTGTCTGATGAGAACCTAAAGTCTATTCGTGAAATGTTGTCTGACATTGAATCATTAATGCCTCACAGTCAGTTTATTTTCGATAAGTTACAGTTTTTACTCGACGCGGCAATGGGCTTTAGTGGTTTACAACAAAACAAGATTATTAAGATATTTTCGGTATCGGCAGTGGTATTTTTACCGCCAACCTTGATTGCGAGCAGCTATGGAATGAACTTTCATATTATGCCAGAACTTGATTGGCGCTTTGGTTACCCAATGGCAGTCGCATTAATGCTAGCCAGTGCTGCTGGGACTTACTTTTTCTTTAAACGCAAAGGCTGGTTGTAATTTAACCTTGTGAGATATTTATTTTTATCGAGGTAGAGGGTCATTACAGACTTAACCTTCATCATTTTATATCCGTAAATCGCGTGCAACAAAAAGCCACTTGCTAAAACAAGTGGCTTTTTGATTAATAAAGCTTATTGAGGCGAGTTTAATTTGTGCCGATACCAAAACTGATTTTATCTCTTGGGTTAAGATAAGCGTGAATTATTTTAGGCAGTCCCGCTGCCGGTAAGCTGCGCACTATAGAGATATTGTGATTTTGTAAACTAATGATTGGCGCCTGGTCTTTGGGCACCAGTTGGTCATACACCACGATGTTGGGAAATAATAACTGCTGTAAGTTAACCGACATCACCATGGCAAACTGGCCACTCGATAACTCAACAATGCTGCCTGGTGGATAAATACCCAGCATTTTAATGAGTTTACTCACGTATTCAGTGTTGAGCTTTTCCTTATAGTTTTTGTACAACATTCCCAGTGCCACACTGGGCGGTTTACCCTTAACCTGACTAGTGCCATTACACAAGTTGTCGTACTCATTTACCACTGCAATCAGCTGCGACAGCTTATCAAGCTTATCTGCTTTAAGTCCTTGTGGGAAACCGCTACCGTCTAAAAATTCGTGATGATTTGCGATTAACGGTTTAGCTTCTTCTGGGAAGCTGTCGGCTAACTTTAAAAAGTTGATACTCATTAACGGGTGTTGTTTGATAAAGTTTTCTTCTGGCGCAGACAGTGGGACGCGTTTATTGAGAATCGTACTGGGTACTTTGAGTTTACCAATGTCGTGAAATAACGCACCAAGGCCAATGGTTTCAACTTCTTCTCGGCTCCAGCCAAGTTCTTTAGCCATTAACATGCATAGCATGGCAACGTTGAGTGAGTGGTGGTAAATATGCTCATCATTTTTGGCATCGCCCATTAAATGCAACGCAAGATTGTCTGAGTTGAGCAACATATTGGTCATGTTACTAATTAAATCTTTGGCTTCGCCAACGGCATTGAGTGGGCGACTGCTCACTTTTGACACCATCGAGCGCATCATGGCGACGGATCGTTCAAACTGTTGTTCGGTTTTCTTCAGATCACGTTTGAGCTTTTTCTGTTCATCTATTTTGGCCGTTTTGTCGCTAAGCATTTGCTCTTTTAGCGTAGCAAGTTCTTCTTCTGTCGGCGGTTGTAGAGCGTCAGTGGAGGTAACGGGTTCAATGTCACTTTTTTCAGGGTCGAAAAACACATCCTTAAGTCCTAATCCTTTGATTAGCTCAATTTGGGCGCTATTTTTGATTTTGAAACTGCTAAACAAGAATGGGTGGTCTTTCCAGGAAATAGGCAGACGAATAAACGTGCCCACTTCAAGTTGTTCTACAGCGACTTTTTGATTTTTTTTCATAATGTAGTCATGGTGACGTGATAGAACAACACGCTATGTTTGCCTTTATGCTTTACAGGGCCTTTGTTGGCGTGGCAGCATAATACTATAAATGGACAAATAATAGTTACCCTCTATGGATTTTATTGAAGTATATCCCAATGCGATTACCGATAACTTGTGTGACCGCTTAATTGCTGCTTTTAATGCGCACCCCAATGTTGGCCCTGGTCAAACTGGTTTTGGTGTGGATAACGAAAAAAAGCGTAGCCGTGATTTGATGTTAGATGCTTTTACCGATTTAGCTGATTTAAAAAATGAGCTGTTGGCTGTGACGTTTTCGCAGATGACGGATTATTTTACCCAATATTCATTAGCATTGATGGGCGCGGTATCGGTGCAAGTGACCGACGATCAAGGTCAAGCTCAGACATTAACGCCTAACAATTTTGATACTTTAGGCAAGCCCAGAGCAAGCACCTTAACAAAGTATTTGTATCGAAGTGGAACTATCAATATTCAACATTATCAAAAAGGCGTTGGGGGTTATCCGCATTGGCATTCTGAGCAATTTCCGCAAAATGGCCATAATGAAGCCTTGCACCGTGTGGTGTTATACATGTTTTATTTAAACGATGTTGAAGAGGGCGGAGAGACAGAATTTTATTACCAGCAGCGTAAAATCAGCCCTAAAAAAGGCACCATGGTGATAGCGCCTGCCGGTTTTACTCACAGCCATCGTGGTAATGTGCCCATTAGCAACGATAAATATATTGCAACGTCTTGGGCTATGTTTAATCGTGCAGAGCAATTATACGCACCATTGAGCTAACGCTTTTACTCAGCAGTGCTAGCGCTTCCGGCGTGTTGTCTAGATCGTGTCAACTAGATCGGAAGCTCAATAATAAATGCCGCGCCGCCCAACGAGCTGGTGTTAATGGTGAGCGTGCCGCCATAGCTATTGACCAACTCATGGCAAACGGCTAGCCCAATGCCCTGGCCGGGTGATTGCGTGTCGGCGCGTATACCTCGTTGTATAATTTTTTGTTTTATGGCTTCATCCACTCCGGGACCGTCATCTTCTACGCTTAGGCATACAGTGTTGCTATTTTTTATGTGAGCATTCACGCTGACTTGGCTGATGCACAGTCTATACGCGTTTTCCATTAAATTACCTAGTAGCTCCATTACATCGCCTTTGCTTAACGGCAGCGCAAGATGGTCACTGATATTGTGGCTCAATGAAATGTGTTTTTGTTGGTACAGTTTAGCGAGCATTTGTGCGAGCGATTCAACAATGGGCAGCAGCTCGGTGTGTTGAAAGTGCAGCCCTTGTTGACCCAGCATAGCGCGCTTGAGCTGGTATTGAACAAGGTGGTCCATGTCATTAATTTGTTCAAGAATTTGTTGGTTTTGTTGCTGTCTCTCTAAGCTGCTGTCGTCAATAATAGCGATGCTTGCGGCTAAACGCGTTTTAAGGCTGTGAGCAAGGTCATTCATCGCATTTTGATAACGCGTTTGGCGATCATCTGCTTGAGTGATTAATTGATTGAGCGCGGTAGTGATCCCTTGCAACTCCTCTGGATAATCGTGAGATAACTGCTGTTTGCGCCCACGTTGAAGCTGGAGCAACTCGAGTTTTAATTGCGCTAAGGGGCGCATGCTCCAATAGGCTGCGCTGATCAGTAATAACAACGCAACAAGTAACACTATCGCGAGCCTAAAATAGGTGAGTCGATTAAACTGACTCAGTTCGGCTTTAAGCTCACTGGCATCTTGTAATATCAATAAATGATACATTTGCGCGTCGACATCAATGCTCAGCAGGTAAGCAAAGTAGCTTTGATTTTGGTTAAAGTTAAGATAAAACGGCGGCAAATCGTCTTTAATGGTGAGGTATTGTTCACATATTTGGCTTAGGTGTAAGTCAGTGGCGTATTCTGAACGCCATAACGTGTCATAAAGCGCATTACAGGTTGCCATAATGTATTGAATATCAATGTCGTCACCTTCGCGGGCCTGGGTTATCGGCACTAGATTATTTTCGCGAAATTCTGCGGCAATAATGGGCAATTTAGCAATAAGTTCGCTGGTGGTTTGGTTATATCGATTTTGGGCGTGGAGTAAATTAATTAACCAGGCTAAGCCAAACCCGACGAGGGCAATGATGCACAAGGAGGTGACAAACATCCTTGTGAGTAAACGCTTTTTGGGCTGCAGAGTTAGTTGCATGGGTGGTTAAATTTATATCCTTGGCCGCGAATGGTCATAATTGGGTCGATTATCCCACCTTGACTGAGCTTTTTCCGCAATCGGCTTATCATCACTTCGATAGTATTTGGATCGCCTTCTTTATCGGCATAAATCACATCAAGTAAACGTTGTTTGGCCACTACCTCATGGCAATGGCGCATTAAATATTCCAGTAGTTGGTATTCAAATGCGGTGATGTCTAGTGGTGTTTGTTGCAGGCTGACTTGTTTGGCGGCTAAATCTAATTGTAATGGACCACTGGTAATGACGGAGCGAACAAAACCGCCACTTCGACGTACGATGGCATCTAGCCTGGCGATAAGCTCTTCTTTTTGGAAGGGTTTGACTAGGTAATCGTCAGCGCCAGCGTTGAGTCCTTCAACTTTATCTTGCCAGGTTAAGCGTGCTGTTAAAATGATGATGGGTGCTTTTACATCGGCCGATCGCAGTGATTTTATTAAGCTGATACCGTCTTGGTCTGGCAGGCCTAGGTCAATAATGGCCACATCAATAGGGTAATTCGTTGCTTGATAAAAGCCTTCTTTGGCGGTTAAGGCCACTTGTACCTGATTACCCGCATCGCTCAGTTGCACCGTTAAGTGATGCGATAAAATGGGATCGTCTTCTATGACCAATATACGCATTTTTATCCTTAACGAAGGTGATATGAACAGAATTATATTTCATCGATAGTACCTTATCTATTTGTTTGGTTGAATATTAACCGTAATAAATATCCTGCACTATTATGCTTGTGGCCCTAGGTTAAGTTGTCCAGGGACGTTAGAATGATGCCATTAATGGATAGTCAAAGGATTAAGATGAAATTTACAGGAATGATATTGGCAGGCGTTTTAAGCTTGTTTTCAACCGTTGCGGTGAGTGAAACATTTACTTTTACTGCTATTCCAGATGAAGATGAAAGCCAGTTACGCACTCGCTTTGATAAAGTCGCTGTGTATTTGTCTGAGCAATTAGGCGTTGAAGTAAAATATGTGCCAGTAAAATCGTACTCTGCAGCGGTTACGGCCTTTCGCAATAATCAAGTTCAGTTAGCCTGGTTTGGTGGCTTATCTGGTGTACAAGCCCGCCGTTTAGTGCCGGGTTCAGAGGCCATTGCTCAAGGTTTTGAAGACCAATTTTTCAAAAGCTATATTATTGCGCATCATTCTACGAAGTTAGCTGCAACCGATAGTTTTCCGGTATTAAATGATTATACCTTTACGTTCGGTTCAAAAGACTCAACATCTGGGCGTTTAATGCCGCAGTATTTTATTGAAAGTAATGTGGGTCAATCTGTCGATAAAATCTTTAAGCGCATTGGTTTTTCGGGCGACCATAGCCGTACTATTAGCCAGGTTGAAGCCGGCGTATACCAAGTGGGCGCGGTAAATTACAAAGTGTGGGACACCGCTGTTGAAAAAGGTGAAGTTGACACGTCAAAAGTCAGCGTGATTTGGCAAAGTCCTACTTATCCTGATTACCAATGGACAGTGCATTCTGGTGTAGACAC
This sequence comes from Shewanella sp. MF05960, assembly GCF_050849305.1. Lineage (NCBI taxonomy): Bacteria > Pseudomonadati > Pseudomonadota > Gammaproteobacteria > Alteromonadales > Shewanellaceae > Shewanella > Shewanella sp. MF05960. The sequence goes on along the minus strand of NZ_JBOZPS010000003.1, from coordinate 262,632 downwards.
TGTTTATGGTGCAGGTTTTAAAGACAAGCTAACCAAAACCTTAATCGGCATGAAAGATAAAGATTTATTAGACAGTTTTCCACGCGAATCGTTTGTACCAGCGAGTAACAGTGATTACGAGCCTATTGAACGTGTGGCGAAAGCGATTGGAATGTTAGATTAATGCTGACCGTTGTTGATACTGATTTAGGCTATGGGCAAAAAATTATTTTGCCCAACATCAGCTTGGCACTCAATGCCAATGAGCATGTTGCGATTTTGGGGCCGTCGGGTGTCGGTAAAACGACCTTGTTACATCATCTGTATCAACAACTGGCTGAGCAAACGTGTTTGTGTTCACAGGCACAAGGTTTAGTCGACAATCTGTCTATTTTTCATAATGTGTTTATCGGCGGATTAGCACGTCATTCTCGTTGGTATAATATGGTTAATTTGTTGCTACCGTTTACACAACCACAGCAACACATTAGCGCTATTTGCCAACAGCTTGAATTGAATATGCCACTGCAAAAAAAAGTCAGCGAGCTCTCTGGCGGTCAACGCCAACGTGTCGCGCTTGCTCGTGCGTTGTTTCAGCAACAACCAGTATTTATGGGTGACGAGCCTTTTTCGGCGTTAGATCCGCTTATGGGTGTTAGGTTGCTCAATTTAGTGAAACATTCACATCAAAGTGTTATTTGTGTTTTGCACGATGCTGAGCTGGCATTAGCACATTTTGATCGCATTATTGTGATTAGTGCAGGAAAAGTGGCGTTAGATGCTAACGCTAAGCAACTCACTCTGGCCCATTTGTCTCAGCATTATGTTGTTGCCGATGAATCGCCTCATCGTGCAGATTAACCCTAACAAGATGGTAAATACCGCTTCGACACGTTTTTTTCCTTTTATTGGCCACTGGCAAAAAATCACCTTAGGGTTATTTTTACTGGTGCTTGTGTGTTGGTTTTTTGCCGACACAGAAGTGATTGCATTAGAGCCTTGGGCTGAACTTGGGCGGATGTTTACGGGGTTTATCACACCTGATTTTGGCGCAACCGAATATTTATTAGAGGCCGTGTGGCAAACCATCAGCTTTGCGTTATTAGGAATTTGCCTGGGGCTATTGCTTGGATTTCCATTAGCACTCGCTTATCAACACCCTTTGATAGCGGCCATGTGCGCCTTTATTCGGGCTATTCATGAAATTTTTTGGGCGCTGATTTTTTTACAAGTTTTTGGTTTATCACCGCTTACCGGCATTTTTGCCATTGGTCTGCCATATGCCGCCACGTTTGCTCGCGTATTTGCTGATATTTTACAGCAAGCACCCCCGCAAACAGTGTTTGCTCTGCCTAAAGGTACAGACAGACTATCTGCATTGATTTATGGCCGCTGGATGCACATGTACCCGCAAATTGTGGCATATATTCGTTATCGTTTTGAGTGTGCGCTTCGAAGCAGTGCGGTATTAGGGTTTATTGGTATGCCGACGCTAGGGTTTTATTTAGAGTCTGCGTTTCGTCAAGGCCATTACCAGCAGGGCGGGGCGCTGTTAATCTTGTTTATCGCCTTGATAGGGACTATTCGTTTTTGGGCGAAGCCTGCGATGTTATGGGTTTACTTACCTTTAGCAGTGTATTTTTTACCTGAATTACCCGTGCTTCAACCGCAATTGATTTGGCGCTTTATCTCGATAGATATTTTACCGCCGATGCTCCAAGGGCAAACGCTTACAACCTGGTTTGCTGCAGACACGCTTGTTGCTGTCTGTGAATGGGCTTATGAGTTAGTGCGCGACCAAGTGTGGCCGGGGATTATCGCTACGTTAGTTTTAGCTTGCTGCGCGTTGGGTTTAACCCATGTCTTAACCTTAATAATGTTACCGCTTAATACGACATTGATGATGCCCAAATGGGTCATCATGCTAATGCGTGGGGTGAATTTAATATTGCGTTCATTGCCCGAATACTTATTAGCGTTTGTGTTTATGTTGTTACTTGGCCCATCAATGCTACCGGCAATCATTGCGCTAGCATTGCACAATAGCGGCTTAATGGTCTTTTTAATGGCTCGGCAGTCGGATGATATTATTGTGCCGTTAACTTATCGCCCACGATTAGATCACTATAGCTATGTGGTGTTACCTGCAATTTATCCGCACTTTATGGGGTTATTGTTTTATCGCTTTGAGGTCATTATTCGCGAAACCGCTATTTTAGGCATGTTAGGCGTAATGACATTAGGGTTTTATGTGGACAGTAACTTTGCTGAAATTCGTTTTAGTGGTGCGTTATTGTTACTGATGTTCACAGCAGGATTAAATGTGCTGGTTGATTATATTGCCCGCAGGCTACTTCAAGCGCCGCGGGACAAATTACAAGCGTGTTAACCCATGGCGATTATCAAGCTAGCCACTGACTCATTATATTGCTGGCAATATTACTCGCTATAGTGACAGCGACTGCAATAAAAATGATCCCCACTAATAAATCAATAATGGTATTGGCCGCGAGTAGTTTTTGTTGAATTCGCGGTTTAGATAACACTAATGCTAATAAGCCAAACCAAATAAAAGACAGGCTAAATAATAATATTGCCGCGGCGGTTTTAGTGGCAAAACTCACTTGCGGGGTTATGAGTACCGTAAACAGCGTAATAAAAAAGATTAATGCTTTGGGATTGAGCAGGTTGGTATACAAGCCAATTTTAAACCCCTTAAATGACGACATTTGTACCACATTGTTAATCGGTGAAGTCACTACAGTAGCGGGTTGACGTTTTAATTTAAGTGCTTTTAAAGCTGATGTTAGCGCGCCCAATCCCATCCAAGCCAAATAACCACTCCCAATAAGTTGAACCACAATATAAGCCACAGGTGATTGTTGGATCATCACGCTGATCCCCAAGAGTGACAATAACGTGTGAACCAAAATAGCGGCGGCGATCCCTAAGGCGCAATAAACGGCGGTTAAGCGTGTTTGTTGCGTGGCCATTTTAACGACTATGGCAAAGTCTGGTCCTGGGCTCATTAATGCGACTAAATGAATAACCGCTAAACTGGCTAATAAAGTGATGTCCATATTCATTGTGCTCTGATATTGATTATATTTTATGGGGTAAACCAATGATAATGACACAGTTATATAAATAATAGATAACAAAAAAAGCGCTATATTAGCGCTTTTTTATATTCGAGCTGACTAAGCCAGTTATTTACTGTTTAGCACTTGCTCTTCAAAGCTTTTTGCTGCTTTACCCGCTTGTGAATTATTAAAGATTTCTTCGTTAAACTCACCTTCAGATTTAGCAATAATCACTGTTGCGACAGCATCACCGGTTACGTTAACCGCTGTGCGGATCATGTCTAGCATTCTGTCGACACCAATAATCAATGCAATACCTTCAACCGGTAAACCGACTTGGTTAAGCACCATGGCAAGCATAATTAAGCCCACGCCAGGCACACCCGCTGTACCGATAGATGCCAACGTTGCGGTAACAACAACCGTTGCATAATCCATAATGCTTAATTCAATGCCAAATACTTGCGCAATAAATACCGTCGCAACACCCTGCATAATGGCCGTGCCATCCATGTTAAGTGTGGCACCTAATGGTAGGGTAAATGAGGCGATTTTATTGTCTACACCCATTCTGTGTTCAGCGGTTTCAATCGTGACAGGCAATGTCGCGTTTGAGCTGGCCGTACTAAATGCAAATAATTGTACGTCACGGATTTTACGTAAAAACATCAGTGGGCTTAAGCCTGAAAACAGCTTTAATAATGTAGGGTAAACCACTAAGCCTTGGATAAATAATACCGCGACGACTAAGAAGAAGTATTTAACCACACTGCCAAAGGTCTCTAGGCCTAGCGTTAAGCTCAGCGTTGCCATTAAGGCAAAAACACCATAAGGCGCTAACTGCATAATCAGCGTGACTACACGCATGATGACTTCATTAAGGTCATTAAAGAATGACGCGACACGAGCACCACGTTCACCTATGTGTGAGATAGCAAAACCAAAAATAACTGCAAATAGAATGATCTGCAGCATATTGCCTTCACTCATGGCTTGCATAGGGTTGGTGGGTACGATATTAATAAGGACTTCAGACAGACTCGGTGCATCTTTTGCTGTGTATTCTAATGCGTTACCTGCAAGGCTGGCATTACCTGGATGGATAATCACCGCGGCTAAAATGGCAATGGTGAGCGCAATAGCAGTCGTGAATAAATAGAATGAAATGGTTTTACCACCTAGACGCCCCAGTTTAGATGGGTCGCTTAGGGAACAAGTACCACAAACAAGTGAAATAAATACTAGCGGTACGACGAGCATTTTTAAGCTGGAAATAAAGATAGTGCCAATAACATGTAAGAATCCATCGGTGATGTATTCTTGAATAAACGCACTACCAGGGAAGAAGTTTCTTAATGCGAGGCCAAATAAAATGCCCATTCCCATGCCGATTAAAATTTTGCTCGTGAGTCCGAGCTTGCGTTGTTTACTCACAGAGTATTCCTTTTCATTATAATATTTTTAGATCTGTATTGAATGGGCTAAAGACTAGCAGGAATCGCCCTTTTAGGAAATGGCCAAAAAGTGAAAGTTTTAACGGATAAATGACACAGAAAACAATAGAGTTATGGTAAAGTTACAAGATATTTGCGTATTGTTAATCTATAAGTAACTATAATAATTATTTAGTTTAATCTTAATGTAACAGGGAGCCTGACAATGAGGTCAGCATATAAAGTAGGTTTTGCACTTTTATGTTCATTTTTTCTCTTCGCTTGTGGCGGTGGAGGAAGTATTACAGATGATGGGACAGGAGATAGTACAGATACAACAATAACCTTAGCTATCGATAATTCTCAAATTTCAGTTGCAGAGCCCGCAACCATTACCGCAACGGTAAAAGACTCAGCGGGTAAAGCGGTAAGCACTCTGGTTACTTTTACGCTTAATAACGAGACTTATGGCTCTTTTGCGCCAAGTACTGGCGAAGTAGTGACTAACTCTAGTGGTGTGGCGACAATTCAGCTTAATACAGCAGAAATCAATACAGGTGCAACGGTTACCGCAACGACCACATCTGGTGAAAGTGCTTCATTGTTTGTCACTATGACAGGCGATGGTGGTGCAGCCGGTGGTGGCGCGCAAGTCTCTTTGGTGTTAACTGATGCTGCGGGTAATACTATTCAGTCTATTAGTACATTATCGCCAGGCAAATTAACCGCGACGGTTACGGGGATTACCAAATCTTCTATTGTGACTTTTGATAGCCCAATTGGTGATTTACCGGTTAAGACTGCGGTAACAAATGCCCAAGGTAAAGCGACGGTAGATATTTATGCTGGTAGCTCTTTAGGTGCTGGTGAAGCGACCGCAACATTGTCGACTAACGAAAGCGGTTCTACCATCGTGGTTGTTGGTGCAACAAACGTAGTGATGGGCAGTGGTACTCCATTCGTTGAAGGTGTTGCTTCTATTAGCACTACTGATTTATCTGCGGGTGGCACGGCAACTGTTAGCGTGTCTATTCAAGATGATTTAGGCAATCCTTTTACTCAACCTGTTGATGTTAATTTCTCATCTACTTGCGCGACTAAAAGCCCTGCTCAAGCTGTGATCAGTTCGCCGGTGTCTTCAAGTAACGGTGTTGCAACGTCAACTTATCGTGCTGAAGGTTGTGTTGGTGAAGACCAAATTAACGTAACGGCTAACGCTGGTGGAATAAGTTTATCTGCTGTTGGTACTATTAATGTACTTCAGGCTGATGTTGGTAGTATCGTGTTCGTTTCTGCTGTCCCTGAAAATATTAGTATTTTAGGCACTGGCGGTACAGAGTCTTCAATCGTTAAGTTCAAAGTATTAGACAAAAACAGTAATGTTGTGGCTAATCAAAATGTGAAATTTTCACTCAACACCAGTGCTGGTGGTGTGAAAATTGACCCATTACAAGCAACGACTGACAATGATGGTATTGTGCAAACAGTGGTTACCACGGGTACTGTCGCCACGTCTTTACGCGTGACGGCAACGGTTGATAATGGTGCTACTCCTGTTATTTCTAGTCAATCAAGCCAATTAATTGTATCTACGGGTATTCCAGATCAAGACAGTTTCTCTTTAGCTGCGACGTTGTTAAACGCTGAAGGTTGGGATGTTGATGGCACTACCGTGACGATTACTGCGCGTATGGCTGATGCCTTTAATAACCCAGTACCAGACGGAACGACAGTCTCATTTACCACTGAAGGTGGTTCTATTCAAGATGCTTGTCAAACCCTAGATGGTGCTTGTTCTGTGTTGTGGACTAGCCAACTGCCAAGACCTGAAGGTGAAACGCTTCTCAATGGTGCTGGTCAAATGGTTCGTAACCCTAATGCAACTCTAGCGTATGACGCCACATTAGATCTTTATGGCAATATTTATGGTCAAAAGTATGGCGGCCGAGCAACGATTACCGCGACGGCCATTGGTGAAGAATCTTTCCCAGATCTAAATGGTAATGGCCGATTTGATGCATCAGAAGCATCAGAGTTTCTTACTGGTAAAGATGTAACGGGGCAGTCATTTGATTTAAATGATGCATATAATGACTACAACGAAGATGGCTTTTTTAATCCGCAGCAAGCAGGTGGTCAAGCTGGTGGCACTTTAGAAGAGTTAATTGATTTTAATGCTAACGGTGTCTTTGATGCTAAAGACAGTAAGTACAATGGGGTGCTTTGTTCAGATCCTGTGCACAGTGCTTGTGCTGATGGCGTAACTGATTCTAAGTCGTTGTTTGTCCGTCGTAGCTTAACCTTAGTGATGTCAGGCAGTACTGCATTTGCAACAGCGCCGAGCAGTATCGTTGTTGTCGACAGCACGGGTACTCACTCTGGTGAAAGCAGCATGACGATTGTGGGCAAAGGCTCTGCAACGGCAACGTTCACTATTTCTGATTTACATAATCAGCAAATGCCAGCAGGTTCTATTGTACGATTTACAACATCTGCAGGTTCTGTCGTGAGTTCAAGTGAATACACATGGCCTAGTTCTAGTTACAATGGTGGCCGTCAATTTACGGCGACGATTAAAGGTGAAGATGAACCTAACTCGGGGGTATTCCTTGTGGAAGTCGAATCACCTAATGGCTTAGTCACACCGGTAGTATCGATTGGGGTTACGATTCTTTAATTGTTAACCAATGTTTGTTGTTTTTTAGAAGGGCGCATTGAGCGCCCTTTTTGTTGATTACCAATCAGTATAAAGATGTCCTGGCTTAGTCGATCTCTTTCTTAAACCGTTGGGCAATAAAAAAGCCAGTGACTAAAGTGACTGGCTTTTTAATGTTTTGATAATGTCGTTTTGCAGAAAACGTTATCGTTGGAACTGATATACGCTGCCAAGCTTTAAGATTTGGGTTAACTCATCTAATGCGGTGCGTGACTCAATAATCAATTGCGGATCGGCTAGATCGCTTACGGTAAGCTGGTCGCGGTAGTGTTTATCTACCCAGGTATTTAAGCGAGTAAACAAGGTGTCATTCATTATGGTGTTTTGGTTTACCGCGGCAACTTCTTGTTCGTTCATTGCCACGCGTAAACGTAAACAAGCTGGGCCACCACCGTTTTGCATACTTTGTTTTACATCGTAATAGCGCACTTGTTTAATGGGTGTGCCTAGCGTGACAAGTTCATTTAAGTAAGCAAATACCGCAGGGTTTTCTTGACAATTTGTGGGCGCAATAATCGCCATTTCGCCAGAGGGTAAAGTAATAATTTGTGTATTAAACAAATAGCTACGAACCGCATCATCGATTGATACCTGACTGGTTGCCACTTTAACAAAATGCATGTCAGCGTTCATTTTACGACGAATTTCATCAAATTTAGCGTCGGTATTTAAAAACGCTTGCTCATGATAAAACAACACGTTTTGGTTACCGACAGAAATCACGTCATTGTGGAATACACCTTGGTCGATAACATCAGGGTTTTGCTGCATAAATACACAACTTTCATCTTCAAGCTGATGCAAACGCGCAACCGCTTGTGATGCTTCTAATGTTTGGCGTGCTGGGTATTTTGTCGGTTTTACAGCACTTGGATTAGTGGCCTCTTGACCATAAACAAATAATTCAACCCCAGCGTGTCCATATTCGCTACATAAACGCGTATGATTTGCTGCGCCTTCATCACCAAAGCTTGTGTGCTCTGGGAGATGTTGATGATGTTTAAAGTGGCGATCGTTATTAAAGGTGGCTTGCAAAATCTTGCCTGTGGTAATGGGCTCGATACTGCGGTGTAATTTATCGACTAAATTGGCCGGAGTGAAATGCACTTTTCCGTCACGGGTGTCGGCACTGGGTGAAACCGTTGCGGCGTTAGCTGTCCACATACTCGACGCACTGCAACAAGCATTAAGCAATGCAGGAGCCTGTTGAGCGGCTTTTTGTAAAACTTCAGCATCAGACCCAGAAAAACCAATTCGACGTAGTGTGTATAGATCTGGGCGCTCCTGTGGGGCTAATACGCCTTGTACCATACCTAAATCGGCTAATGCTTTGGCTTTTTGCAAACCTTGTTTGGCTGCTGCCTTTGGGTTTGAAGTGAGTGCCGCATTACTTAATGAGGCGACATTACCAAACGATAATCCAGCATAGTTATGGGTTGGTCCAACCAAGCCATCAAAGTTTGCTTCAAAATGCTTCATTCGTGATCCTTGAAAATTTTTGTGAATAATTATTATTGTAGTTACACTTTTTTGTGTTACTTATAAAAAAGGAAACGTGATTGCTCATGTCAGTTAACGCTAAATTAACGTCAGTATACTGAAGCTATAAGGCTTAACAAGGCGTGTTAATTTTGCACAAACACGCATAAATGACTAAAAATGCACTGAAGATGCTCGCAAGTATCATTAAGTGAACAATTACGTTTAAAAAACGCATATTATTTTTTCTATTTTTTATTATTGTTTAAAAAATGACTTAATAACCTATATAAAAGAGGGATTAACTTGAAACTATTGTCTCAACCCTCTATATATGGAATCAATTTTCTATATTTTGAGACTTTTTGGCGCAAATAAAACTATGGGTAAATCGCTAGTTATTGTCGAATCGCCGGCCAAAGCCAAGACAATTAATAAATATCTTGGTAAAGATTTCATCGTGAAGTCGAGTGTGGGTCATATCCGTGACTTACCGACTTCGTCTACTTCTGACGGTACAACTGCAACTAAAACCGCAGCTGAAGTCAGAAAAATGTTGCCTGATGAAAAAGCTAAATACAAGCTAATCAGGGATAAACAAGCACTTGTGGCGCGTATGGGCGTCAATCCAGATAAAGACTGGGCAGCCAAGTATCAAATTTTACCTGGCAAAGAAAAAGTCGTTAAAGAATTGAAAGCGTTAGCTGAAAATGCTGACCACATCTATCTCGCAACGGATTTGGACCGTGAAGGGGAAGCCATTGCCTGGCATTTGCAGGAAATTATTGGTGGCGACGCTTCGCGGTATCAACGAGTGGTATTTAACGAAATTACCAAAACCGCTATTCAAGATGCTTTTAGCAAACCATCGGTACTTGATACCAATATGGTTAACGCTCAACAAGCGCGCCGCTTTTTAGATCGCGTTGTTGGTTTTATGGTGTCACCTTTATTATGGAAAAAGGTTGCCCGTGGATTATCTGCTGGCCGTGTTCAGTCGGTAGCGGTGCGGTTAGTGGTTGAGCGTGAAAGTGAAATTAAGGCGTTTGTTCCTGAAGAATTTTGGGATATTCATGCCGATTTAAACACCACTAAAGCGCAAAGTTTAAAAATGCAGGTGATGAAATATCAATCTGCAGCATTTGAACCGATTAATGAAGCACAAGCTCAAGTTGCAGTCGATGCATTACGTAATGAAACGTTTGTCGTTTCAGCTCGTGAAGACAAAGCAACGTCAAGCAAACCTTCTGCACCATTTATTACCTCTACACTGCAACAAGCGGCGAGTACTCGTCTCAGTTTTGGTGTTAAGAAAACCATGATGATGGCACAACGTTTGTATGAGGCCGGTCATATTACTTATATGCGTACCGACTCAACAAACTTAAGCCAAGAAGCGGTTGAAAACGTCCGTGAAATGATTGGTTCTGAGTTTGGCGCTAAGTATTTGCCTGCCGATCCTATTCGTTATGGCAGCAAAGAGGGTGCACAAGAGGCTCACGAAGCGATTAGACCGTCAAACGTGACGGTACAGTCCGCTTCGTTAACCGATATGGAACGTGATGCTCAGCGCTTGTATGAGCTCATTTGGCGTCAATTTGTATCTTGCCAAATGACACCGGCTCAATATGATGCAACACGGTTAACGGTTACTGCGGGCGATTACGAATTAAAAGCCAGTGGCCGTACCTTACGTTTTGATGGTTGGACTCGTGTTCAGCCACAAGTGAGTAAGAAAAACGAAGAAGATAAGACTCTACCAGTCGTTGCAAAAGGTGACAAATTAACTCTTGAAACGTTGTTGCCAAAACAACACTTTACCAAGCCTGCACCGCGTTACAGCGAAGCGTCTTTGGTTAAAGAGCTTGAGAAACGCGGTATTGGTCGTCCTTCAACGTATGCGACGATTATTTCAACCATTCAGGATCGTGGTTATGTGAGAGTGGATAACCGTCGTTTCTTTGCTGAAAAAATGGGCGAGATTGTCAGCGAACGTTTGGTTGATAGCTTTAAAGACTTAATGAGTTACGATTTTACTGCCAGCATGGAGCAAACATTAGATGATGTCGCTCAAGGCAAGCTGGATTGGAAAAAAGTATTAGACGGTTTTTATGGCGACTTTACCAAGCAATTATTGTTGGCCGAGTTAGATCCTGATGAAGGCGGTATGCGCCCAAATGAGATGGTACTAACAGAAGACATTAAATGTCCTACCTGTGGCCGTCCAATGGGGATCCGTACCGGTTCAACTGGGGTATTCTTAGGTTGTTCAGGTTATGCGCTACCACCAAAAGAGCGTTGTAAAACTACGCTTAACTTAACTCCTGGTGAAGAAGCGGTTAGCGATAATGAAGATGGTGAAACAGAAGCATTACGCGCTAAACATCGTTGTGGCAAGTGTGGCACAGCAATGGATAGTTACCTCATTGATGAATCTCGTAAGTTACATGTCTGTGGTAATAATCCATCATGTGACGGTTACGAAGTTGAAGCGGGCCAGTTTAAAATTAAAGGCTATGAAGGCCCATTGATTGAATGCGATCGTTGCGGCAATGACATGGAACTTAAAAACGGCCGTTTTGGTAAATATTTTGGTTGTACCAACAGTGAGTGTAAAAACACGCGTAAGTTGTTACGTAGCGGTGAAGCTGCGCCACCAAAAGAAGATCCTATTTTCTTACCAGAATTAAAATGTACTAAGTCAGATGCCCATTTTGTATTACGAGATGGTGCAGCAGGTATATTTTTAGCGGCGAGTACTTTCCCTAAATCTCGCGAAACTCGAGCGCCTTTAGTGGAAGAACTGGTTACTTATCGTGAGTTATTATGGCCTAAGTACGCCTACCTTGCCGATGCACCTGTTGAAGATGACGACGGCAACAAAGCCGCTGTTAAATTTAGCCGCAAAACCAAAGAGCAATACGTTGCCACGGAAGTAGACGGTAAAGCGACAGGTTGGTCTGCGAAATTTGTTAACGGTAAGTGGGTTAGCGAATCGGCGAAGAAAAAAGCTAAGAAGTAATCTGTACTTCAACGATAAAAGCGTTACCCTCGGGTAGCGCTTTTTTATGGGCGTTATTTAATGTATCACCATGACGGTTTTATATGCGCTTGATGACAACGGTTACCGTTATTATTTATTGGAATGGTATTTGGCATCGTTAGAGCGTCTAAATAGAGGTCGATTCGATAACAATGAGCATAATTAACAATGAATAATTGGAATGTGGCGCCAATCTGTTGTGTACTGCGGTGTTAAAAATTCTCTGTGCATCGCCCATTTCTGTTGTGCTCCTTGTGCACCTAAAAATAGGGTATCGCTTCCATAGCGGTGATTAATATTATCCAGTACCTGCATTAATTGTGGTTTGGCTTTGCTGGCATTAAATAGGTCGAGTTGCTGGTGTTGACTATTCACCAAGTCGAGTAGTCCTACGCCGACTTTATAATAATGCACACCAGGGCGGTAAAGCCGATGTATTACCGAGGATGCGGCATGAGTCATTTCGGCGCTGCAATGAGTAGCACAGGTAAAGTTAACATTGACTTTAAAGCTTTGCGGGTAACTATCGTGAGGTGAGTTATGGGCAAACAGCATCATCACCTTACACAATGATTGCTGCTTTCTGGCTTTAGCGGCCGCAATAGCGATATGCATGCATAACGCCTGGTGCAAGCTGTCAATATCGGTAATCCGTTTGCCGACGCTGCGGGTTGAGAATATTTGTTGTTTATCGGCCCTTGCTTCATCCCATTGCTTACACGCAACACCATTGAGTTCACGAATAGTGCGCTCTATTTCAATGCTAAATTGCTTGCGCATCATGGTGGGCGACGTGTTAGCCAGTTCCCAGGCTGTATGAATATTCATTACCGTTAACTTGGCTGCAGTTTTACGGCCAATCCCCCACACATCGCTAACTGACAATGAGGCCAATGTTGCTTGGCGAATTGCCTCGTTATCTATCACGCACACCCCTTTAGATGCAGGCGTTAATTTAGCAGCTTTATTGGCGACTTTTGCAAGTGTCAGTGTTGAGCCGATACCCACACAAACAGGTAACCGCGTATATTGCCAAACCGTTTGTCGAATTCGTCTTGCGTGAGTGGCTAAGCACGGAATGGCTTGTTGGCAATGTTTAAAAGAAAGAAAGGATTCATCAATCGAGTAAATATGCTGCTCAGGGGCGAATCGGCCAATCACTTGCATCATTTTTGCCGACAAGTCTGCATATAATTCATAGTTGCTGGATAGCACCACCACTTGATGTTGGCGACAAAGATTGGCGATTTTAAAATAAGGCTGAAACTTGGGAATACCTAACTCAATTGCGAGGCGATTTGCAGCTACCACGCAACCATCGTTGTTAGACAATACAATGACCGGTCGATGACGCCATTCAGGTCTAAAGACTTGTTCTGCACTGCAGTAATATGAAGTGGCATCAACTAACGCGAACATAAATTGATTGCCTCATCATGGCACCGTATTGAATAGATCACCGTACCTTCAATGCTAAAGTCATCATATTGATTAATCACCACATCGGCATAAGCATCGTTGGAAGACAGTAGTAATCTTCGTTTGAGGTCGATCATTTTGCACACGAACTCACCATTAAAGTTAGCGACAATCACTTGGCCATTCTTGACCGTACAACTGCGATCGACAATGACTAAGTCACCATCAAAAATACCAATACCGGTCATTGAGTCTCCCTGAACTTTACCGATAAACGTGGCACTTGGATGAGTAATGAGTAGTTCATCTAAGCTTAATGGCCGCTGTTTGTATTCCGCTGCAGGCGACTCAAAGCCGCTAATGCCGCCAGCTATGTAGATTGGGATCACTTTCATATCAGTACCAAGTCAACTCGCAGTAACACTGTATAAATAAACAGTATAATAGCAGCGAAACAGAAATGATCAAATATTCATTATGAAAGATTGCGGCGCGCGATGCTTGAGTTGGCTAATGAGCGTTAAAGATGGGATACAAAAAAGCCTCTTTACGAGGCTAATGAGATGATCAACAGATGGAAATGAGCAGTACTACCATTTCTTTTTAGGTTGAAACAGCATATCGATATCATCACCTTCTTTTTTCGGCTTAGGTGTACTCGGTTCGCTGCTGCGTTGTGCCCCCATGATTTCATCGAGCAATAGTTTGGCTTCATCGACCTTGCGCGCAATAAATGGATCATTTGGCGTTTGGGCTTTAATCGTGTGCAACGTATTTAATGCTTTTGTCACCATTTGTTTGCTTGAGCCATATTGTTTCATAAAGCAGGCCGCACGGGCACGGCTAATCATTGATTCAACATTGATGCGTAGCTGTAAATTATCAATACGCATTTCTTCTTCAGCAAATACAGTGGGGTCAACTTTGCCTTTGTTATGCTCAGCTCGCAAAATGGCTTTGAGTTTTTTAAGGGTTTTAACCAACTCTAAGACCTGTCTGTCATTGTCTGGTAAGCGAAAGTTTTCAATAGCTGGCACTTGGCTAGGAGAGTTTGATACTGTGGTTATTTGCGCTTTAATATCGCCAAGGCGACGTTCATAGTCCGATTTTAATTGACCAGAAGAATGAGGTACTGATTGCTCTAATGCATCTTGAATACGGCGGTATAACACGAGCATGATGTGGCTAGAGCAAGGAGCCATACCCGTGTTAGATAATACCGCATCGGTTTCGTCAATAATGGCGCGTTGACGCGATACTTCAATACGGCGTTCAGCTTCTGCGCGCTCTTTTTGTTGTTGGACGATACTAAAACCGATAATCAGTAATAGCAGTGCGCCGATAAGAATTAATACCAAAATTAAGGACATAAAGGTTCCATTTTATCTTTCATATCACATGGTGACAAAGCCAATAATAATGGCTAAAAAGTGATTTTGACGAACAGATAAATTAATCAAAAAATTTCATCAAAAGTAGCTTATATCTTAGCGTATGTCATTACGGCTGTCGTTGAATAATAAGTCGTTTTGTGGAGAAATTAATAAACTAAGCAAACAAATCATTAACAGACTGTACATAAGAGCGCATTATCGGTTTTTTTTCTTGCTCGTTATTACTATATATATTACATTTCACATTTAGTATAACGTTTTGTCATAGTTGAACGATGGTTCTAATTATGCAAAAAACAAAATAGACTTTATTCTTATTCGCGTCATGTGTGGATAGGTGACGGTTAAATCAAGGATCACACCATGAAACTGCAGCAACTCAGATATATTGCAGAAGTCGTTAAACACAATCTTAATGTGTCATCGACAGCAGAAAACCTCTATACCTCACAACCTGGTATCAGTAAGCAGGTGCGCATGCTTGAAGATGAGCTGGGGATTCAAATATTTGGTCGCAGTGGTAAGCATTTAACTCATGTTACGCCAGCAGGTCAGCAAGTTATTGATATTGCTAATGATATATTAAGCAAAGTCGACAGCATTAAAAAAGTATCTGAAGAGTACACCAAACCTAATCAAGGTGAGTTAAATATTGCCACTACGGATACTCAAGCACGTTATGCGCTGCCACAAATTATTCGTGAGTTTATTAAGCGTTATCCAAAAGTTAACTTGCATATGCATCAAGGCACGCCTTCGCAAATCAGCGAGCAAGCAGCAAGAGGCGATGCCGACTTTGCTATCGCCACAGAAGCCATGCATTTATATACCGATTTGATTATGTTGCCTTGTTATCACTGGAATCGCTCTATTGTGGTGACCCGCGATCATCCTTTGGCAACTCAATCGGGCAAGATCAGTATCGAAGATTTAGCCCAGCACCCATTAGTGACTTATGTATTTGGTTTTGATAAAGCTTCTGAAATTGAGAAGTCATTTAAACGTGCAGATTTAGATCCTCGGGTGGTGTTCAGCGCAACCAGTGCCGACGTATTAAAAACCTATGTACGTTTGGGGTTAGGAGTGGGTGTGATTGCTTCTATGGCAATCGATCCTGCCGTCGATAACGATTTAGTCGCGATTGATGCGAGTCATTTATTTGCCCATAGCACAACTAAAATAGGCTTTAGGCGTGGAAGCTTTTTACGCAGTTACATGTATGATTTTATGCGTCATTTTGCACCGCATTTAACCCGTGACGTTGTTGAAAAAGCGGTTGCTTTACGTGATCAACAATTGATTGATGAAATGTTTGCCGATATTTCACTGCCAGTTAAGTAGTGCAAAGAGTGTCAAACAAACAATAAAAAACCTCGCTAACAAGCGAGGTTTTTTGTCTGTACAGATCAGATCAGTGGTTAGCACTGATGTGTAAGCTAAGCTAATTAGTCTGGCGCGTAGCCAGATGGACCAATTAATTCGCCATCTAAATACGCTTTACCGTCTGTCATTGTTAATCGGCCTAAGCTGAACCATTTTACCACTAATGGGTATATAGCATGCTCTTGCTCGTGTACTCGCTCTGCTAATACAGTGGCATCTTCGCCAGTGTATACAGGCACTTTAGCTTGTAATATTACCGGGCCCGAGTCTAGTTCTGGAATAACAAAATGTACGCTAGCACCGTGTTCGTCATCACCGGCTTCAATGGCACGTTGATGAGTATGTAAACCGGTGTACTTAGGTAATAATGACGGATGTATATTGATCATTTTCCCCAGGAAACGGCTAACAAAGTCATCGGTTAAAATGCGCATAAAACCAGCCAGTACAATTAAATCAGGCTGATATTTTTCAACGGCAGCTAACAAACGCGCATCGTATTCGCTACGCGTTTCATTTTTATAAGCAATCACGCAACTGGTATCAATTTCGCTATGGTGAGCGCGGATTAATCCATAAGCATCCGGTTTGTTGCTAATGACTCCCACCACATTTGCATTTAAGTTATCGTCACAACCATCAATAATGGCTTGAAGATTACTACCACTGCCAGAGATCAGCACCACAACACGACAGCTTTGGCTCATTAGATGATCTCCACTTGCTCTTCGTCACCTTGACGAGTGGCAATTTCACCAATTAACCAAGCGTTTTCACCTTCAGCTTTAAGCAGTGTTAATGCTGCGTCTACTTTGTCTGCTGGTAGGGCGATAATCATGCCTACACCACAGTTAAATGTGAGGTACATTTCGTGTTGAGCGATGTTACCGTTTTGCATTAACCAGTCAAATACCACTGGCCACTGCCAAGAATCACCTTTTACAACGGCTTTGCAATCTTCAGGAAGGACTCGTGGGATGTTTTCCCAGAATCCACCGCCAGTGATGTGCGCCATTGCATGAATGTCTGATTGTTCAATCAGTTTCAATAGTGGCTTAACATAAATTCTAGTCGGCTCAAGTAAGTGTTCTATTAGCGGCTTGCCAGCAAGATCTTGCTGGGTATCGGCCTGGCTAACTTCTAATACTTTACGAATTAACGAGTAACCGTTCGAGTGAGGACCACTAGACCCTAAAGCAATCAGCGCATCGCCAGCTTTGACTTTTGTGCCATCAATGATGTCAGCTTTTTCAACGACGCCAACACAGAAGCCAGCAAGATCGTAATCTTCGCCTTCGTACATGCCTGGCATTTCAGCGGTTTCACCACCAATTAAAGCGCAACCAGACTGGAAACAGCCTTCTGCAATACCATTCACTACAGAGGTCGCCGTTTCAACGTCCAATTTACCGGTAGCGTAATAGTCGAGGAAAAAAAGTGGCTCAGCACCAGATACAATTAAGTCATTAACACACATCGCAACTAAATCAACACCAACAGTGTCGTGCTTTTTGTAATCAATGGCTAAGCGTAATTTGGTACCAACACCATCAGTGCCCGAAACCAGTACAGGGTGTTTGTATTTAGTCGGTAATTCGCATAGTGCGCCAAAACCACCTAAATTGCCCATAACTTCTGGACGGCGAGTGCGTTTTACCGCTGATTTAATGTTGCTAACTAACGCATTACCTGCATCGATATCAACGCCGGCGTCTTTGTAACTTAGGGGGGTAGGAGTGCTCACGGAGGATCCTCTAGGGTACATCGTTTTATGGAATTTTATGCGGCAGTATTCTACCAGTTTGTCTCATTAGTCGAAAGCCATGTTTTTACTTTATCCTGTAAAGAAAACGATGAATTGCCTATTTTTTATTGGTTTAGCTCACGATTTACTGCATTTTTGAAACTTTATGTTTTATAGAAGGGATAAATGGACTAACATTTGTCAAATTTGCCTGAAAGTCGAAAAATCTAGGAGAAAGAAATGAAAGTCGTTGAAGTTAAGCATCCACTGGTTCGTCATAAAGTCGGTTTGATGCGTGAAGCGGATATCAGTACCAAACGATTTCGTGAACTGGCCACTGAAGTTGGCAGTTTATTAACCTATGAAGCAACAGCTGATTTTGAAACTGAAACCGTCACCATTGATGGTTGGAATGGTCCTGTCAGTATTGAGCAACTTAAAGGTAAAAAAGTCACGGTTGTGCCTATTTTACGTGCGGGTTTAGGTATGATGGACGGCGTGCTTGAGCATCTTCCAAGTGCACGTATCTCTGTTGTGGGTATTTATCGTGACGAAGAAACGCTACAGCCTGTCCCTTACTTTGAAAAAATCGTCAGCAATGTTGAAGAGCGTATCGCGTTAGTGGTCGACCCAATGCTCGCGACGGGCGGATCAATGATTGCAACTATCGATTTGTTGAAAAAACGCGGTTGTACCTCGATTAAAGCATTAGTGCTTGTTGCCGCGCCAGAAGGCATCAAAGCGTTAGAGCAAGCGCATCCAGATATTGAACTATACACAGCCGCCATTGATGACTGCTTAAACGAGCAAGGGTATATTTTACCTGGTTTAGGTGATGCGGGTGATAAGATTTTCGGGACTAAATAACCGATTATTAAGCTGTTAAAAAAATCGTTAATAAAATGGGAGCCAAATAGGCTCCCATTTTTTATGTGTATTTTACGTTAATTGACAAGACTATGGTGTTTTACAACACCATGGCTGCTATCCAGCCAAAGACTAACAATGGAATGTTGTAATGGACAAATGTTGGGATCACACTGTCACGAATATGATCGTGTTGGCCATCGGCATTAAGCCCCGCTGTAGGGCCTAAGGTCGAGTCTGATGCTGGTGAACCTGCATCGCCTAGTGCCGCAGCAGTACCGACTAACGCAATCGTTGCCGCAACAGAAAAACCAAAGCTGAGCGCTAATGGTACATAAATAGTGGCGATAATGGGAATCGTTGAAAACGATGACCCAATGCCCATGGTAATAAGCAAACCCACAATCAACATTAATAGTGCCGCGAGCGCTTTATTGTCGCCAATAATATCACCAAGTGATGTTACCAACGTGCCGACTTCACCGGTTGATTTTACGACAGCAGCAAAACCTGCGGCTGCAATCATAATAAAGCCGATGTTAGCCATCATATGCACGCCTTGATTAAACAAGTCTTTGCTGATGTCTTGTTTAATGATCCCTGAAAAACGAAAAATGATAAAACCACTTAACGCGCCAAAAATCATCGAGTCAGTTTGCAGTTGAACAATGAGTGTAACGACAATGGCCGATAGCGAAATAATAATGCTTTTACGGCTAATAACCGGCGTTATTGTGTCGCTAATAACGGGTTGCTCAATCATATATTGTCTCGGTTTGCGGTAACTAATGAATACTGCGGTGAGTAAACCACACACCATGCCCAGGGCGGGTAGTAACATTGCTTGTGGTATTTGGGCTGTGACGGCATTTAAGCCATTGGTGTTTAAATTAGCCAATAAGATATCGTTTAAGAAAATCCCACCAAAACCGATCGGTAAAATCATATAAGTGGTGACTAAACCAAACGTCAAAATACACGCAATAAGGCGACGGTCGATATTGAGCTTAGAAATAACGTGCAATAGCGGCGGAATAAGAATGGGGATAAAGGCGATATGGATCGGTAAAATGTTCTGCGACGAAACCGCCATAGCAAGAATGGTGACTAACAATAACCAACGTACCAGTTGAGTGTTACTGCTATTCGGTTCTTTGCCTAATTTGTTAATAATGGCATGAGAAATTAATGTCGTTAAGCCTGAGTGAGACAACGCTGCAGCAAATGCACCCAGTAATGCGTAACTCAAGGCTATTTGGGCTCCGCCCCCTAAACCATCATTAAAGGCAGCTATGGTTTGATGGATATCTAATCCACCGACTAAACCCGCAACAACAGCACTAATGGTTAATGCAACCACAACGTTAATTCGAATAAAGCTTAAAAACAGCATTAAACAGACAGCGATAACAACCGCATTCATAATCGTAATTCTTTAAAGTAAGTGAGACGGCTATTTTTGACTGCGCAGTAGTGTTTGTCCAGCGTAGATGAAAATTTTAGGTGATGATGCAAGGTTTACATCAATGATTGGGCAGATTTAATACAAATCAACCTGTGTATTAATTGTTCTCTATTACAAAGTGGTGCCATATATGACGGTTAGTATGGCTGAGTTTATGGATCAAAGAAGTGAGGCTATTAGGCTTTGTCGTATTTTTGTCACACGGCAGTATTACATTAGTGAGTCTGCATGTTTTATTTTTCAGCAGGTAAACTTTTTTCAACTGAAATAACTTATAAGTCGGCTAAATTAACTGTATGGTATATGACTGAATAAGTCGCAATGGTAACAATGTTTAAGTAGTGGATAACCACGAAAGAATATTTGTGCCCTTGTAGCATGTAAAAAGCCATTAAATGGAGATAGATAATGAGCGTATTAGTAGGCCGTCCAGCCCCAGATTTTACAGCCGCAGCCGTTCTTGGTTCTGGTGAAATTGTTGACACATTTAACCTCGCTACCGCGATTAAAGGTAAGCCAGCGGTTATTTTCTTCTACCCACTTGATTTTACTTTTGTATGCCCATCAGAGCTTATTGCTTTTGATCACCGCATGGAAGAGTTCACTAAGCGTGGCGTTGAAGTGATTGGTGTTTCTATTGATTCACAGTTTACTCATAACGCATGGCGTAACACTCCAGTAGACAAGGGTGGTATTGGCCAAGTTAAATACACTCTAGTTGCTGACGTTAAGCACGAAATCTGTAAAGCATACGATGTTGAGCATCCAGAAGCGGGTGTTGCTTTCCGTGGTTCTTTCTTAGTCGATAAAGAAGGCCAAGTACGTCACCAAGTGGTTAACGATTTACCATTAGGCCGTAACGTTGATGAAATGATCCGTATGATCGACGCACTTCAGTTCCATGAAGAGCACGGTGAAGTTTGTCCAGCAGGTTGGTCAAAAGGCGAAAAAGGTATGACTGCTAGCACTGAAGGTGTAGCTGCATACTTAAAAGATAACTCTTCAAAGCTGTAATGCTGCGAGTTTGAGCCAATAAAAAAAGCTGCCTCGGCAGCTTTTTTGTTGCAATAAATTATGTAGAGTGACACTCAATCCATTCTCATATCGGCTGATATCATACCGGCCGAGGTTAAAGAGTAGGTTGATGTTACTTATTTTCTCAGGTTATTTATTCTGCTTCAGTATCATCAGCGTCTGCACTGACAAGTGGCCAACCACCGAGAGCTTTCCAACGATTAACGATATGGCAAAACAATTCCGCTGTACGTTCTGTGTCGTAAAGCGCTGAGTGTGCCTCTTTGTTGTCAAAATCAATCCCAGCCATCTTACACGCTTTAGCGAGTACGGTATGTCCAATGGCTAAGCCTGCGAGTGTAGCAGTATCAAAGCTTGCAAACGGATGAAACGGTGAACGTTTTAAACTATTGCGTTCGATTGCCTGATTAACAAAGCCTAAATCAAATGCTGCATTGTGGGCGACAATAATGCAGCGATGGCAGTTAGCCGCTTTTTGGGCTTTTTTAACTTCTTTAAAAATTTCTAAAAATGCGACTTTTTCATCTACAGCACCACGAAGCGGATTAGTGGGATCGATGCCGTTAAATGCTAATGCTTCGGGTTCTAAATTGGCACCTTCAAATGGCTCAATATGAAAATGTAAGGTTTTATCGAGTTCAATGACACCATCACTGTTCATTTTTAACATGCTGACAGCAATCTCAAGCAACGCATCTGTTTTGGCATTAAAGCCTGCCGTTTCAACGTCAATCACCACAGGGAAATAACCACGGAAGCGGTGTTTAAACTTGTTAGCGTCGCAAATATCAGTCATTACAGTCTTCATCCTCAATTGATATCATTTTCAGAGCAAATGACATAAGCCGAGTATTATGCGCAAACTCACGCGCAGTGTCATGTTTGATTGTGGTTTTTATCAGCGATTAAACATGATTGTTTGCTAAAGAAACCCTATATAAGGCCGATAACTAGAATGTAACCTATTTAAAGAGTGTTTTTTATGTGGCGAAAACTGATGGTACTCACAAGTTTGTGTCTTTGCTCAACGGCTCATGCCGATTTGAGACATTATGTTGCGTCTTTAGAAAACTCAGCATGGCGAGTGGGTGAAAATAATCCAATTGAATGTCGACTCGAACACGACATTCCAGATTATGGTCGGGCCATTTTTACTAGCCATGCCGGCAAAGAGTTAAATCTACACTTCACATTAGACATGTGGTTAAAGCCTGATTCTGTAACCAATGCCACGTTAATTAGCCGTGCACCGAGTTGGCGTCCTGGACATAACTCTAAAGAAATTACCCAATTATCTTATCAAAAACAGTTTAATGGCGAGGTCCCTAAAAAAGCCGCATGGTCGATGTTGACTGAATTAAGCCAGGGTATGGAACCGACGTTCTATTATGCCGATTGGTACAACCAAAGTTCCAAAATAGCGGTAGGATTATCGTCTGCTAACTTTGGTGGCAAATACCGTGAGTTTCGCTCTTGTTTAGCCAATTTACTGCCTTACAGTTTTGATGATATTGCTTTTACAGTATTAAATTATCAAGAGGGGGGTGTGGAGTTAACGCGCTTCTCGAAAATGCAGTTACAAAAAGTACAACGCTATTTGTCTTTTGACCCTGAAGTAGAACTTGTGCTTATTGATGCTTACACAGACAGCTATGGTGGTCGCTCAATAAATCAAAAAGTGTCCGATAAACGAGCTGACTCAGTAAAAGATATTTTGGTTGCCAGTGGTATCCCACAAGACCGTATTCATACCCAAGGGCACGGAGAAAAGCGTCATGTTGCGGCTAACGATCTTGCACAAGAGCGCCAAATCAACCGTCGCGTGGTGATTAAAATCACCAAAGAGATTTAAACTTCTATATAGCATGTCGTTTATAAATATATGTCAGCCCAAGTGGATAACTGCTTGGGCTTAATTTTGTGCGTTATTTATGGACATTATGCCGATAACCTTGCTTTGCAAGATGTATTTAATAAAGGCTGTAATACCAATCAATATTAATAAGATGCCCTAATCTTAATCAATATTGATTGTTTGTAGGTTTTGTTGAAAAAAAGGCAAAAAAAACCCACTTAATCCAAGTGGGCTAAATAATTTGCAATCAACAAATTTAAGGAAGGAAGTCAAGCATAAGAACTAGGGTAAACTGAGGTATTGGGTTACACCAGTTTGGAGTTCTTGGTTTTCAGCATCTGAATCGGATGTGTCCTGAAAACAAGGCTATAATAGAATGAATATTCTAATTCGACAAACAAGAAAAATTACGGTTTCGCATTATTAAAACTAATGATTTAATGAGGTTGTTGGTAGTGAAAGTAGGCTTTATATCCAGTAATAGCGGTTTATTAAGTTATTATCCATTTTAGCTGCATAACTAGTCGGATTAGCAAATTAAACTAAACGATAATATTTAACAAATGAAGACAGTGATGATTTTTTGGCGACATGTCTTAGTGATAAAGGGGTGTAGTATCAGCGTTGATACCACTTAACACAGTCTTGATCATGTTTGCTGTGTTCTCATGACTTGCACAACCCATTAATGAATTCGTGCAAGGTTATTAGTCTGTAATTTTAAGGTTAAATTAAGCCTTTGTAAGCTTTGTTTTGCAGCCTAGTATAATTGCATTATGTTTAGCATTTAACTTTAGTATTCGGACTTTGCTTTATTAAGGCGTCTTGGCCGATAAGTCTCTTGTGTTGCTTAAGGTAAACCGAATAGCGAACGGATAATTAATGTGTGTTATTGATTATCCTTTTACCGCCAATTTACTCTCAAATCACGACTAATTTAGTGTCGTATAACTCGCGGTTTAATTACTCTTTTTTGTTTGAAAAATTGTTAATGTTTTGGGTAAAAACATTAATAAAGCTTCATCTATTACAGTTCCTGAGGTAATTCGGGTGTTTTAGCGCATTTTGAGCAAAATAAAGTCTGTTTTTAGCCTCAGACATTATTCACAAGCGTGTTGCTACTCGGTATAGTAGGCCAACTTTTGCCTCCTAAGAATTGATGCTCTGATTATGTTTGTTTGGCCCATATCAATTTACTATGAAGATACTGATGCCGGTGGTGTTGTGTATCATTCAAACTATTTGAATTTTTTTGAACGGGCACGAACACAATGGTTAAAATCGATGGGTGTTCGCCAAGCTGAATTGCTGGCGGAAGATATCGCTTTTGTCGTAAAACATGCAGAAATAGATTTTCGTAAAGCTGCAAAATTTGAGCAAGACTTATTGGTTGAGTCCAAGGTCGAAGAATTAAAGAAAGCGTCATTGGTGTTTCACCAGCGCTTAGTAGATCATCAAGGTGATTGCTATTGTGAAGCGACAGTGGTTGTCGCGTGTATATCTTTATCACGAATGCGTCCCCGCGCTATTCCCCTAAATATTGTTCAGGAGTTCGACTGTGCACGCTGAAATTTCATTTATTGGCTTGTTTTTAGAAGCCAGTGTGTTGGTAAAATTGGTCATGTTGACCTTGTTGGCATTATCGATTGCCTCTTGGGCCGTGATCATTCAACGCAACAAATTATTAAGCTCAGCAAGAGTAAAAGCGCTACGCTTTGAAGACACGTTTTGGTCGGGTGTTGATTTAAACCGTCTTTACAAAGAGCTTATTGCACGTGGAAGTGCGATTTCTGGTTTAGAATCGATGTTTGTAGCCGGTTTTAAAGAATATACTCGTCTAAGCAAAGTGAACAGTAAATCTCCAGAAGCGGTGATGGACGGAACGTCACGTGCGATGCGTGTTAGCTTGTCGCGTGAGATGGAAAAACTTGAAAATCATTTACCCTTATTAGCCACCATTGGTTCAACGAGTCCATATATTGGTCTGTTTGGTACTGTGTGGGGGATCATGAACTCATTTATCGCACTCGGCGCGGTTGAAAACGCAACGTTAGCAATGGTAGCACCAGGTATTGCTGAGGCATTGATTGCAACTGCAATGGGTCTTTTTGCAGCTATTCCAGCGGTCATTGGTTACAACAGATTTTCAACTCAAGTAGAAAAGCTAGAAAACTCGTATGCTAACTTTATGGAAGAATTCTCAAACATATTGCAACGTCAAGCATATAGCGAGAAGGAAGCTGTTTAATGTATCAGCGTAAGCGTCGTCGTCCGGTTGCAGAAATCAACGTGGTGCCTTATATCGACGTTATGTTGGTGTTGTTAATCATTTTTATGGTGACAGCGCCAATTGTATCGCAAGGTGTTAAAGTTGAATTGCCGCAAGGTAATGCAGAATCTCTGCCACCAGACAGTAAACCACCGATAGTAGCGTCAATTGACGCTGCAGGTGAATACTTTTTAAATGTGGGCAGTAGTTCAAATTCTGTGGCTATGGATTTAGAGCAGGTGTCTACTGAAGTTGGGGCATTAATTCAACTTGAGCCATTAAGACCCGTGGTTGTAAAAGCTGACCGCTCAATTCCGTATGAAAGCGTTATCCAACTCATGATAAGTCTTCAAGGTGCGGGAGTGCCTGCTGTAGGACTTATGACCGATTCGCCGAAGGAGAAATAGGTGGCTGGAAACTCAGATTTAACCGTACCCGTTTCTATTTCGGCTGGTATCCATATTGGGGCGATTGTCATTCTTGCCTTAGGCATTAGTTTTGATGACAAACCTAAGCCGATGCAAACAGCAGCCAGTGCTCCTGCAGTTCAAGCAGTTGTGATTGATCAGCAAAAAGTTACTGACAGAGTTGAGCAATTAAAGAAACAAAAGCAAGATGCGTTGCAGCAAGAGAAAGCGCGTCAAGCAGAGTTAGAACGTAAAGCGCAGGAAGCAAGGCGTGAGCGTGAAAGCGAACAAGAAAAGATTAAAACGTTAGAGATCCAACGTAAGTTGAAAGAGGCTGAAACGCAAAAAGCAAATGATGCCGCTAAAGCCGCTCAGGTTAAGCAGCAACAAGAGAAAGAGCGCGCCTTAAAAGCGGAAGAGATCAGAAAGCAGAAAGAAAAAGAACAAAAGGTATCTGAAGAAGCCGCTAAGCAAGCTGCTGAAAAGCGTAAGCAAGAAGAAGCGACTGCCAAGAAAGCGCAAGAAGAGCGCCAACGTGCAGAAGATGAACGTAAGCGCAAAGAAGAAGCCGAACGTAAACAACGTGAAGATGCTGAACGTAAGCGTAAAGCTGATGCCGACGCTAAAGCACGTCAAGAGCGTGAAATGGCTGAAGCAATGGCTGCTGAACAAGACTCGTTGTCGAAAACACGTAATAAGCAAGTGTTGTCAGAAGTTGATAAATACAAAGCGATGATCATTGCCACCATTCAACGTAACTTAGTGGTTGATGAATCAATGCGTGGTAAAAGTTGCCGAGTCTTTATTCGCTTAGCCGCTGATGGGTTTGTGACAACAGCACAAACGCTTGAAGGCGATCAAGTGGTTTGCCGCGCAGCAAAAGTTTCGATAAACAAAGCGGGGCGTTTACCTGTATCGCCTGAGCCTGCTGTTTATCAACAGTTAAAAGAAATTAATTTAACCGTTTCACCGGAATTTAATTAATATCAAACGTATTTAAGATGGAATTGAATTAAAGGAGTCGCATGAAGAATTTTGCTAAATGGTTAACACTGGCACTTGTTGTGTTAACGACACCTGCTCGCGCAGCGTTAGATATTGTAATTACAGAAGGCGTCGATGCGGCAAGACCGATTGCGGTTGTGCCTTTTGTTTGGCAAGGGCAAGGTCCTGCACCTGCGTCAATATCAGACGTAGTAACATCTGACTTAGCTCGCAGTGGTGCTTTTAAATCATTAGATGTGCGTGCATTGCCACAATCAACATTGTCATCTGTTAGCGGGTTTGCGGCGCAAAGCTGGACCAACGTTGACGCTGAAGCGGTTGTTGTTGGTAGTGTAAAGCCTTATGGTGCAGATCAATACCTTGTGAGTTTTGAACTAATTGACTTAGTTAAAGCACAAAACTTAATCAGTAAAGGCCCTGTTAATAACAGTGAATTATTACTTGAAAGCCGTGAGACAGTGATCAGTGCTAGCCAGTTTAGACAATATGGCCACCGTATTAGTGACATTGTTTATGAAAAACTGACTGGTATCCGTGGTGCGTTCTTAACTCGTATTGCATATGTTGTTGTTAAACAAGGTCAAAAAGCGCCTTATCATTTGATGATTGCTGACTATGATGGCTATAACGAACAAATGTTGTTACGTTCGCCAGAACCATTAATGTCACCAACCTGGTCTCCTGATGGTCGTCGTTTAGCGTATGTGAGTTTTGAAAACAGAAAAGCAGAAATTTTTGTACAAGACATCTACAGCCAAACGCGTACTATGGTGAGTAGTTTTAATGGTATTAATGGGGCTCCGTCATTTTCACCAGACGGTAAAAAGTTAGCCATTACATTATCAAAAGATGGTCAACCGGAAATTTATGTTGTCGATATTGCGACTAAAGCTACACAGCGCATTACCGACCATTATGCGATCGATACTGAGCCTTCTTGGTTCCCAGATGGTAAATCATTGTTATTTACCTCTGAGCGTGGCGGTAGACCACAGTTATATCGTGTAAGTTTAGATACAAATAAAGTCTCTCGTATGACATTTGAAGGCGAATGGAACCTTGGCGGTTCAATTACTCCAGACGGTCGTAGTATGATTTTTGTAAACCGTACTAATGGTAAATTCCACATTGCTAGAATGGATTTAGCAACACGCTTTATGCAGGTGCTTTCGTCAACTCAACTTGATGAATCACCAAGTGTTGCTCCAAATGGCACTATGGTTATCTATGGTACAACCCATGAAGGTAAACAAGTATTAGCTGCTGTCTCTGTAGACGGCAGATTTAAAGCAAGATTGCCTGTCGGCCAGGGCGAGGTGAAGTCACCAGCATGGTCTCCGTTTCTCTAAATAGATATTGATAAGGATTTAAAATGGATCTGAATAAGTTGTTTAAAGCTATGTTGGTTGCAGTTCCGCTTATGGCACTGGGTGCCTGTAGCTCAACTTCAGACTCTGAAACTGACGCTAACGGTTCTATGAGTGGTACTGGTAGTGAATATGGTGCTGGTGGTATTGAAACTGGTGGTGCTGGAGCAGTATTAAGCCCAGCTGAACAGCAACGTTTAAAAGAACAAGAGCTACGTCGTCAAAACATCATTTACTTTGATTTTGACCGCAGTGAAGTTCAAAGCGAAAACGCTGATATCCTTCAAGCACACGGTAACTATTTAGTAGAAAACCCAAGTGTACGTGTATTGATCGAAGGTCATGCCGATGAACGTGGTACGCCTGAGTACAACATCGCACTAGGCGAACGTCGTGCTAAAGCGATTGCCAAATACTTACAAGGTATGGGTGTACAACCTAACCAAATGAGTATTGTAAGTTACGGCGAAGAGAAGCCATTAGATTATACTCGCACAGACACAGGTTTTGGTAAAAACCGTCGTGGTGTGTTAGTTTACTAAGCGTTAAAAATGTAAGGCCAACCGATATCGGTTGGCCTTTTTTAGGAGTGAAAAAAATGAAACAAGCCATATTAGTTGCGGCAATGTTCTTCACTACTGCGACTGCATTTGCTGCCCCTGCACCTGTTTCAGATGCTTCTAGTGGTTCAAGTGATGATCGAATCGCAAAATTAGAACGTATTATGAAAGCCAAGCAACAGGGCGAGTTTGAAATGCAACGCCGTATGGATGCATTACAAAATGAAGTGTTGGATTTACGAGGCATTACTGAGCAACAAAATTATCAAATGAATCAAATGCTACAGCGTCAACGTCAGCTGTATGAAGAAATTGCTAATCTTACTGCTAAGTCATCAACCCCAGCGGCGCCTGCTGAAGCTCAAGCAGACCCAACAACGGTTGCAGCAGCCAGTTCTACACTAGGAGAAACGGCGAGCTATGAAGCTGCTGTGAACCTCGTTTTGAAAGATCGTAAATATGATGATGCTATTCCTGCGTTTCGTGATTTTATTAAACAATATCCCGACTCGAATTATGCCGCAAACGCAAACTATTGGTTAGGTCAATTGTTATACAATAAAAGTGACTACACCGCGGCTAAGCAAGCATTCAGTACAGTTGTCAGTAAATTCTCTGATTCTAATAAGCGTGGTGACAGTTTAGTCAAACTAGGCATGATCGCTGAAAAAGAGAATGACTCAGCCGGTGCTCGTGCGCTTTATAATAAAGTCCTTAAAGAATATGCCGACAGTGCATCTGCACGCCTTGCTCAACAGCAATTATCAGCATTGAAAGGCTAATTAAGACAAAAAACAGCCTCTTAGTCTGTTTTTCATGCAAACAACAACAAATTATAAATTTGCGCTTGCATGAGAAATTGAAAAAGGTATTATAGGCGCCCTCAGAACGGCATAGCCTTCTGAGGGGTTTAAAAGCATTAATCTTCCTATGTAGTTACTGCATAATAAAGTGATTAAGGTTTATAAACTAAGATGGGTCGTTAGTTCAGTCGGTCTTGAAACATAGACAGTTGGCTTTTGTTCCAGTAAGCGATAAAGCTTATAAAACCAAGATGGGTCGTTAGTTCAGTCGGTCTTGAAACATAGACAGTTGGCTTTTGTTCCAGTAAGCGATAAAGCTTATAAAACCAAGATGGGTCGTTAGCTCAGTGGGTCTTGAAACATAGACAGTTGGCTTTTGCTCCAATAAGCGATAAAGCTTATAAAATTAAGATGGGTCGTTAGCTCAGTGGGTCTTGAAACATAGACAGTTGGCTTTTGCTCCAGTAAGCGATAAAGCTTATAAAACCAAGATGGGTCGTTAGCTCAGTCGGTAGAGCAGTTGGCTTTTAACCAATTGGTCGAAGGTTCGAATCCTTCACGACCCACCACTTTTTTAAATCGTGGTTAAAGAATTTAAATGTTGTATCTGATGGGTCGTTAGGTCAGAGGGTCTTGAAACATAGACAGTTGGCTTATGCTCCAGTAAGCGATAAAGCTTATAAAACTAAGATGGGTCGTTAGCTCAGTCGGTAGAGCAGTTGGCTTTTAACCAATTGGTCGAAGGTTCGAATCCTTCACGACCCACCACTTTCTAAATCGTGGTTAAAGAATTTAAGCGTTATACCAGATGGGTCGTTAGCTCAGTCGGTAGAGCAGTTGGCTTTTAACCAATTGGTCGAAGGTTCGAATCCTTCACGACCCACCACTTTCTAAATCGTGGTTAAAGAATTTAAGCGTTATACCAGATGGGTCGTTAGCTCAGTCGGTAGAGCAGTTGGCTTTTAACCAATTGGTCGAAGGTTCGAATCCTTCACGACCCACCACTTTCTAAATCGTGGTTAAAGAATTTAAGCGTTATACTAGATGGGTCGTTAGCTCAGTCGGTAGAGCAGTTGGCTTTTAACCAATTGGTCGAAGGTTCGAATCCTTCACGACCCACCACTTTCTAAATCGTGGTTAAAGAATTTAAGCGTTATACTAGATGGGTCGTTAGCTCAGTCGGTCTTGAAACATAGACAGTTGGCTTTTGCTCCAGTAAGCGATAAAGCTTATAAAACCAAGATGGGTCGTTAGCTCAGTCGGTAGAGCAGTTGGCTTTTAACCAATTGGTCGAAGGTTCGAATCCTTCACGACCCACCACTTTCTAAATCGTGGCTAAAGAATTTAAGCGTATATAAGATTTACCAGATGGGTCGTTAGCTCAGTCACTTTGGTTTAAATCAACGACTGCAGTTGGCTTTTAACCCATTGGTCGAAGTTTATAATCCTTTACGGCCCACCACTTCTTGATTTCTCCTCTTCAATATCTACTTGATAGTTCCAAACTAATTAATTCTATGTTCAGTTTACTCATCTTTTATTAGATTTTTGTCAGGTATACGATTCAACTTTGCATTGGTGACTGCAAAACCAAGATGGGTCGTTAGCTCAGTCACTTTGGTTTAAATCAACGACTGCAGTTGGCTTTTAACCCATTGGTCGAAGGTTCGAATCCTTCACGACCCACCACTTCTTGATTTCTTCTCTTCAATATCTACTTGATAGTTCCAAACTAATTAATTCTATATTCAGTTTACTCATCTTCTATTAGATTTTTGTCAGGTATATGATTCAACTTTGCATTGATGACTGCAAAACCAAGATGGATCGTTAGCTCAGTCACTTTGGTTTAAATCAACGACTGCAGTTGGCTTTTAACCCATTGGTCGAAATCTCGAATCCTTCACGACCCACCATTTTTTGATTTATTCCTCATTACTTACCTCAGTTTATCCATTACTGCTTACCTGCAATGTTCAAATGCAATGTACAAACCAAGCATTAGCTTTCGCTTGTCTACTTTTGTCTCATAGACCTATTGCTAATGTTACTTGAATGTTAATTGACCGATATTGCATAGGATTAGAATAAAACTAAAAGGGAGAACGTAATGAAACAAGCAACATTAAGTTTATGTATTGCAGGTGCGATATTGGCGATGAGTGGGGGAGCTCAAGCTGCAACAGATATGACATTTGGTGGGTATATTAAAGCCGATGTTATGTTTAGTGATTATGGCAATGGCGCACCAGATTCTGGCGCACTTTCTCGTCAGTTTTATGTGCCAGGGACGATATACGGTACAGAAGGCAATGGGAAGGAAGTCGTTGACTTTCAGGCGCGAGAATCTCGTTTTAATTTTAAAACAGTAACCGATGTAGACGGTCATAAATTAACCGGATTTATTGAGCTGGATTTTATGACTCATGCCGATGGTAATGAGCGTGTGTCTAATAGTTATTCACCTCGTATCCGCCATGCGTTTGTAAGCTATGATGAATGGACCATCGGCCAAACGTGGACGACGTTTCAAAATCCGGGGGCATTGCCTGAGAATTTAGATTTTGTGGGAGCACCGGAGGGGACACCCTTTGTTAGGCAGTCGCAAATTCGTTACAGCACAGGTAATTGGCAATTTGCGATAGAAAATCCTGAAACCACGGTTACCCCTTTTGGTGGCGGCGCTCGGATAACCAGTGGTAGTGGTGTGGTGCCTGATTTTATAGGCCGTTATAATTTTAGCACGGCTAATGGGTCATCATTTTCTGCGTCAGCCATCGTGCGACAACTCAATGTAGAGCAAGTGATTGGCGGCACAACTTATGACACCTCTGAGCTAGGTTACGGTGCCAGTTTTGCAGGGGTTATCCCTGTAGGCAAAGATGACTTTAAATTTACGGCGACATATGGTGAAGGGCTTGGGCGTTATATGGCTTTGAACTATGCCAACGCAGGCGTAATTGATGCTGATGGCGATATTCAAGCGATTAAGTCGTTTGGTGGTTTTGTGTCGTACCGCCACTGGTGGACTGAGCAATGGCGTTCTAGTGTGACCTTCTCTGGTTTTACGGCCGATAATGATGTCGCGCTGACTGGAGAGGCTGTGAATAAATCTGCCTATTCAGCTTACGTCAATTTATTGTACTCTCCATCAAAACCATTAACTTTTGGTGTGGAATTTATGCATGCACTGAACGAGCTTGAAAATGGGTTTGAAGGTGACTTAAATCGTGTGATTTTTTCCGCTAAATACGTATTGTAGAGGTGGTAATAAAACAAAAGGCAACCATCAGGTTGCCTTTTTTATGAGCATCAAATTGAGCAATTTACTTTAATAAATTGTTTTGACGAACATAGGCTTCAAATTCTGTGCAACCACCAATTGGCAATTCATCAATAAAGATTTGTGGCACAGTTTCTACTGTCTTACCGACACTTTTAGAAAGGTCTGCCTTTGTGATCCCTTCAGCATGAATATCAACATACTTAAATTTAAAATCTTCACTTTGAGCTGCTAATTTTTCAGACAGTTCAACAGCACGAACACAATATGGGCAACCTGGACGGCCAAAAATAACTACAAACATGGTGACTCCTGTTTAATGATATGGACAATTTATACCATATGAGCTTTTTTTTTCATAATTCAACGCGATTAATTTTGTTTTAACTCATATCGATTTTATATTTGCCTTGATAATCAAAAAATGAATCAACTAAATCCCAGCGATATTTATTTTTCTTTAATAGTAATAAATCGGGTTTTCTAAACCGCTCTTTATCGGCCAACACATCGTTAGCTTGGTTATATTTAGGATGAAGTAAACCGGGTGTGCGAGTGTGGCTCAATACAAACACGGCATAAAATGCTCGACGTTGAGCGGGGGTAGAAAATTGGAATGTCTGTTTGAAATCGTTACCTTCAATGTCGATGTATTGAATGATGAGCTTTTCGTCTTGGCAAAGTAATAACATCTCTTGGCATTTAAATAAGTGATGATGCTGGGCATTAAGTACTTGTTTAAGGCGTTTGTCTGGGTCAATTAAGGTTGACTGACAAGTTTGGCAAATACGCGCAGCAATGTCATTTTCAGCGCCGCAGTCAGGGCACGATTTTGAGCGGAAACGAAAATCGCACTGTTTGGTGTCATCGATCAATCCTTGGCAGCGTCGGCCAAAGTGTTCAATGATATCGCCATCAGCGTCAACTAACCCCCAAAATGTATTGGCAAATTGGCAAATAGGGCAGTGGACTTGTACAGGGACTGACTTGCTGTTTGGTTTAGCTTGACCTACTTCTGGATAAAATAAATCATAGCCGTTTGCCGCATAATCAATCACTAAGCAGTCGGCTTTATTATCTGCAAGCCTGAGCCCACGGCCAATCATTTGTTGAAACAAACTCACAGACGCCGTTGGACGTAATATGGCAATTAAATCGACATGCGGCGCGTCAAACCCTGTGGTTAACACGGCAACATTAACGATGAATTTGAGCTTTTTGGCTTTGAAGCGTTCTATGATGTCATCACGATCAGAGTGTGGCGTTTTTGCCGTGATCAATGCCGCATCATCATCCATTAACGCCATTATCTCATCAGCATGGCGCACTGTGGCAGCAAAAATAAGTACGCCTTGGCGATGTAGTGCTAATTGTCTAACTTGCTTAATAATGGCTGTCGTCGCACGGCCTTGATGGTGCAGTAGGTTATCAACTTCTGTCGCCGAATATTCATTGGTTTCAACCGGTGCTAAATTACTGAAGTCGTATTGTGCACTGAGTCCATCAAAAATCGTGGGTTGAGTTAAATAACCTTTTTTTATTAATGGCCGCATAGGCAGCTCAAAAATGCACTTCTCGAATACTGGTTTATCAGTGTTACCGACTTTACCGTGATAATGGTGTCGATATATCCAGCCCAATCCAAGCCGATAAGGCGTAGCGGTCAGTCCTAATAGTTTTATTTGTGGGTTCTTAGTGCGTAAATGAGTTAACAACTGTTGATATTGGCTCGTCGACTCTGTACTCACGCGATGACATTCATCGATAATGATCAATGAAAATGCCTGATCAAATTTATTGAGCGCGCGTGAAGCTGATTGAACACTGGCCACAACTGTTTTGCCATTGGCTTTTTTTTGTTTGAGCCCCGCAGAATAAATATTGGCTTCTTGAGTCAGTAACCCTACTTTTTCTGCATTTTGAGCCACTAACTCTTTCACATGGGTGAGCACTAATACATTACCATTAGCGATCCTTGCCAATTCAGCAATCACAATGCTCTTACCTGCTCCTGTAGGTAAAACTAATACCGCAGATAGTGGGCTTTGTTTAAAATGCGCCACAGCGGCATCTACAGCTTGTTGTTGGTAATCGCGAAGGTTAATCATCATATTTGAGGTCGTAGGTGGTAATATTTATCTATACATCATCATATTTTGCAACAGAGTAGCATATTCATATAGTGGATAAAGGCCATTGTGGTTTATCGCATTAATTGTTTAATCGATATCACTTTACACCGATCTTATATTTGGTGTTGTATCAAGCGTTGTATGAGGTTAAATGGCATTGTGATGATCAATATTGCTAATTTAATTCAATCTATTGCAATGCTGTGTGTGATTGCCGAAATATAAAGAACAAAAAAAGGCCCCTCTGGGAGGGGCCAAAAAGAGAAATTGGTCAGGATTTCTCATGGGTGGATAGATTGATAGTGTGACATTATTCTGTTTTGTTTAAACGGCTTTCAATTAAGGTATCAATTACCGCTGGATCAGCCAGTGTTGAAGAGTCCCCTAAGTTAGTCACTTCGTTTGCCGCAATTTTACGTAAAAAACGACGCATGATTTTACCTGAGCGTGTTTTAGGTAATCCGCTCGCCCATTGAATAAGATCTGGGGTCGCTAGGGCACCAATTTCTTTTCGCACCCATTGGCGTAATTCTTGGCGTAACTCTTCAGTTGGCTCAACGTCGCGTGTTAAGGTGACGTAGGCATAAATGCCTTGGCCTTTAATGTCATGTGGATAACCCACAACGGCAGCTTCTGCAACGAGCTCATGCGACACAAGTGCGCTTTCAACTTCTGCAGTACCTAGGCGGTGGCCAGAAACGTTAATTACGTCATCGACACGGCCTGTTATCCAGTAGTAACCATCTTCGTCGCGACGCGCGCCATCACCGGTAAAGTACATGCCACGGAACGTTTTAAAGTAGGTTAGGGCAAATCTGTCATGGTCACCGTATACGGTACGCATTTGACCAGGCCATGAGTCAAGAATAACCAAGTTTCCTTCGGTAGCGCCTTCAACAATATTACCCATGTTGTCTACTAATGCAGGTTGTACGCCAAAAAAAGGTCGAGTGGCTGAGCCTGGCTTAGTATCCGTTGCGCCTGGTAGCGGGCTAATCAAAATGCCGCCGGTTTCTGTTTGCCACCAGGTATCGACAATCGGGCAGTTTTCATGACCGATCACCTCATGGTACCAGCGCCACGCTTCTGGGTTAATCGGTTCGCCCACTGAGCCCATAATACGTAATGAGTCACCTTTGTAGCTGCTAAATTGCTCTTTGCCTTCAGCCATTAATGCACGGATTAATGTTGGCGCTGTGTACAGAATATTCACATTGTGGCGGTCAATCATTTCGCCAAGACGTGCAGGCGTTGGATGATTTGGCACACCTTCATGAATTAATACTGTCGCGGCGTTAGCAAATGGGCCATACACCATATACGAGTGGCCGGTAATCCAACCAACATCTGCAGTACACCAGTAAACTTCATCGGCTTTATAATCAAACACATATTCATGTGTCATCGAAGCATAAACCATGTATCCGCCAGTGGTATGTAACACACCTTTAGGGTTACCGGTTGAGCCTGAGGTATAAAGTAAAAATAGTGGGTCTTCAGCGTTCATTTCAACAGGTTGGCAATATTCAGAAGCGACTTCCATTAACGAATGCCACCACACATCACGACCTTCAACCCAATCAATATCACCACCGGTGCGTTTTAATACAATGACTTTTTCAACTGAGGTGACATCTGGGTTGGCAATCGCTTCATCAACACTGCGTTTTAACGGAATTTTACGGCCACCACGAACACCTTCATCTGAGGTAATGAGTACTTTAGATTTACCGTCAATGACTCTTGCTGCAATTGAATCTGGTGAGAATCCACCAAACACTACAGAGTGGACTGCACCAATTCGGGCGCACGCGAGCATTGCTACTGCGGCTTCTGGCACCATAGGCATATATATTGTGACAATATCGCCTTTACTCACACCTTGGCTGCGTAATGCATTGGCAAACTTACAGACGTCAGCATGTAATTCTGCATAGGTGATTTTACGCTGTTCATTGGCGTCATCACCTTCCCAAATAATCGCCAGTTTATCGCCGTGCAGCTCTAAATGACGGTCTAAACAATTAGCTGATGCGTTGAGCGTACCGTCATAAAACCAGTTGATAGATAAATTATGATCATCAAATGAGGTTTTTTTAATTTTGGTGTAAGGTTTCATCCAATCGATACGTTTGCCGTGTTCTCTCCAAAAACCTTCTGGATTAACAATGGACTCCTGGTACATTTTCTTATATTGATCGTTATTAACCAGTGCGTTATCTGCAATGTCACTAGGAACTTTGTAAAGAGACTGCGAGCTCATAGGGGCTTCCCTTTCTAAAAATGGCGTGGCTAAAGTATCATCTTTAACCGACGCCTAACACTATTAGACCTTGGTCTAGTTTTAAAATATCCTTAATATTTAGTCTGTTGCACGTGTTAAAGTGAGTAAGTGTGACGGTAAATTGTGAGCGAATGAGCACAATTTATGTTGTCTAGGTTGTTTTGTGTTCAATGCGTGCGATTCTGTAAGCGATAAAAAGCACTAAGTCAGCTTGTCTCTACACCTGAGATGAGATTATATAAAAATAAAATGATAGCGGACGTCTGATGAATTTAACTCTTATAGTAGCCGTCATCGCGGTGTGTTATGTGTCATTGCTGTTTATTTTGGCATGGGGTGCAGAGCGCTGGTTTAGTAAAATAAGTCAAAAAATTCAAGTGTGGATTTATGGTCTTAGTCTTGCTGTGTATTGCTCATCATGGAGTTTTTTAGGCACGGTAGGGCAATCAGCTACTGATTTATGGTCTTTTTTACCCATTTTTGTGGGTCCCATTTTAGTGTTTACGCTTGGCTTTGGCATGTTGCGCAAAATGGTGGTGGTGTCTAAAGCACAAAATATCACCTCGGTGGCCGATTTTATTGCCGCCCGTTATGGTAAGTCACAGTTATTAGCCGCGATTGTGACCCTTATTGCACTCTTTGGCATCATGCCGTATATCGCGTTGCAGCTTAAAGCGATGGTCTTTAGTCTTAATTTATTCCAGCCCGATGACAACCCATTAAGCCCCGTTGCAGTGCCGCTGTTAATCACCATGATCCTTGCCGTGTTTGCTATTTTATTTGGCACTCGAAAATTAGATGCGACAGAACATAATCCCGGCATGATGGTGGCCATTGCGTTTGAGTCGTTAGTCAAACTAGCCGCTTTTATCATTGTTGGCGCCGTGATCAGTTTTGGTTTTTTTGATGGGTTTGGCGATATTTGGCAACAAGCCTCTGAGAAAGGATTAATAGAAAATAGCCACTTGCGGCTTGAGTCATTTTTACCTGAACTATTTGTCGGTATGGCGGCATTTTTATGTATGCCAAGACAGTTTCACGTGATGGTCGTTGAGTGCGGCGGCGAACATATTTTAAAAAAATCACGTTGGATATTCCCCATATATTTAGCTTTGTTTGGTATGTTTGTTGCGCCTTTAGCGTTGGCTGGCAAAGTGTTATTAGGCGATTCTGTCGCGGCTGATACCTATGTAATCAACCTACCATTGGCACTAGACCAACCCTTTTTAGCCGTTATTGCATTACTTGGCACCTTATCCGCAGCGACGGGTATGGTGATTGTTGCGGTGGTCACCATCAGTGTGATGGTGAGTAACGAATGGCTCGTGCCGTTTTTGTTGCGCACAGGGCAGATCAGAGAGAAAAATTTTAGCCAGTTTTCGCAATTGCTATTAAACGTTCGACGTTTAGCAATTGTAGTGATTTTAGGCTTTGGTTATTTAAGTTATTTAACCTTGGCAGACAGCGATTCGTTATCACATTTAGGCATGTTGTCATTTGGCGCATTTTCGCAATTAGCACCGGCGCTGGTGGGTGGGCTTTACTGGAAACATGGTAATCGTACCGGGGTGTATTTAGGCCTCGCGGTTGGTTTTAGTTTGTGGTGTTTCATTTTGTTGCAAGGTGCGGGTCAAGCGCGATTAATTGGCGGAGAGTTTGATTTACTCAATGCTATTACCCCTAATGTTAGCGATACATTGATTGCGCTACTGGCTAACGTGGCGTGCTACGTATTAGGGTCTATTTGGTTTAGGGCGGGGGTTGCCGAGCGCATTCAAGCGAGTAATTTTGTTAAGCCCTGGGCGTTAAAAAAAGATGCGAATAAGCGCCAGGGTCCTATATCGCAACAAGATTTATTGATTTTAGCCAGCCGCTTTGTGAGCCCAACCCGTGCCTATGAAAGCTTTAGTCGCTTTTCACCCGACGCGGTTAAAAGTGACAGTTGGTATAAAGCGGCCCCAGAAGAATTAATTGCTCACACCGAACATATGTTATCAGGGGTGCTCGGTGCCTCTAGTGCGTCATTAGTGATGGATTCTGTATTACAAGGTCGCGATTTAGCTCTCGATGAAGTGTTTAGTTTGGTCGATGAAGCGTCATCTAAAATCATTTTAAGTCAGGACATGCTCCGCGGGGCAATTGAACACGCATACGAAGGGATGAGCGTTGTTGATAAAGACCTTAATCTGATGGCATGGAATTATCGTTATGCCGATTTATATCAATATCCTGAAGGCTTTTTACAGCAAGGTATGCCGATTGCCGATGTAGTACGTTTTAATGCATCGCGTGGTTTTTGTGGTAAAGGAGATATGGAAACCCAAGTTGCGGTAAGAGTGCAGCATATGCGTAATGGTACGCCGCATACCTCTGAGCGTGAGCGTAAAGACGGTAAAGTCATTAAAATTCAAGGTAACCCAATGCCCGATGGTGGCTTTGTAATGACCTTTACCGACATTACCCAATATCGCTTACAAGAAAAAGCACTGCTTGAAGCGAATGAAACTCTTGAGAGTCGAGTCAAAGAGCGTACTTATGAGTTGGCGATGCTCAACAGTGAGTTACTAGAGGCTAAGGCGCAAGAAGAGCTCGCAAATGCGTCTAAAACAAGGTTCTTAGCTGCGGTAGGCCACGATTTAATGCAGCCCCTCAATGCCGCTAGGTTGTTTACTGCGTCATTATCGCAATACCCTAATTTAGACCTTGAGGCTCGCACGACCTTAACCCATGTCAACAGCTCGTTAAAAACCGCTGGCGAATTGCTTACGGACTTACTCGATATTTCTAAGCTTGATTCAGGCATGGTTGATGTTAATCGTCGTGATTTTGCCGTGTCCGAAATCATTAACGGTTTATCGGTCGAATTTGATGCGATGGCGGGCGATAACCAAATTTCATTTTCGATGGTGCCTTGCTCGGCTACGGTTAATTCAGACCCATCATTATTACGGCGTATTTTGCAAAATTTCTTAACCAATGCTTACCGTTACGCCCGTGGCGGCAGAGTGTTATTAGGTTGCCGTCATCGAGGTGAATACGTTGAAATTCAAGTGCTGGATACTGGGTGTGGTATTGATGAATACGATACTCAAGAGATTTTTAAAGAGTTTAAACGCTTAAACCATCCAAGTAGTCGTAACGTGAGTGGCTTAGGGTTAGGCTTAGCGATTGCAGACAGGATCAGTAAAGTGCTCGACCATCCAATCCAAGTGCGCTCAGCGTTGGGTGTCGGGTCAATGTTTTCCATTATTGTTCCGTTAGGGCAAACAATCAGTCAGGTGGTAACAAAACCTATGCCGTCATTAATGCAGCCACTCGCAGGTATTAAAGTATTATGTATTGATAATGAAGATACTATTTTAGCTGGGCTAGACTCATTATTAAGCCGTTGGCAATGCGAGGTTATTTGCGCCACAGACTTAGCTGATGCGAGAATTAAGCTAGGGCTCAAAGGCGTTGCTCCCGATATTATTTTGGCTGATTATCATTTAGATGATGATAAAAATGGCGTGGATGCCATGGATGATATTCGTTCCCGTTATGGTGATCATGTCCCTGGAATTTTAATTACCGCCAATACTAATAAAGATTTAGTGGATGACATTGAACGACGCGGTTATCACTACATGGCAAAAATGGTTAAACCAGCGGCTTTACGCGCCTTAATTTCGAGCTTAGTTAAAAAATAATCTGAGGTGTACATGATCACTGCATACGGCGATAGCGTCTCTGGCAACTGCTACAAAGTGCAACTGGTGTTACATATGCTCAATATTGAGCATCAATGGCAAGAGATGAGTATTGCTAATGGTGATACACAAACCAACGCTTATTTAGCTAAAAACCCAGCAGGTAAAATACCGCTAATTGAACTTAACGATGGACGAGTATTGTCTGAATCAAACGCGATTATAGGCTATTTGGCGGCGGGCTCACCACTTATCCCAACTGATGAATTTAGCAAAGCCCAAATGTATCAATGGATGTTCTTCGAGCAATATAGTCATGAACCTTATATTGCCGTTGCCCGTTATATTCAACTGTATTTAGGCTTACCAGATGACCGTTTAGCCGAGTATCACTCTTTACATGCCAAAGGTTATAAAGCGCTCAATGTCATGGAGTCTACACTTTTACAGCAGCCATTCTTATGCGGTGAGCAATTTACCTTAGCGGATATTGCACTTTATGCTTATACCCATGTGGCACATCAAGGTGGTTTTGATTTAGTGGAATATCCGCACATCAGAGGCTGGTTAACCCGCATTACACAAATACCAGGCTTTGTTGCAATGCAGGCTTAAAGCTTAAACGGTGTTGTTTAGGTGTTTTGTTTGCTAATGTGAATTCAAGCGATTATGACATTACTGCACCATTACTGAGTAAGGTGTTAAATACCGAATAAGCAATAAATAACATAATAGCGCCAACCAAGGCATCAATTACACGTTGTATTTTCGGTTTACCTAGCCAGGGGACCAGTTTGGCGGCTCCAAACGCGAGGCTGTAAAACCACAACACTGATACCAATACAGTGCCTATGGCAAATGCCCATCGTTCATTGCCCTCAAACATGCCGCCCACACAGCCTAAAATCATCACGGTATCTAGGTAAACATGAGGGTTGAGTAACGTCACTGCCAGTGTGGTGCCAATAATGTGTTTACGGCTATTGGCTGCAGCTTCATGGGTTGTAACTTGATGTTGATTTCGCCATACGTTACGCAAAGAAATTGCGGCATAAACAATCAAAAAACTGATCCCACCCCAACCGATAATTAACATCAACCATTCGCAACTGGCGATGAGCTTACCGCCGCCAAAAATCCCGAGGCCAATCAAAATGACATCACAAAACATGCAAATGGTTGCCGCTAAAATGTGATGATTACGCTTAATCCCCTAGCTGAGCAAATAGGAGTTCTGCGCGCCAATAGGAATGATCATCCCAGCGCCGAGAATTAAACCTTGCAGTAATACTGAGGTAACTATGAGTGTCCTTATGACAAATTTGCTTGTTAATAAGCCACTAAAGTACTCATTGTTTATGTATAAGTTAAATTAATGATGGTGGCAAATCGATCCGCTAAGATGACAGTATTAAACCAAAAGGTGATTGCGCATGAGTAAACTCGATTACAAATTACTGCAAGCATTGAGTTGTGTGATTAAAGAGCAAAGCTTTGAACGAGCTGCCAATGTATTATGTTTGTCGCAATCTGCGGTGTCTCAAAGGATTAAACAATTAGAACAGCAGCTGGCTCAATCTGTTGTGATAAGAAGTCATCCAATCCGCGCTACGGCGTTAGGTCAGTAACTTTTAAGGCATTATTACCAAGTCGTGCAGCTAGAGGCAGAATTACTGCCAAGTGTGATGCCTAATGAGCCATTAACCCCGTTAACATTGCATATTGCCACCAATGCCGATTCTCTAGCGACCTGGCTTATTCCGGCGATTGCCCCTTTAATTAAAAAGCATCTATTAGAAGTCAATTTATTGATTAAAGATGAGGAACGCACCCTTGAACCAGGGGCTGATTACACTTTTTGACCAGCGCCAAAAATAATCTCTTCCCTGAAATCATCACTCCAACAAGCTCTATTGAATTTCTGATTCTGGCTTGTTTAGCGGGATGTAGCTTCACTAGATTTAATGCCCAGCGCCTTAAAATAGCCAGAATACTGGCACCATCTTCATCATACATCTTCTGCTTATCTTCTTGAAATAGTGTATCTAAAAGCCAATGCTGATTATTTTCCGTTTGCCAGTGAGCCCTAATCGCTGTACCAAAGGCTTCTGATGTCAATACTGCACTGCTGACATAAAAGTGTGTATCTATACTGGTTTTGTTACCCACTTTTCGATGACGCTCTACTGCGATTAATGTTTTTAATTGAGACAATTTCATTTTTATCTCAGCGGCTAAATTCAATGGACACTGAAACGTTATCCGTTTTTCAACTCGACCATGGCCTTTATCATCTTGCGTAAAGCATTCGGCATCTGGAGTATTTGTAATGTAATCAGCAAATTGTGCCTGTACTGCCTCGTACAGCTTGGGCTGATTACCTTTGACTTGCAAAATACAATGCCCACCTTCTTTGACAATATAATTAAGTGTTTGTGTCTGACAATGCAGCGCATCAAATGTCAGTAACTCAGACTTCAAATCAAGACACGTCAGCAATTCTTGAACGAGTTTGAGTTCACTCTTTTTGCTCGCACCTGATTTAGCGCTGAAGACTAAACCAGAGCCGGTATCATATGCAGTGACCATATGTAATGCTGCGCTTGAGGCTGATGCTTTGGCACCTTTAAGCACTTTCCAATCAATCGTAATAGAAGCAAGCCGATGCTCGTTGACCCAACTCAACAAGGCATCTAGCAAGGATTGCTTTGACACTCCTCTGAAGATGCGACCAATGCTCTGCTGGCTGGGAATACCATTAGCGAAGGGGCAATATTTACGCAGCCACATGAGTTTTAATGTCCCGAACTCGTGGCAATCGGCCCAACTTTGCGCACCTGATATCACTGCGCTCAGGACGAGGAAGCAGATATCAATGACATCATGTTCTTGATTTATATGGGAACGGCAATCAGTAATCTTATCGAGATGTTTAAGCATATTATGTATAAAGACAAAGAAAAAGAGCGCTATTTGATCACACAGGCGTGATCAATCAAGCTATTTTTTATCTCTTTGTTTTTAAAAAGGATGTATGAAAAGCGATCGAGTATGATCAGCCCCTGCCCTTGAACGACTCAAAGATGGCCAATCATTTGGAGCGATAGCTGTACAAGATGTGGCGATAAAAGGGTGCCAGTTAACGCGATTAGGCAAGATTAATTATATTGTTGTTGCGACGCCAGAGTTTGTTGAACGCTATTTTTGTGATGGGATAAATGCGCAAACGTTAATGCGAGCACCAGGGATAGCCTTTGATCACAAAGACAATATGCACACCCGTTTTATTGAGCAACACTTTGGTTTAGAAGAAGGCCAATACCCACTACACGCCGTTCGCTCATCAGAAGCCTTCATTAATATGGCTAAACACGGCGCTGCTTATTGTTTAGCGCCACAATTACAAGTTAACAATGAGCTAGCCAGTGGAAAATTAGTGCAGATCCTGCCAGATAAAGTCATTGAAGAGACACTGTATTGGCACCATTGTATTTTACTCAAGGGAATTTATGAAGAAGTCTCTGACGCGATCATATCCTATGCCCAGCAAGTATTGGCTAGCCATGACTAATAAATTTCTGCTTACTACCACTATCTTCAATACTGGCTGCAACGCTTACCA
This sequence comes from Shewanella sp. MF05960, assembly GCF_050849305.1. Taxonomy (NCBI): domain Bacteria; kingdom Pseudomonadati; phylum Pseudomonadota; class Gammaproteobacteria; order Alteromonadales; family Shewanellaceae; genus Shewanella; species Shewanella sp. MF05960. The sequence continues at coordinate 218,316 of NZ_JBOZPS010000003.1, read as the reverse complement.
TTGCTGAGGTGAGTTGCGTTAATTGCGCAGCACTAATCGTGTAAGGCGGCATAATATAAATGTATTTATTAAAAGGTCTTACCCAAACCCCAAGATCGACAAATGCTTGTTGTAATTGCGCGGTATTGACACTGCTTATCATTTCTATCACCCCAACGGCGCCCAACACGCGTACATCTTGAACTTGCACTAAATCAGTGGCACTGGCGAGCTCTTGTTTAAGCTGAGCTTCAATGGCGCTGACTTGTTGTTGCCAGTCGCCTTTAAGCAATAAATCTAAACTGGCAGTAGCTGCGGCGCAGGCTAATGGATTGCCCATAAATGTTGGGCCGTGCATAAACACGCCTGCAGGCGAGTCACTAATGCCGCTGGCGACTTCGTCACTGCAAAGCGTTGCCGCTAAACTGATATAACCACCGGTAAGTGCTTTACCCACACATAAAATATCCGCTTCAATGTTGGCATGTTCATAAGCAAAACATTTACCTGTACGGCCAAACCCTGTTGCTATTTCATCTAAAATCAGCAGTACATGATAATGGTCGCACAGTTGGCGAAGTTTGCTTAAATAAGCCGGCGAGTAAAAACGCATTGCGCCTGCGCCTTGCATGATCGGCTCTATGATCACTGCAGCAATATCTTGATGGTAATGGCTAAATGCATTCTCTAAAGCATCGATATCGGTTTGATTTAGCGGTTCATTAAATTTCGATGTTGGCGCGGGGATAAATACCTGTTTAGTGACATTATTGCCAAACATGGTGTGCATGCCGCCATCTGGGTCGCACACGCTCATCGCGGCAAAAGTGTCGCCGTGATAACCACTTTTAACCGTCATAATGCGTTGTTTTTGCGGCTTATCACGCCCTTGCCAATATTGCAGCGCCATTTTTAGTGCCACTTCAACCGCAATAGAGCCTGAGTCGGCCAAAAACACTTTGGTTAAATTGGTGCTAGTCATTTGCACTAAGCGTTTTGACACTTCAATAGCTGGCTGGTGGGTAATGCCACCAAACATGACATGACTGAGTCTTAAAAGCTGTTGCTGCATGGCTGCTAAGATGGTCGGATGACTATAACCATGCACACATGACCACCATGAACTGGTACCATCAATTAACACTTTGCCACTGTCTAACGTCAACTCGCAACCTTGAGCAGAAACCACTCCATACACAGGCAGAGACTGGGTCATAGAGGTATAGGGATGCCAAATATGTTGTTGATCAAAAGTATAATCGATAGTGGTATTTGTGTTTGAAAGTGCCATAATTATAGGTGCTCTTTTTTTAACCGCTTGTAAAGTGCGAAGTAGTCGCTGCGTTGACAGTTTACGGGCTCAGGGTATCCTAGCCAACATAAAATCAAAATAAAGGATTGATCCATGTCGTTAGCTGAAGTTCGTCACGATTGGCAAAAAGCTGAAATTGAAGCATTGTTTGCATTGCCTATGAATGATTTATTGTTTAGAGCGCACAGTATTCATCGTGAAACGTTTGACCCTAACGAAGTGCAGATCAGTCGTCTATTGTCGATTAAGACCGGTGCATGCCCTGAGGATTGTAAATACTGTCCGCAAAGTGCGCGTTACGACACAGGTCTTGAGAAAGAACGCTTACTTGAAATTGAAAAAGTACTCACTGAAGCTAAAAGTGCTAAAGCCGCAGGTGCATCACGTTTTTGCATGGGTGCCGCTTGGCGTAACCCACGTGACAAAGACATGCCATATTTAACCCAAATGGTAAAAGATGTGCGTGCCTTAGGTATGGAAACTTGTATGACATTAGGCATGTTGTCGCCTGAACAGGCCGAAAAATTGGCCGATGCGGGTTTAGATTACTACAACCACAACCTTGACACGTCGCCTGAATATTACGGTGATGTGATTACCACGCGAACTTATCAAAGCCGTTTAGACACACTAACAAACGTACGTGCATCTGGCATGAAAGTCTGTTCGGGCGGGATTGTTGGTATGGGCGAAAAAGCCACTGATCGCGCAGGTTTACTGCAACAATTGGCAAATTTAGAACAACACCCAGATTCAGTGCCCATCAATATGTTAGTGAAAGTTGCGGGCACACCGTTTGAAAAATTAGATGATCTTGATCCGCTTGAATTTGTGCGTACCATTGCCGTTGCGCGTATTTTAATGCCCAAGTCGCGGGTGCGTTTATCTGCAGGGCGTGAAAACATGAGCGATGAACTGCAATCGATGTGTTTCTTTGCTGGTGCTAATTCGATTTTCTACGGCTGTAAGTTACTGACTACGCCAAACCCAGAAGAAAACGATGACATGAGTCTTTTCCGTCGTTTGGGTTTACACCCGGAGCAGGGACCACAAGCTAATATTGAATCAGACAGTGCATTACTTGCTAAAGCCAGTGCTAAGCAAGATAAGTCTACCAAACAATTTTATGATGCCGCAGCACTGTAATTAGCCATGGCAAAATCAGACCTGTCAGTAAAGGATAACCATCCACTTGCTCTGCGGATCAATAATACGCTTGCGCAATTACACACGACGGGTCTTTTACGTCAAAGGCGAGTTAACGGGCTTGTTTCGCAAACCAAGATTATTGATTTTAGCCATAATGATTACCTTGGCTTATCTCAAGAACCCGCATTAGCTCAGGCTCTTTATCAAGGGGCACAACAATACGGTGTCGGCAGCAGGGCATCACCATTAGTCAGTGGTTACAGTGTTGCCCATCAACAGCTTGAACAACGTTTATGTGAGCTAACGGGACACCAGGCGTGTATGCTGTTTAGCTCAGGTTTTAGCGCCAATAGCGCATTGATGAAAACACTATTTAATGCAGATGACACCGTGATTGCAGACAAATTAGTGCATGCATCGGTGATTGATGGTTTAAAAGACAGCCAATGTAAAATTAGCCGTTTTTTACATAATGATCTTAGCAGCGCTGCGCGCATTATTGAACGCAATCCTGGCTGCGCTGTGGTGACTGAAAGTGTATTTAGTATGGACGGCGATATCGCCCCAATCACTGAACTTTCGCATTTGTGTCGCCAACATCATTGTTGGTTGATTGTTGATGATGCCCATGGCTTTGGTGTGTTACCGAATGACTTGGTTAATGCAGACAAGGTTGATATTCAAGTGGTCACTTTTGGTAAGGCCCTAGGCTGTCAAGGTGCGGCGATATTAGCCTCTCAAGATGTCATTGATTATTTGGTGGCGACAACGCGGGAATATATCTACTCAACAGCCTTGTCTCCTGCGAATGCTCATTTGGCGTTAGCGGCAATTAACTGGCAATACTCTCATCCGCAATTGTTAACCCAACTGTTGGCCAATATCGCGCTGTTTAGACAGGTCGCTTCACAAAATCAATTACCGTTAACTGAGTCGTTAACGGCTATCCAACCGATTATGGTTGGTGATAATCAGCGTGTGGTAGCCATTGCAAAGCAGTTAACTCAACAAGGTTTTTTGGTGGGTGCAATACGCTCACCTACTGTGCCTAAGGGGCAAGCGCGATTACGGATCACCCTCAATGCTCAGCACCAGGCTGACGATATTCGCGCCTTGGTTGCTGCACTCGCATCGCTGATGAATCACAATGATGCAGACACAAACACATCAGCACCTTTACACACATTGTAACGACATCAATTTGGATCAATGAGCAACCTCATGACGTTAGATAATCCACTGGCCAATAAGTTTTCAAGCGCAGCAACGCAGTACAAACAACATGATGTATTGCAGCGTTTAAGCGCGCAAAAGTTGTTCCAAAAAGCGGATCTATACGGCACGTTACTGGATGTCGGCGCAGGACCTGGTACTGATTTTGGTGCATTCTCTCACGTTAGTCAGGTTATTGCGGTCGATATTGCCCATGGCATGCTCACTGAGTTAACCCAACAATTTACAAATTATTTGCCTTTGTGCAGTGATGCGCAAGCTTTAGGGTTGCAAAGTGGTTCTGTAGATACGCTATATTCAAATTTAGCATTACAGTGGTGTCAGCAATTACCAAACGCTTTTATGGAGTTTCATCGTGTTTTACGCCCTGGCGGTGAATGCTTTTTGAGTATCGTTGCCGATGGCAGCCTAGCAGAATTAAACACTCTCGGTTTTCATGTAAACCAATTTCATTCTGTTGAGAGTTTAAAAGCCACTTTTTTATCCTCAAAAATGGCAATGGATAATTGGCAATATGTTGATGTTCAGCTTGAAAGCATTCAAGTGTATTTTGATGACTTACGCAGTTTATTGTATTCCATTAAAGGCGTAGGGGCTTCGTTTGATCAGCAAGGAAATGGTAAAAAACGGCCACTGTTAACCAAGCAGCAATGGCGACACCGGCTTGAGTTAGCTGAAACTCTGCGCACTGATAAAGGCATTCCTTTAACTTATCAAATTGCGTTTATCCGCGTTAAACGAGGCTAATCTTATGTTGTATTTCGTGACGGGTACTGATACTGACAGTGGTAAAACCTTAATCTCCGCCGCTTTGTTAGCTAAAGCACAAGGGCATAAGTGTGGTTTTAAACCCATAGCTTCGGGTTGTGCTATGACTGAAAATGGTTTACGCAATAGTGATGCGTTAATGTTAATGGCGCAATCTAATATGGGGCTTGCTTATCAAGAGATTAACCCAATCAGTTTTGAGCCCGCAATTGCGCCCCATATTGCTGCATCGCAAGTCAATAACGCGTTAAGTGCACAAGGCGTACTTGATGCGATGTTCCATCCGGCAATGGTTAATGCCGACTTTGCTTTGATTGAAGGGGCTGGTGGCTGGCGTTTACCGTTAGGTAATGGCGAGTACCTATCTGATACGGTTAAATTATTGCAGACTACGCTTCAACAAGAGACATCCACTTATGGCAATAATGTTCAGTTAACTCATGCTGTAACGAAAAACACGACACTTGAAGTCATTCTGGTAGTGGGGATGAAACTCGGCTGCTTAAATCATGCGTTGTTAACTCAAGAAGCGCTGCTAGCCGATGGATTGAGTATTGCAGGCTGGGTAGCAAATCAGGTTGATGCCGACATGGCGTTTATTGACGACAACTTGCAAAGTTTGCAACAGATGATGCAAGCACCATTTTTAGGTTATGTGCCACACCTTGACAATCCTAGCGCCGAAAATGCAGCAGGATATCTACAATTACCTCAATAATGATTAAATTAATAAAAAGCTCAGCGGTGCTTTCATCATAATGATTGATAACAACGCGGAGCTTTTTAGCGTTCAATAAGACCTTTATCGTTTAACTGGAGATTGGCATCACTCGGTTACGGCCAAGACGTTTTGCTTCATACAATAACTTGTCAGTCGCTTCAATTAATTGACCCACATTTTGTTTGGGTTTCCACTCTGCCACACCAAATGAAGCCGTAATCGAATCAATCACTTTGTCGCTACGACGGTCTTTTACACTGAGTTTTTCCAGTGCTCTACGGATCCCTTCGGCTAGCTGTCTTGCGACTCTCAATTGGCTACTAGGCACGAGAATGGCAAATTCTTCTCCACCATATCGGTACAGTTTTATGCCATCTCGACACGCTTCTTGAATACGTTTAGCAACGGTTTTTAAGACTAAATCGCCCAATTGATGGCCGAAGGTATCGTTAAAGTTTTTAAAGTGATCGATATCTATTAAAATCAAGCATGTACCGGTTGGCGATAAATCAATTTGTGCTTCAATATCGTGGTCAAATGCGCGTCTGTTTAAAATATTGGTTAAGGCATCAAATAACATGTCTTTTTCTGATGCAGCAAGACGTGTTTTGAGGGTATCAATTTCGGATTGGGCTTTTTGCAATTGCTCAGTAAAGCTAACCGTACTTGAGCGAATGCTGGACGATTCTTTTACAATACTTCTTACAACACCAATGACTTGTTCAAGCGAAAAGCCTTTGGTTTCCAAATCACTTAATTTCTTAAAGTCTTTATCCATTTGAGTCTGAAATGTCTCAGTGTCTAAATTGGTATCTCTAAGAGATTGTGACAATTCACATACCATCGCATCTAAGTTTTTACGCATGTCGCGTACATCAAGCTCGACAGGATCGGCCACATGCTTTCGATATAACAACTCGCTGGTAACTGGGGAGCATGTTTGATTCTGTTTGATTGCCGTGTCGAGTTCTTGATTTAACAATGGATTTTGCTCACCAACATAAGCGTACCAAAGCGCATAGTTGGTTGGAGTGGTAGGGATCCTGTATTTAAGCATTAACGGCACCGCTTTTTTCAAGTTGGCGGCAGCAGTTTGCAATAACGTGTTAGACATTAAGTGCCTCATGAATAGGGCGGTAAAAAGACATTAAGGAGATTAGTTATAATAGAATGAATAGTAGGACATTATCATTTTACTGATCACAAAAAAAGCATCCTAAGATGCTTTTATGACAATAATGTGTGCGGGTTAGAAGGCATATGAAACGGCAAACATAGGACCTGTGAAGCTGTAGCTGATTTTATGGTCGAAGGTTCTCATTTCATTGTTGTTCATCTTACGTTGCTTTTCTATCGTAATGTCTACGTCATAATAATTATAAGCGAGCTTTAACGACCAGTTGTCGCAGAACTTAGTTTCTACACCTAAGCGGACATCAATGAGTGATCCATCGACATCATCATAACTGATAGAGAAATATTGCGCATGCGCTGAGAAATTCCAACCATGATAAAACTCATAAGCCCCATAAATACCGACATTAGGCAGTGGCGCAGTAAGCGTATCATCTACCACCTCAGGCGTAGCGACGACATTATTACATAAGCTCGTGAGGGATGAGTCTGGTATGCATGTGCCTATCGTGCCTTTGAATACGGCTTCGACAAACATGGTGTGTAACCCAATCGAAACACCAACAGCATAATCTGTACCTTGCCAGATATCGTATCCGTAACCGATACGTAAAATATCAATATTTAATTCAGTGTTTAATTTAGCACCCACTTCGATTAGGTAATCTTTACCATCAATATCTTCAAGGATGAAATCTTGGCTTACGGCATTATTATCGGCTTTTCTGTCGAGAGATTTCCAATCTATAAAAAGGTTGTGGCGTTGATTGAAAGAGTAGGTGAGTTCGAAATAAGGGAGATATTGTTCTTCTGCGAGTAAAAATTCATCTTCAAAATCGATCGGAAACGATCCGCCGGTTTTAGGATTGGTAACCGCCATGTTGGAATCGGAGTTAGCATAAAACACCCCAATATCGAGGGCAAATTTATCCATTACTGACGATGTATTACTATTATGGCTACTCGCTGCGTAGGCAGTTTGAGTGCTTAATAGCATCACGACAATATAAAAAAGGGGCCTAATCATTGAAACTCCGCATTTATTATTTATTCTAGTGTTACAAGATATGCGTCTTCATATGATGCTGTTGCCGTATTTGAGGCTGAGTTTATTTTCCTTCGACAATAACCAATGTAGGGTTATCAAAATGTGTCGTCATAAAGTTCAAACAAAAAAATAGGACAAACTGTTCAGCAAACATATTAGCAGCTTGTAACTAAATGTGAAGTATTTGTATGTAAAAATTGCGCTAAATCAAGTTTTCGTTGGTAGTTTGAACTTAAAGGCTTAAAAATCACCTTTTTTGTTGCAAAAGCTGGTGATTCAGAGGTCTGAGCATTGGCGATGAGTGTGTGAGGTGTCTTTTTTGTGTTAAATACAAAAAGTAGAGCATTAAAAATGCTCTACTTTAACTGAAATGGTTAGCAAAATGTTAAGATTTGTAGGTTGTTGTTTTGTGGCCCGAATACCCGTTATTCAGACTCATCGGTGTCAGTGCTATCATCTTCAACATCATCGAATTCGATTTCCACTTTTGCACCCGCAGGAGCATGAATCGTACCGACGACGGCATAAAAAGGTTTACCTTTTGCCAAACGACAATATTTAGCCCACAGTAATTCCATAGCGGTAGATGCGGGTAAATGGCCTTTGGCAACGTTGACGAATTGGTCTTCATCGACATTACAGGGCAGCTGGGCACCTTCGGCTAAACTTTTCATTGCTTGACCATGTTGTTCAAGCAAGTCAGCTTCCTTGCTGGTAAAATCACCGCAGCGTTTAAAGCCTTTAGGAAAGTTAGCGTCATCATAGAAGCGTTTAGTAGAGCGGAAACTGTCACTTGACCCATTGGTGTGAGCTTCAATACCTTGTTTCGCATTGACAAATGATTGCTGAGACATGGCTAATACCTTCTAGATTATGAGATATAAAGATTTTCAACTGGAGTATTGGCTAGTATTATCATTTTTTAAATCAAAATATTTTGTCCTTCATGGTAAAGAATTTTTATGGATACAGATTTATTAAAAACGTTCTTAGAAGTCTCCCGTACACGCCACTTTGGTAAGGCGGCTGAAAATCTTTACTTAACGCGCAGTGCGGTGAGTTTTAGGATAAAACAATTAGAAGGCATTCTAGGCGTCGAGCTTTTTGAACGTTTACGTAATAATATTCAACCCACACCCGCCGGTGAGCGAATGCTCGGACACGCCGAAGCAGTATTGAATGCGTGGGAAAGGGCCAAACAAGATATTATTTTAAACCAACAACACAGCACTCAATTAACGGTGTCTGCAGGACACAATATTTGGGATGCGTATCTACAACCCTTTTTACAACCACTTCATCTAGGGTTAGACGGTGTGGCATTACGCACAGATGTATTGTCTGGCTCGGTCATGACGCGCCAACTCATTGAGCGCAGTTTGGACATTGCCATTAGTTTCGATCCGCCAAAACTGGATGAGCTTGAGTTGATTAAGCTGGCACAGATCAAATTAGTCTTAGTGGCTAAACAGCCCAACCTTAGCGTGTCGCAAACCTCAACCATTCCTTATATTAAAGTTGATTGGGGCACTGCATTTAATATCACCCATGCGCAAGAATACACTATGCTGCCACTGCCGGTATTGCATACCAGCTCAGCCAGAATGGCATTGGATTTTATATTGAATAACGGCGGTTGCGCTTTTTTACCTGAAGTGCTCGTTAAACCTTATTTAACCAACAAAACCTTATTTATTGTTGAAGGGGCAAGCAGCATTACCCGCAATGTGTATGCGGCGTACTGGGCTGAAAATGAAAGGTTGGCTTATATTGAACAAGCCATAGAGATATTGTCCAATAGATTAACCACTGATATGGCGCCGTGTATCGATCAATAACCATCCATATAAGGCTTAGCGAACAGTGATTGTCTACTAAGCCATCTGGGGTAAGACCTGTTGCTAAATATGATTAAATTAATGGTAAAAGAATCATCGCCCAAGTGATTGCGCACATAACTAAACTGATAAACACTGCTGCAGATGCAATGTCTTTGGCTTGACCACTTAATGGATGGATCTCATCACCGACACGATCCACTACCGCTTCAATGGCTGAGTTGAGTAATTCAACAATCAACACAATCATCAGTGTCATTATCAATAATATTCGTTCAGGTGCGCTGACATTAACAAGTAAGGCTACAGGTAACATTAGTATAGCTAAAACGGCTTCTTGTCTAAATGCTGCTTCATTTTGCCATGCGGCTTTTAGGCCTTTTATTGAGAATCCCGTTGCTCTAAATACGCGTTTAAGACCATGATTATTTGCTGGTTTCATTATTTTTATTTCTTTTTATTCACATTGTGCTGATTGTAACATTCACGACCACAGCTACCAGTGTTTTTGGCTATATGTGCACATTTATTCGACTTGTACTAGGCTTTAGCTTGCCATGAGGCTCAAGCTATTATGCAAGGATTGCTTATGTTACGTGTTCACACTTTTCTATTTTCCGTTCTATTCTTGATGAGCTGTATGGTGTGTCAAAGTGAAGCGCTTCCCAAGCCTGAAATTCAACTTGCGAGTCACTATGCCGCCGATTTAGATGTAACCGATTACCTTGTAAGCGAAAAGTTAGATGGGGTGCGAGGATACTGGACGGGTAAACAGATGCTAACGAGAAGTGGGCGCACGGTTAACCTTCCTGCAACTTTTACGCAAGGCTTTCCTGAATACCCTATTGATGGTGAGTTATGGCTAGGTCGGGAGCAGTTTGAGCAAATCTCTGCCCTGGTTCGTCGCCAGCATACACAAATTCAAGAGTGGCAGTCTGTCACGTTTATGATATTTGATTTACCGCAACATAGTGGCACCTTTGAACAACGGTATATGGCGATGCAACAACTCGCTCAAAAGGTTAATTCAGCTCACTTACAGGTTATTCCACAATTAACGTTTGCAGATAATCACACGCTCTTTTCTGAGCTTGATAGCGTGGTCGATACTGGCGGGGAAGGGTTAATGCTGCACTATCGCCATGCTTTTTATACCGTTGGACGCAGTCCGTATATTGTAAAATTAAAACCGAAATATGATGCAGAAGCTGTGGTGATAGGTCACACTGCAGGTAAAGGCAAATACACAGGACAACTCGGTGCATTAACGGTTAAAACGCCCCAAGGAAAAGTGTTTAATATTGGCAGTGGGCTCAGTGACATACAAAGACAATATCCGCCCGCTATTGGTACGATTATTACTTATCAATATTTAGGGTTTACCCAAAAAGGGACTCCGCGTTTTGCTACGTTTTTACGCGAGCGACCCGCTCAATAGTGTTGGCTTTATTGATGGTAGTTCATTGACTGCGCATCATTGAAGATAGGCCATCGAGTTAGCTGTAAATGACATCATGTTTAAACGTGAATTGATAAGTCACCACCTGAGCAATATAGTCATCTCGAAAATAAACCAACAGGTAAAAAACATGAACGATAATACAAATTTAACCAACATCTCGTCAGTATTATTTGTGTGCATGGGCAATATTTGTCGTTCACCGACTGCCGAGGCCGTATTTAAACAGCAAGCTAAATTACACGGATTATCGCTTAAGATAGACTCCGCAGGCACAATTGCGTTTCATCAAGGTAACGCTCCTGATCCTCGCAGTATGATAGCGGGACGCAAGCGTGGTTTAGATTTTTCAGGTATGAAAGCCAGGCAAGTTATTGACAGTGACTTCGACACATTTGATTTGATTTTAGCGGCAGATGAGGCCAATTTAATCGATTTGTACTCACGTTGTCCTGCGCATTTACAATATAAAATCCGCTTGATTTTGTCTTTTGCAGGCGAAGGGGTAAAGGAAGTGCCAGACCCATATTATGGTGGTGACAGGGGATTTGAATTGGTGATCGATTTACTCGAGACTAGCCTTGCTGAGTTAGCGAAGCAATTGGTATTAGCGAAAACGGGGTAAGCAATTACCCCGTTAATCATGATGAGCGATACTCTTCGTTTTAGCGATATTCTTGGCTTGAGCAATATCCTTAGTTTGAACAATATTCTTGGTGTTAGCGATAAAGGTAAAAACTAGTCGTTGTGACGTTTACCTGAGCGCTTTAGTTTTTCTTGTTCAATTTTTTGCTGCTTTATTGCTTCTTTTTCTGCTAATACTCGGGCAACTTCGATTTGTTCCATTTCTGCCATCTCAGGTGTTTCCAAGCTTAATAAACCAATCCGTCCTGATCGGTAATCGTGCAATAACAACTCCGAGACTTTGTGATAATCAATACGTCCACCCGGACGCAACGCACCACGTGAGCCAGCAATGGCTTCAAGTAAGCCTATGTCTGTATCGGGTAAAGAGCTGAGCTTATAACGCTCGCAAATCGCTTCTGGGTAAGCTTTTAAGAAGTAGTCTGCGGCAAACATTGCCACATCTTCATATTCCATTGCCGTATCTTTAATGGCGCCGGTTACCGCAAGACGATAACTACTGGCTTCGTTATCAACTTTTGGCCATAAAATCCCAGGCGTGTCAGAAAGCACAATACCATTTCGTAGATTAATGCGTTGTTGGGTTTTGGTCACCGCTGGTTCATTACCTGTTTTGGCGATAGTTCGGCCAGCGAGGGTGTTGATTATGGTCGATTTACCCACGTTTGGGATACCCATAATCATAGTGCGGATGTCTTTTTCCATCACATCACGATGAGGCACTAATTTACGGCAAATATCTGGAATATTTCTCACCATGCCGGGTTGTAAGGTGGTAATCGCTGAAGCTTTTACGCCTTGTTCACGCTCGAGGTATTCAATCCAACGTTCAGTGACCGCGGGATCGGCTAAATCTGATTTATTGAGCAATTTAATACACGGTTTATCGCCACGAAGTTGTGACACCATTGGGTTTTCACTGCTGTAGGGAATGCGCGCATCGAGCACTTCAATAACAAGATCGACCTGAGGCATCGCCTCTTCAATCTCTTTACGTGCTTTGTGCATGTGTCCTGGATACCACTGAATTGCCATGATGTTGCCTTATAACCGAATGCCTGTTCGAGTAAATATTCGAGTAAATAACGGAATATTTAATCAAAGAATATAAAAGCCGTATTGTACCTTGTTAGCTTAGTAAAAGCATAAAAAAAGCGCCTAACGGCGCTTAGTCTTAGTGCTATTTAATCACGTTAAGGTTAAATAACACCTAACTCACGTAATCTTTCCATTAAGTAACTGTCAGCGGTATAACGCTCAGACAGTACAACATCTGGATTAGGGTGTAAAAATAATGGCAGTGAAATACGCGACTTAGTTTTGTCGGTACCTTCAGGGTTAATCACGCGGTGTGATGTAGACGGGAAGTAACCGCCAGAGGCTTCTTGAAGCATGTCACCGATATTAATAATGATGCTACCAAAATCACTTGGCACATCTATCCATTCACCTGTTTTGGTTTTAACTTGTAAACCAGGCTCGTTTGCCGCAGGCAATAAGGTAATTAAATTGATGTCTTCATGTGCAGCCGCGCGGATAGCGCCCATTTCTTCATTACCCTTCATCGGCGGGTAATGTAAAATACGCAATAAGGTTTTTTCGCTTTGCGCTATCATGTCTGGTAGTGGAATAGAATAGTTAACCGCTACGTCTGCAGGGGTATATTGTTCAATCCAGCCAAGTAATTCAGAGGCTAAGGTATTGGCATGCTCGTAGTAAGCAAGAATATTTGCTCGAAGTGAATCAGGAATACGACCCCATGGATACACATGATAATATTCTTTGATATCTTTTACTGTGTTGCCCTTGGCTGTTTCTGACACTGATGCAGGGAAAAATCCATCATGAGTTTCTTTATTAAATAAAAACTCATTTTTTTCTTCAGACTGAAAAAATGCATACCATTCTTGGTATATGTCTTCGACAAGTTGCTTTTGAATAGGGTGGTTTGTTAATACCCCAAAACCCGTTTCACGAAGTGACTCGACAAAGCGCTCAGCACTATCTGGTGCTAAATAATCAATTGTATTAAGTTTCATTATATATTTCTTATTAGTGTGTTGACCCACGTCAATGGTAACCTTAGTCACACTTTGTCGCAATTATTTGCGCGTATTCAAAGAGTATTGGTTGAACTGATGCTATTGATCTCGCGTATTGTTTATCGATGCCGCAAAAAATCAGTGAGAACAAGCAATGAATAATTTAACCGACTTTGAAAAATACGTGATTGAACAAAAAGGCACAGAGCGCCCTTTTAGTGGCGAGTATGTGGACCATGATGCTCAAGGCGTGTATTGCTGTAAAAAATGTTTGGCACCTTTATACAAGAGCGAACATAAGTTTAACGCTCATTGTGGCTGGCCCGCATTTGACGATGAGATTACGGGTGCCGTTAAGCGCACCCCTGATGCCGACGGGCGTCGTGTTGAAATTACCTGCGATCAGTGTGGTGGACATTTAGGCCATGTATTTGAAGGTGAATTTCTGACAGATAAAAATGTACGTCATTGCGTTAATTCGGTGTCGATGGTGTTCAAATCAATCGATGAATTAAACGCATCAAATATGGCTGTTAGTCGTAATCAAAAAGCCACTTTTGGTGCGGGCTGCTTTTGGTGCGTTGAAGCGATTTTCGCTCAACTTGAGGGGGTGATCAGTGTTAAGTCTGGTTACTGCGGTGGCGATGCACAAGAGGCAAACTATGATGCGGTATGTTCGGGGCGTACAGGGCACGCTGAAGTTGTGCACATTGAGTTTGACCCGGCTCTGATTAGCTATGAAACACTCTTAACCGTGTTATTCGAAAGTCACGATCCAACGACATTAAATCAACAAGGCAACGATAAAGGGCCACAATATCGTTCGGCTATTTTTGCGCATAACAGTGAACAAGTTGACTTAGCCAATGCGTTTATCAACCGCTTGAATGCACAACAAATCTGGCCTAACCCTATCGTGACTCAAATTAGTGCTTTTGATACATTTTACCCGGCAGAAAATTATCATGACGATTACTTTGCTAAACATGGCGAACAACCGTATTGCCAGTTAGTGGTGAAACCAAAGTTTGATAAAGTGATGCGAAAATTCGCTGATAAACGCAAAAAATAGTTCACTAGTTAAAATTAATGCTCTAGTTAAAAAAGTATTGGTTAAAAGTAGTGCATCAGTTAAATAAAAAAGGGGGAGGTTGAATCATCAATCACTCCCTTTTTTATCTTTATGTTGCCGCTTTTCAAAAGACTTTGATGGCGTTTATACGTTGAGCCTACAACGTCTGAATATACGCACTTAATTGCATTTCATCTGCTTCATTCATATTGGCTTTAATCAAATATCCTATCGATGTAAATCATCAGGCCGTCAGCACAGCATTTCTATCAACAACTACTGGACAGGTTGTTAGTAAGTTTACAGCGCCACACATCGCCGCAGAATTAAAAATAGCCCAATAAAAAAGCCATGCTAAGCATGGCTTTATGGTTAAGAAGTATTATTACTTCTTATGATATTACTTGCCTGGGCGAGCCATATCAGATGATGCACTGTTACCCATTGCGACTTTAGGTGCATTGGTTTCAGCTTGCGCTTCATAAGCTCGACCTTGCGGTACCGCTTGTTGTTCGCGTACATCAACAGTCGGCTTAGTCATATCTGAAGACACCATTGAACCAAAACGACTGGCTTTAGCGGGGGCTTTAGGCGCAGCTTCAACCGGTGCGGTAACCTCTGATTTAACATCAGTTACAGTCTCAGTTTGAACTTTGCGTACCATAGCAGCAGGTTTGGCCATTGGCGCAGAAGCATTTGAAGCTACTGATTTTTCGTGAGCGACATTGACTTCTGGCTCAGATTTAACTGTTTCCGTTACTCGTTCAGCCTTCACTACTTCAGCTTTCACTTCAGCTTTCACTTCAGCTTTCACTTCAGCTTTCACTTCAGCTTTAACAACTTCAGGAGCTGCTGCCGCTATCGGTTCTGCTTTAGGCTCTACAGCTTTAGGTGCTTCAACCGCTTTCTCTGCAACAGGTTCAACAACAGGTGTTGCTGCTTCAGCGTGAGTCGCAACTGCTGTTACTTCGACTTGAGTGTCAGTTACCGGTTTAACAGTGGCTTCAACGTTTGCTTGCTTTACTGGTGCCTTGTCTTGAGATTGCTCAGCATCTAACTGCTTCTCTAACTCATCAACAGAGGTAAATACTGCTTGTTGAGTTGTGTCGCTATCATCACGACGACGGCGTTGACCTGCAGCTCTAAGATGGCGAGGACTACGACGGCTACGACGTTGACCTTCACGGCCGTCTGCCTTCGCGTCTTCAGATGCATCTGCATCGTTGTCATCCGTAGCGTCACCATTTTCGGTGTTTTCAACGGCAACAGTTGCTTCAGTATTGCTGGTTTCGTTAACCATTTCAATTGTCGCAGTTGTTTGCTCTGCTTTAACCGCATTCGCTTCAACTTGAACTTCAGTAGCATCTGCTTTAACAACATCTGCCGTTGCTTGTGGCGCTGACGCTACTGTCTTATCAGTATTGTCTGATGTTTCTGTATCGTTTTTAGCTTGCGCGTCATTCGATTGTTCGCTTCTTTCTTTACGTGGCTGGCGACGGCTGCGAGGCGCTCTTGTTTCTGATTTTTCTTCAGTTACTTTAGGCTCTACCGCTTTGATATCTGCTGTGTTAACTTCTTCTGCTTTATCGTTCGCATCCGTTGTTTTTGCAACTGTATCATCAGTTTGTTCGCTTTCGATTCGCACTTTACGACGCATGTTGCGACGTTGACGACGTTCACGTGCAGCTTCTTGCTTAGGTGATTTTTCAGTATTGATATCGGCAGCTTTCGGCTCATTAGTTTCTGCTAATGGCGTGTCTACTTTTTCATTACGCGGTTTGTTTTTAACGCTATCGTCCTGAGCATTATTTTTACTATTACGATCATTACGATCATTACGTTTGTTACGAGTACGTGGCTCTGTACCGTCTTTTGGCTTATCGCTGTCAGTACGTTGGCGACGGCTGTCGTTACGGCTGTCGTTACGGCTGGTGTTGCGATTCGCACTATCGTTACGGCTGTCATTACGACGTGGGCGACGATTGTTAGCCTGTGACGCATCTTTTGCAGGCGCAGCTGGTTTAGTGTCTTTGGTTTCGCTATCGCTGGTGGCAAACAGTGCACTGATTGCTGAAACGATACGCGCAAAGAACCCTGGTTGAGTTGGCGCTGCAGCAACAGGGGCTTTAGCCACTGGAGCAGGCGTTGGAGCAGCTTCATCTATTGCTGTTTTTTGTGGTGCAGCAAAGCCTTTTAAAGCAGGTTCTGGTGACGCTGCACGCTCAAGTTTACGTGGTTCATATAACTTTGATGACGGTTTTTCAACGCGCTTGTAGCTAGATTCGCTAACTTCATCATCGCTTTTACGACGAACAACACGATACTCTGGCGTTTGCATGTGGGCATCTGGAATGATGTACACTTCAACTTCATGACGCTCTTCAGTAATACGAATCGCTTTGCGTTTTTCGTTTAACAAGAATGCCGCCACATCAACCGGAACGATAGCTTCAATTTGAGTGGTATTTTCTTTAATGGCTTCTTCTTCCATTAAACGTAAAATGGATAACGCTAAAGATTCAGTACTACGAATAGTACCCTGGCCATGACAACGTGGGCATAAATGTGCTGCTGACTCTTCAAGGGAAGGGCGCAGGCGCTGACGTGACATTTCCATTAAACCGAAACGAGAGATACGACCTAATTGCACGCGAGCACGGTCATGATGCACGGCATCACGCATACGGTTTTCAACTTCACGTTGATGACGAACAGGCGTCATATCGATAAAGTCGATAACCACTAAACCACCTAAGTCACGCAGACGTAATTGACGCGCAATTTCATCAGCAGCTTCAAGGTTGGTGTTTAGTGCAGTCTCTTCAATATCGCCGCCTTTAGTGGCGCGAGCAGAGTTAATATCGATAGACGTTAATGCTTCTGTTGGGTCGATTACGATTGAACCACCAGACGGTAAACGCACTTCACGCTGGAATGCTGACTCAATTTGCGACTCAATTTGGAAGTGAGTAAATAACGGCACTTCTGAATCATATTGCTTAACACGCTCAACGAAATCTGGGCGAACTAAACCTATATGCAGTTTAGCTTCTTCAAAAATACGTGGGTGATCGATGAGGATTTCACCGACATCACGACGTAAATAATCACGAATAGCACGTACAATTACGTTGCTTTCTTGATGAATTAAGAATGGTGCCGGTTTAGTTTGTGCCGCTTCTTGAATGGCATCCCAGTGGTGTTGAAGTACTTTTAAGTCCCACTTAAGTTCAGTTGACTCTTTACCAACACCAGCGGTACGAACGATTAAGCCCATGCCATTTGGTACTTCAAGTTCAGAGATAGCTTCTTTAAGTTCGGTACGTTCATCACCTTCGATACGACGTGAAATACCGCCAGCACGAGGATTATTTGGCATGAGTACCAGGTATGAACCCGCAAGGCTGATAAAGGTTGTTAGAGCCGCGCCTTTATTACCGCGTTCTTCTTTATCAATCTGGACGATGACTTCTTGACCTTCCTGCACCACTTCTTTGATGTTAGGACGACCTTGGAATGAGTAACCTTTAGGGAAGTATTCGCGGGCAATTTCTTTAAGCGGTAAGAAACCATGACGATCAGCGCCATAATCAACAAAAGCAGCTTCAAGTGAGGGCTCTACGCGAGTGATTTTACCTTTATAGATATTTGATTTTTTCTGTTCGTGACCAGGACTTTCGATATCTAGATCATACAGTTGTTGCCCGTCTACAAGGGCAACACGCAACTCTTCTGATTGAGTTGCATTAATTAACATACGTTTCATGATGACGTGATTCTTCTAAATGAGGTCATCAAACAACACGATCTTTCTGCATTACGGGCCTGAATTAATCGGTGTAACCTCACGGTTAGCTTCAGGCAATTAGGTGCTCATCACTGTAAAACGCAGTCGCTGCGTGTCGCATCCTATTTATGGCTTATTTTCTAATATTTACAAAAACAAGGAATTCGTTGACTTACAACCAACCCCATAAATTATGGTAATTTAATCCGTTAATGCCCAAGTCGAATCGGTTTGTTTGATAACAAGCTAAAATATTGTTCGAATTTGGGGCGATTTACTGCAGTTAAATTGAAATCTTTATTGAAGACTTACGGTTTAATTGTCGAAACGTTTCTTGTCGTTTTTTATTTATATACAATTTGCAAATCAATGACTTGCTACCGATAAAGCTCATTTTCTTAATTGCAGTTCTTTCGCATTTGGTGAAAGTTGTGAACACTTTATCCACTGTTTACTCTCAACCTGAGCGCAAATATAGCAACAAACGCTATTGTCATCAATCAAAAGCCCATATTCTTTCATGTATTTATTTCAAGTCCGCCATGGTAATAGCCAATCATTTGCAAGATAAGGTACACTATCGCGGTTACTACTATATGGCGCATCATGAATACTGAAACTACCCCCCAAGTTGAATACGTGACTATCGACGAAGATCATTTTGAACAACGCATCGATAATTTTTTACTCACCAAATTAAAAGGTGTTCCTAAGAGCATGATCTATCGGATTGTGCGTAAAGGAGAAGTGCGCGTAAATAAAAAGCGCATAAAGCCAGAATACAAATTGCAAATCGGTGACATCGTGCGTGTTCCGCCGGTGAGAATGGCTGAGAAAGATAATCGCAAAGCGCCATCGCCTAATTTATCTCGAGTGTCGCAGCTTGAAGAACGGATTATCCACGAAGATAATCATCTTATTGTGTTAAACAAACCCGCTGGTATTGCTGTACATGGTGGCAGTGGTGTTGATTATGGCGTGATTGAAGGGTTACGTTCACTGCGGCCACAACAGAAATTTTTAGAGCTAGTGCACCGTTTAGATAAAGACACCTCAGGTGTGCTGCTTGTGGCTAAAAAACGCAGTGCATTAAAGCATTTACATGAGCAACTGCGCAGTAAAACCATGCAAAAGGATTATTTAGCCTTAGTGCGTGGCGAGTGGCAAGCAAGCGATAAAGTGGTCAAAGCGCCGTTATTAAAAATCACCTTAAAATCGGGTGAACGTATTGTTCGCGTCAATAAAGAAGGTAAAGAGTCTGAGACTCGCTACAAAATCATGCAACGCTACCAAGGGTGTACGTTGGTGAAAGCCAGCCCTGTGACAGGTCGTACGCATCAAATTCGTGTGCATTGCCAGTATGCGGGCCATGCAATTGCCTGTGATGACAAATACAGCGAGCAACAATTTGATGACAGCATGAGAGCGTTAGGATTAGACCGCCTGTTTTTACATGCGGCTGAGCTCAAGTTTACTCATCCTGAAAATAATGAAGTCATGCAAGTCAAAGCACCATTAGATGAAATATTATTGAATACTTTGGATAAGCTCAAACGAACTTAAACTACAGTATTTGCAATGTGTTGAATCAAAAAAGTAAGGCATAACGTGAAGCGTAAAGACAAAGCATTTGATTTAGTCATCTTTGACTGGGATGGCACGTTAATGGACACCGTGGGTAAAATTGTGTCCTGTATGCAAGGTGTGGCGCATGAGTTAGCATTAACGGTGCCGACTGAGCAACAAGTAAGAGATGTGATTGGATTGTCTTTGCCTACGATTATGCCGATTTTGTTTGCTGGGCATCAAGATCATCAACAAATTATTGATTGTTACCGTCGCCATCATTTAGCCAGCGATTATCCAACACCGTTATTCGACGGTGTGGAATTATTGATTAAGCAGCTACATGACGCGGGGTATTTATTAGCAATTGCGACGGGCAAAGCACGCGAAGGGTTAGATAGGGTACTTGAGTTGAATGGGCTAGAACAGTATTTTCATGCATCACGTTGTGCCAGTGATTCTCAAAGTAAACCGCACCCAGAAATGCTTCAAAGTTTGTTAAGTCATTTTGAGATCAGCGCTGACAAAGCGATTATGATTGGTGATTCAATTCATGACTTAACCATGGCCAATAACGCTAACATGGCCAGTATTGGTGTGAGTTATGGTGCCCATGATGAAGCGCGGTTACAAGTGCTTCAGCCTTTGGCTATTGTGAGTCAAGCTTCTGCAATTCGCGATTACTTGTAATATGATGTTGGGCTTCATGATATTGATTGAAAGCCCTCATTTACACACTGTTTTTTCGTAAAGTCTGCTTATTCCCACCTACTTGTTATTTACGACTAACTTCTCATCACGGATGACTTACTTAACACATCCATACCTTGTTGTTGCAGTAACTCAATTAATTTAATTAATGGCAGGCCAATCAAGGTATTGGGGTCATCACCTTCTAAACGGCTAAACAGCGCAATCCCTAGGCCTTCACTTTTAAAACTTCCCGCACAATATAAAGGTTGTTCTGTTTCGACATAATAGCGGATCTGTGTTTGCGTTAAGCTTTTAAAATGTACTGTAAAAGGTTCGATGCACGATAACATCTGCTGTGTGACTTGGTTATATACGGCAAGCCCAGTATAAAAGGTTATGGCCTGGCCAGATGCGGCACTTAGTTGGGCAATCGCATTGTCGACAGTATGGGGTTTACCGATAATCTGCCCGTTTATCACTGCGACTTGATCTGAACCAATAATTAATTGTGTTGAATCTGTTTTAATCGCTAATTTGGCACCCGCGAGCGCTTTTTGCTCAGCTAAACGTTGCACTAATGCCGTTGCTGTTTCATTTTGCTGTGGTGTTTCGTCTATATTGGGATTTACACAGTCAAATGGCTGCATTAATTTTTGCAATAGTTGTTGCCGAAAAGGGGACGTTGATGCGAGTACAAGATTGAAATTCATCGGGTTTATTTCACTATTTATTTATCAATAATCAATTATCGTGCAGTTTACTGCATTCATTAGGTCAAATGGAGTATTTTTCACCGAGTAATGCTTGTGTGATGGGGTTTGGTTCGGTAAAATTTGCCAACTTTCAAATTCAATGCCGGATTAAAGAATACCTAAATAGTCAGTGTTAGGTGAGATGACCGTATTTTTACGGAAATTTTCTTTGACTCCAGCGTTTTCAAACTATAATATGCGCGCCTTATGCAAACAGTAAAGATACCGGTTTCAATTGATCCTATACGCGCTGCCTCAAGCGGCCTTCGTTATGAAGGTTTCGTGCCAGGTGAGCAACTTAAGCGATTAAGCGAGTTATGTGCCGGCGACTGTTCCAACGTAGTTGTGTCGTTGGAATGTGGCGTCGACTTACAGGGGATAGTCTACCTTCGCGGGAAGGCTGTGACGGAGCTCACTCTGCTATGTCAACGTTGCATGACACAATATACTACGGAGGTTACGGTCGACTTTTGTTTTAGTCCTTGTAAGACTGAGGCAGAAATCGATGAGCTCCCGGATGCGTATGACCCAATTGAGTGTAATGAGATTGGCGAAGTACGTCTGCATCAATTGATTGAAGATGAATTGATAGTCGCTATGCCGATCATCCCTATGCATGAAGATACTGATTGCAAATTAGGGTCGAAAGATATAGTTGTAGGCGAGATCGAACCCGCTCATGAGGAGCGTCCAAATCCGTTTGCAGTGTTAGAAAAACTGAAGAGCAAGTAATCTAGGAGACAGGTCAAATGGCTGTACAACAGAATAAAAAATCACGTTCAAAGCGCGGCATGCGTCGTTCACATGATTCATTGAGCACTGCTCAATTATCAGTAGACGCTACTAGCGGTGAATTACATCTACGTCACAACGTGACTGCTGATGGTTTTTACCGCGGTAAAAAGGTAATCAACAAGTAATTTGTTGATTATCTGATGACAAATCTGACGCTTGCGTTAGATGCGATGGGGGGCGATCACGGTCCCCACGTGACAGTGCCTGCAGCAATGCAGGCACTGAAATTTCATAACACCCTCAAAATTATTTTGGTTGGTAATCAAACCGAAATTCAAAAATATTTACCTCAAACACCTTCTACTGATTTAGACCGTATTGAAATAATCCATACCACCGAAGTTGTCACCATGTGTGATAGGCCCGTTCATGCTTTGCGTTCACGTAAAAACAGTTCAATGAGAATTGCTCTGGAATTAGTACGAGACGGAAAAGCGGCCGCTTGCGTCAGCGCAGGTAACACGGGGGCATTAATGGCAATGGCAAAAGTATTGCTAAAAACCTTACCGGGTATTGATAGGCCTGCATTAGTGTCTTGTTTACCTGCGGTTACTGGCAAGCCGGTTTATTTACTCGATTTAGGTGCCAACGTCTCTTGTGACTCTGAAGCATTATTTCAATTCGCCATTATGGGTTCGGTTTTATGTGAAGCCGTCCATAAAAAAGCGCGCCCGAAAGTGGCATTATTGAATGTGGGCATCGAAGAAGTAAAAGGCAACGATCAAGTTCAACAAGCTGCACAGTTGTTACAACACACCGATCAAGTCAATTACATTGGCTTTGTTGAAGGTGATGAAATTTATACTGGTAATGTCGATGTCATTGTTTGTGATGGTTTTGTCGGTAACATTACCCTTAAAACTTCCGAAGGCATTGCCAAGTTATTAGTACATCAATTAAAGCGCGGTTTAAAAGACGGCTTTTTTGTACGTTTACTCTCCAAACTCATCGCTCCACACATACAAGCTGTACTCAGTAAGATGAACCCCGACCACTATAATGGTGCAAGTCTGATAGGATTGCGCGGAATAGTAGTAAAGAGTCATGGTAACGCGGATGAAGCTGCATTTTTACAAGCATTAAATTTAGCAGCAACAGAAGCAAAACGTCGTCTTCCTGAAATGATTAAAGATCGTTTGGAGTCGATTCTTTTAGACATCAATAGCTGATCTCATATATGCACACAAAAATTCTCGGAACAGGCAGTTATCTGCCTGTGCAAGTACGTAGCAATCAAGATCTCGAAAAAATGGTTGAAACCAATGACCAATGGATTGTTGACCGAACCGGTATCTCTGAGCGGCGCATCGCTGCTATAGACGAGTCGGTGGCAACCATGGGCCATCAAGCGGCATTAAAAGCGCTTGAAATGGCCGGCATTGATGCCAGCGAGTTAGACATGATTGTCTGTGGCACCACAAGTGCAACCAATGCATTCCCTGCAGCAGCCTGCGAAATTCAAGCCTTACTCGGCGTTAAAAATATTCCAGCCTTTGATATTGCCGCCGCATGTTCAGGGTTTGTGTATGCGTTGTCTGTCGCCGACCAATTCGTCAAAACAGGTGCCGCTAAAAAAGTATTAGTCATTGGCTCTGATGTATTGTCGCGCATGTGTGACCCTGCCGATCGAACAACTGTGATTCTGTTTGGTGATGGTGCAGGAGCAGCTGTTATTGGCGCAAGTGATACACCAGGTATTATTGCGACCCATATTTATGCTGATGGTAGTCAAGGCGACTTATTAAAGTGCGCTTTTCCTCCTCGCTCGGGTGAAGGCTCTGAAGCCGTTAGTTTTATGACAATGAAAGGCAATGACGTATTTAAAGTTGCCGTCACTCAGTTATCGAATGTGGTCACTGAAACTCTGCGTTTAAATAACGTCGATAAGTCTGAGATTGACTGGTTAGTGCCGCATCAAGCCAATTTCCGCATTATTAATGCCACTGCCAAAAAACTCAATATGAGTTTAGATAAAGTGGTATTGACGTTAGCCAGACACGGTAATACATCCGCAGCCTCAGTGCCTATTGCGCTTGATGAAGCCGTGCGTGATGGTCGTATTCAACGTGGTCAATTATTATTGCTCGAAGCCTTTGGTGGCGGTTTTGCATGGGGCAGTGCCCTCATTCGTTATTAATGTTTAAATTTACTCTTATTTAAATGTGCTTTTATTTAAATGTGCAGTTACTTAAATCAATTCTTATACAGGTAAGTGTTTATGGAAAATGTTGCTTTTGTATTCCCTGGTCAAGGTTCTCAGGCTGTTGGAATGTTAGCTGACTTGGCACAATCTAACGACATTATTGGGCAAACTTTTGCCGAAGCGAGTCACGCGTTAGGTTATGATTTATGGGATTTAGTGGCCAATGGCCCAGTAGAAACGTTAAACGAGACAGATAAAACTCAACCAGCATTACTGACTGCAAGTGTGGCGATTTGGCGTGCATATCAAGCATCTAACAAGCCAATGCCAAGTTTGTTAGCGGGTCACAGTTTAGGTGAGTATTCTGCTTTAGTGTGTGCTGGGGTGATTGAATTTACCGATGCCGTTAAATTAGTTGAGCTGCGTGGTAAATTAATGCAACAAGCTGTGCCAGCAGGTTCTGGTGCGATGTTTGCCATTATTGGTCTCGATGATGAGGCCATTGCCGCGGCGTGTGCAGAATCTGCCCAAGGTGATGTTGTCAGTCCTGTTAACTATAACAGCCCAGGTCAAGTCGTGATTGCCGGTGAAAAAGCCGCAGTTGAACGCGCAGCCGCTGCGTGTAAAGCCGCTGGTGCGAAAATGGCCGTAGCTTTGCCTGTAAGTGTGCCATCTCACTGTGCGCTTATGAAGCCTGCTGCTGATGAATTAGCTAAAGCGTTAGTTAATGTGACGTTCTCTGCCCCAAGCATTAATGTGATTAATAACGTCGATGTTGCTATGCCAACTGATGCTGATTTAATAAAAGAGGCTTTAGTGCGTCAATTATATTGCCCAGTTCGCTGGAGCGAGACGGTTGAGTTTATGGCGACACAAGGTGTTACAAATTTAGTTGAGTGTGGGCCTGGTAAAGTATTAACCGGGTTAACAAAAAGAATTAATAAATCCATATCCGCTCAAGCGGTAAATGATGTTGCTTCATTTGCGGCATTAACCGAATAAAGGAGTTTTTATGAGCTTTAACATCAGTCTAGACGGCAAGGTAGCGTTAGTTACCGGCGCGAGTCGTGGCATTGGCCGTGCAATTGCTGAATCGCTACAACAAGCAGGTGCAGTCGTTATTGGTACCGCGACCAGTGAAAAAGGCGCGGCAGCAATTCAGCAATACCTAGGTGACAAAGGCTTTGGGATGGTGTTAAATGTCACTGATAGTCAATCGGTTGCCGATTTGTATAGTCAGATCAAAGAAAAAACGGGTGATGTTGATATTCTTATTAACAACGCTGGTATCACTCGCGACAATTTATTGATGCGGATGAAAGATGATGAATGGCAAGACATTATTGACACCAATTTGACGTCATTATTTAAATTGTCTAAACCTGTAATGCGATCTATGATGAAAAAACGTTTCGGACGTATTATCAGTATCGGTTCAGTAGTAGGTACAATGGGTAATGCTGGTCAAGTAAATTACTCGGCGGCAAAAGCGGGTTTGATAGGGTTTACAAAATCTCTTGCAAGAGAGGTTGCATCTCGTCAAATAACAGTGAATGCTATTGCACCTGGATTTATTCAGACAGATATGACAGATGAGCTGACACCTGAGCAGCAACAAGCTATTATGTCGCAAGTTCCGATGGAACGTTTAGGGCAAGCACAAGAAATTGCCAATGCAGTATTGTTTTTGGCCTCGGATTCAGCCGCTTACATCACAGGCGAAACATTGCATGTGAATGGCGGTATGTACATGGTTTAAGGGCGATAGGTAGGAAACTACCTTCATTTGAGTCAGTGTTAGTGACAATTCAATGTTAATTTTTGTGGTTAGACCACAAAATCTAAGCTTGCATTGTTATCTAATTCGAATAAACTACTCGCAATCTTACGCAAGTGCGTAATTTGAATAGGAAAGAAAACTAATGAGCAACATCGAAGAACGTGTAAAGAAAATCATCATCGAACAACTTGGCGTTAAAGAAGAAGACGTTAAATCAGCTGCTTCTTTTGTAGACGATTTAGGCGCTGATTCTCTAGACACGGTTGAATTGGTTATGGCTCTAGAAGAAGAGTTTGATACCGAGATCCCTGACGAAGAAGCTGAAAAGATCACTACTGTTCAAGCAGCGATCGATTACGTTTCTAAGAATCAGTAATCAAGAATTCACATTGACAGGCGGCATTTATGCCGCCTGTTTTTGTTTAAAGCATTTGTAAACGCTCGTTCCATTTAATTGCACTAACATATCCCTTCTTATACTCCTTTAGCGTTATCGCAATAATGGCATCGTGGCAGATTTTTATTTAAAGGTGAATATCATGTCTAAACGTCGTGTCGTCATCACAGGTCTTGGACTTGTGACTCCAGTAGGTAATGATGTCGAGTCTTCTTGGAATGCCTTATTGGCAGGCCAAAGTGGTATCGCGCCAATCACTAAATTTGATGCCAGCGAATTTGGCACGCGTTTTAGTGGTTCGGTTAAAGATTTTGATGTTGAAAAATACTTAACAAAAAAAGATGCACGTAAAATGGATTTGTTTATCCAATACGGCATGGCCGCAGGCATTCAAGCCGTTACCGATTCAGGCTTAGACATGAGCCAAGAAAATCCAGCTCGTGTGGGCACTGCAATCGGTGCTGGTATGGGGGGGATGTGGTTAATTGAACAAGGCCATTCGGCATTATTAAACGGTGGACCACGTAAAGTATCGCCATTCTTTGTGCCGAGCACCATTATTAACATGATCGCAGGCCATTTATCGATTATGTATGGCATGACAGGTCCTAACTTTGCAGTGACTACCGCTTGTACTACAGGCGTTCATAATATCGGTTTTGCTGCACGTACTATTGCTTATGGCGATGCCGATGTAATGGTTGCTGGCGGTGCAGAAGATGTCACAAGTCCATTGGGTGTAGCTGGTTTTAGTGCAGCTAAAGCGTTATCGACCCGTAATGACGATCCAACTGCAGCAAGCCGCCCATGGGACAAAGACCGTGATGGTTTTGTGATTGGCGATGGTGCGGGCGTTATTGTCATGGAAGAATATGAACGTGCTAAAGCGCGCGGTGCTAAAATTTACGGCGAGTTAGTGGGTTTTGGTATGAGTGGCGATGCATTTCACATGACCTCGCCGCCAAGTGATGGCGCAGGTGCAGCAGCTGCAATGGTTAATGCCATTAACGATGCACAGATCCAAAAAGAACAAGTGGGTTACATCAATGCCCATGGCACTTCAACTCATGCCGGCGATAAAGCTGAAGCTGCCGCGGTTAAAGCGGTATTTGGCCCACATGCTTATGATTTGTTGGTGAGTTCAACCAAGTCAATGACAGGGCATTTACTCGGCGCAGCAGGTGCGATTGAAGCCATCATTACTTTGCTTGCGCTGCGCGATCAACACGTACCGCCAACGATTAACCTTGATAACCCAGATGAAGGATGCGATTTAGACTTTGTTGCGCATACTTCACGCCGCCATCAATTTGATTACGCGTTATGTAATTCATTTGGTTTTGGTGGAACGAATGGTTCGCTACTATTCAAAAAAATAGATTAATATTGTTCAAGATAAAAAGCGCCTAGTGCGCTTTTTTTGTATCGGTACAACGTGTATCGTTGATACACCATCGAATGACTGGGAGGCTTTATGGCCGGTAAAGATAGAAAGCTTACATTACGTTTTTTGGCCGAACCTGCAGATGTCAATTTTGGCGGTAAGGTACACGGTGGTGCTGTAATGAAATGGATCGATTTAGCCGCATATGCAACTGCTGCGGGTTGGAGCGGTAAATATTGCATTACGGTTTATGCTGGCGGGATCCGTTTTGTTAAACCTATCCATGTAGGCAATATTGTTGAGGTAACGGGTAAAGTGATTTACACCGGTACAACATCAATGCATATTGCGATAGATGTAAAAGCGGGCGATCCCAAAGAATCAGAACGTCATTTAACCACTCATTGTATTGTTATCATGGTTGCAGTAGATGATGAAGGTCATCCAACATCGGTTCCTGAGTGGATCCCGGCAACAGCAGATGATATTCGTTTACGTGATAGTGCTTTACGTTTAATGGATATGCGTAAGCGTATCGGTGCTGAAATGGAAGCACACGTTAAACCTTCAGTTGAATAAATAAGGAAAAATCATGGCCAAGGTCGCATTTATTGGTTTAGGCGTAATGGGATACCCGATGGCGGGGCATTTAGTTAAAAATGGCCATGAGGTCACTGTATATAACCGTACAAGCTCAAAAGCGGCTCAGTGGGTTGAACAATTTGGTGGTCAATCTGCCGCTACACCTAAAGAAGCAGCGAAAGGTCAAGATATCGTGTTTACCTGTGTCGGTAATGATGATGACTTGCGTCAAGTGGTATTAGGTGAGCACGGCGTCGTACAGGGTATGCACGCAGGTGCGATTTTGGTTGACCATACCACGGCTTCAGCTGATGTTGCCCGTGAGATTGCAGAGCAAATTAAACCACTCAATATTGGCTTTTTAGATGCGCCAGTATCTGGCGGCCAGGCTGGCGCTGAAAAAGGCTTATTAACAGTAATGATGGGCGGTGAACAAGTCCATTTTGATGCTGTTCAATTTGTTCTTGCTGCTTACAGTCGCTGTGCTGAACTATTAGGGCCAGTCGGCTCAGGGCAATTGACTAAAATGGTCAATCAAATTTGTATCGCCGGTGTGGTTCAAGGATTGGCTGAAGGGCTTCACTTTGCTAAGAGTGCCGGTTTAGATGGCCTTAAAGTGATTGAAGTGATCAGTAAAGGTGCTGCGCAAAGCTGGCAAATGGAGAATCGTTATCAAA
This sequence comes from Shewanella sp. MF05960, assembly GCF_050849305.1. Lineage (NCBI taxonomy): Bacteria > Pseudomonadati > Pseudomonadota > Gammaproteobacteria > Alteromonadales > Shewanellaceae > Shewanella > Shewanella sp. MF05960. Next base: position 189,360 of record NZ_JBOZPS010000003.1, on the reverse strand, counting down.
CCATGTGGCAAGGTCAATATGATTTTGGTTTTGCGATTGATTGGATGCGTAAAGATTTAGGCATTGCATTAGATGAAGCTCGCCGAAATGGTAGTCATTTACCGGTTACCGCATTGGTCGATCAGTTTTATTCAGAAGTGCAAGCGATGAAAGGTAACCGTTGGGATACCTCGAGTTTACTGGCTAGGTTAGAAAAATCTAGAAATTAACTTAGACAATATATTCAGTTTACTATTGTTAGCCTCAACATTGATTGGGGCTTTTTTTTGCTTATAAAAACCAATACATAAGGCGTTACTACATTAGGGTTTTCTGGCGTGAAAGTTAATTTAATCACTAAAAACCATCTAGTTACATGATGTAGCGCACATATTCAAACAAGTAAGACTGTTATTATTGCTTAATCTAAATTAATTTTGCTTAAAGTGAATTAATTTACTACTTTTATATTGTCGCTCAATTTTGATTTCGGTCGATATAAAGGGGTGAGTTAATTCTTAAGTAAAGTGTCGTGCTTCAGTGTAAGACCCGTGTCAGATAATAAGAATGCGGGCATACACTAAATTGGAGGAATGAATAATGAGCAACAAACTACTCAGCGCATTGTTTGCGACAGGTTTCGCGGTAATGATGATGTCTTCTGCATCATTTGCTGCTGATGAAACCCTCGCAGAGTTTCACGTTGAAATGGGTGGCTGTGAAAACTGCCATGCTAATGAAGAGCCATCAGCTGATGGTGCATATGAATTTGAACAATGTCAAAGTTGCCATGGTTCACTTGCAGAGATGGATGATACCCATAAAGCGCATGATGGTGCGTTAATGTGTGCAGATTGTCATGCTCCGCATGAAATTAAAGTTGGCGAAAAACCAAAGTGTGACACATGTCATGATGATGGCCGTACTGCTAAATAAGTTGTCCCGCTGATTAAAAATACCGACATTAATGTCGGTATTTTTGTTTCTGGCCTCTTTCAAAAACCGAGAAGTATATATCTAATACCATTGCGCGCTAATAAGTGACTCGCCAGAAATGAATTCCTCAGTAGTTTTATCTGCTTTCTCGCTATTTGAAGGGGGAGCAACCATCAAGCCACAATAGAGATAGCGACGCCTTAATCAAAAACCGCTGGGCGCATTCTGAGTGGTCACTTAATAATGCGGATGGATATCCCTACCTCTTTGTAGGTATTTAATTTCTTTTGTTTTCAAACAGATGCGCGCTTTAAGTGCATGCGTTTGCACTTATGTTGCGCAAATGTAGCGTTGAATACCAGTCTATTTTTCTATTTCTAAGTTAAATCAGTAAGTTAATTTTTTGGCACAGCTTTCGCAGTAATACCATCATGAAATGGTTAATGTGAAAGGGTCAATGTATGTCAATAATCCAATCAAGTTGTGCTTATTGTGGTGTCGGGTGCGGCGTTAGCGTGTCCTCGACTCAAGCCGATTGGGTTGACGTTGATGTGTCTTCTTTAACCTTAATCGGTGATAAACATCATCCTGCAAATTATGGTCACTTGTGTGCAAAAGGTGAGCGACTACTTGACAGTTTAGCGCAACCCAATGTGCTGCGTTATCCTGTTTTACGCTCAGGTAAACCCATTTCGTGGGATCAGGCCAGTTCGTTAATTGCTGATAAATTTGCGCAAACTATCGCCCAGTACGAAGCCAATTCTGTTGCACTTTATCTTTCAGGCCAGTTACTCACCGAAGATTATTATGTAGCAAACAAATTTGCCAAAGGCTATTTAAAAACGGCAAATGTCGATACTAATTCACGTTTATGCATGTCATCTGCTGTGAGTGCTATGCAGCGCGCATTTGGTGAAGATGTAGTGCCAGGTTGTTATGACGATATTGAACATGCCGAAGTCATTGTATTAATTGGTGCGAATACCGCTTGGACTCATCCTGTGTTATTTCAACGGATATTGGCAGCAAAAAAAGCCAATAACACAACGTTAGTGGTTATAGACCCAGTTACAACCGCGACAGCAAAACAAGCTGACCTTCATTTAGCGATTACGCCAGGGGCCGATTTAGCCTTGTTCCACGGTTTGTTAGGCTATTTGGCGGATAATGAACGTGTTAATCATGAATACATTAATGCGCATACCGACGGTTTTGATGTTGTGGTAAGTCACGCCAAACAATTGAGTACAGATCTGCTTGGCCTTGCAAAGCAAGTGGGGTTAACCGAGTCAACATTGAAACAATTTTATCAATTGTTTATTCAACATAAAGCCATACTGACAGCATCATGCCAAGGCGTTAACCAGTCTGTTATTGGCACTGACACCACGAATGCGATTATTAATTGCCATTTAGCCTTAGGGCATATTGGCCAAGCCGGATGCGGTTTTTTCTCATTAACGGGTCAACCTAATGCGATGGGCGGTCGCGAAGTAGGGGGCTTAGCGACTCAACTGGCTTGTCATATGGGATTTTCTCAATCGGAACGTGAACTACTCGCCGATTTTTGGCAGGTCGATACCGTTGCTGACAAAAAAGGTTTAGCCGCTGTCGACATGTTTGATGCCTTAGCTGACGGTAAAATAAAAGCCATTTGGATTATGGGCACCAATCCTGTGGTGTCATTGCCTAACAGTAATAAAATTGCTAAAGCCTTGGCCGATTGTCCTTTTGTGGTGGTGTCTGAAATAAGCCCTGATTCTGATACCGCAAAATTTGCAGACATATTATTACCCGCTCAAGGTTGGTCTGAAAAGTGCGGAACAGTGACCAACAGTGAACGCACAATAAGCCGTCAGCGAGGCTTTATTACCCCAAAAGGACAAAGCAAAGCGGATTGGTGGGCCATAAGCCAAGTGGCGCAAAAAATGGGTTTTCAAGGATTTGAGTTTGACAACAGTGCTAGCGTGTTTCGTGAGTTTGCCGCGTTGTCGGCAAACGTTAAACAGGCATTTCCCAATAAGATATTTGATATAAGCGGGTTAACCGATTTAAGCCAACAAGAATATGACGATTTAAGACCGACTCAGTGGCCAATAGCATCAGCTGAACACATTGGTCAGCAAGGGCTGCGAGTATTTAGTGATGGCGTATTTGCTACGCCGACAGGAAAAGCACAATTCATTTTCCCCGCGAAGACAGTAACGCAAGTGGCTGCAAATGTAGCCAAAAAGGCTAGCGTATTACTTAACAGTGGCCGCAGTCGCGATCAATGGCACACCATGACTCGCACAGGTCATATTGCGAGTCTACGAGCAAGTATTCCTGAGCCTGTAATACAACTTCATCCTGATAACCTCGCAAGCTTTTCTATTGCAGATGGCGACCTTGTGACCATCGGCTCCGCCGTAGACAAAGAATCTACGTCATTTGCTCTGGCCAGGGTGGTGGTTGATCAAAATATACCGCTTGAGATGGCGTTGATGTCCATGCATTGGTCTAAGCAATTCTCATTGGGCAAAGGGGTTAATCAATACCTCGATAGCCGAGTCGACCCAGTATCGCAGCAACCCGGATATAAGTGTCAAGATGTGGTACTGAAGCCTGTCGAACTGGCATTGCAAGGTGTGGTGTTTGGTTTGCACGATCCTGAAGCGCAAGGTTTATGCTGGCAAGTCGCTCAAACATTAACCACCGGAATATGTCATCACGTCGGATTTACTGATGCAGAGGAGGGGTTTGCTTATCAAGCTACTGCCCACTCACTTGCCTGGTCAGCGAATGTTCATGGCCAGCGCCTGCATGTGCAATGCAATATGGAAAAGGGCATTGTTAGCGCGATAAAAGTGCTGTCTCACACTCGGGTTAACCTAGCCGTTGAGCCGCTGAATGCCTTTATTGGAAAACCCGTCGACAACACGTTTATAAAGCAGTTACATCAACAAATTAATGCCGGTAATAGCCCGTTAATTTGTGCCTGTACCGGGGTGACTGATGCACAAATTGCTGATGAGATAAATGCGCAGTTTGACCAACAAATATTTCATGATGGTAAGCAACATCTGCAATTTAATAAGGCATTAGATGTTACGCAATCAAGCTTAGGGTGTGGTCGACAATGTGGCAGCTGTAATAGTGAAGTGAAGCAATGTGCCCAAAACCATTGGCAACAGGCTTTATCGTACATCGAACTTGAATACGCAACTGTAACAGAAGAGGATGTCGCCTAATGAATATGGTAGATGGATTAATCAAAGGTGTTAACTCTGTTGGCGTCGCTTGTGCCGATGCGCTGCAAGCGGGTGAGGTTGCCATTGTTGGTGCTGGGTGTGGTCAACTCGATTTAATGACCATAAAAGCTGCGCGTATTGTTGCCCAAGCAGATGCATTAGTTTACGACAGCCTAGTGAGTAGCGATATTTTGACTTTAGTTGATACACATTGTCAGCGTCACTTTGTCGGTAAGCGTTGCGGCCAACCAAGTATTAAACAAGATGATATCAATGCGCTATTACTCAAGCTTGCGCTACAAGGTTTGAAAGTGGTGCGCTTAAAAGGTGGCGACCCACATATTTTTGGCCGTGGATCTGAAGAAGCGCTTTATCTCGCCAAGCAGGGTATTCGTTCACAATTTATTACCGGCGTCACTGCTGCTTTAGGTTGTGCATCAAGCACAGGGATCCCACTGACGTTTCGCGGCATGGCTCGCAGTGTCACGCTGATCACTGGCACAAAAATGACCGATGTTGATAACGCTGTTGCGCCTAGCCAGTGGCAAGCATTATTAGCTGCGCAGTCGACCTTGGTTTTTTATATGGGAAAAGAGCAAGCGTCGCGTATTGCAACTGGCTTACTTACAGCACAATGCACCGCCAGTTTACCTGTCGCATTTATCACTAATGGAGGTCGGCCTAATCAAATTGTAACGTTTGCGACAGTGACTTCAATGGCTGATGCAGCGTTAACCATTAAAGACTCAGGACCCACGTTAATCATTATTGGCGAGGTGGTCAGTGTCGGCCAGCAACTTGCCTGTTTACTTGATGATATCGACTTGTCATCTTCACAGGTCAATACACAATATGAGGCGCTGTATGCCTAAAATAGGTGAATTAACCCTGACATCTGCCGAAACATTTGATTTTCGGTTATTGATAAAAGCGTTGGGTAAAGGCGAAAAGGGATCTCGTTCGTTAACGTTTGCAGAAGCAAGTCTGTTACTCGAAGGGTTTGCGTTAGGGCATGCCACGCGAGTGCAAATGGCGAGCGCAATGATGCTTATGCGAGTTCGCGGCGAAACCGTGGATGAAGTTGCCGGAATAGTCGCGGGATTACGTCATACGTTACATAGTGATTGGCAGTCTTTATCAGTCGATATTGATTGGCCTGTTTATGCAGGTAAACGTGAACAATTACCTTGGTTATTGCTGGTGGCAACATTGCTGGCTAAGCAAGGTGTCCGTGTGATGCTGCATGGCGATAGCCAAGCGTTACCGCATCGCCGTCATGTTGAGTCATGTTTAGATGCATTAAGTATTCGGTGTTGCACCACCCCTCAAAGTGCAGCGTTAGCATTAGCGTCTGACGGTATTGTCTATGTGCGCGCAGGTGACTTAGCCCCCGTGTTAGATGATTGTCGTCAATTGCATCAAGAATTGGGATTACGCAGCGTCATTCAAACCGCTGCACGCTGTATTAATCCAAGTAACGCTCCAATCAGTTTGCGCAGTTATTTTCACCCAGGCTTAGATGATTTGCATCAACAGGTCAGCGAAGCATTATTTGCTAATAATGAATATCCACCCGGTCATGTTGCGATTTTTAAAGGCTTGCAAGGCGAAACAGAATTTAACCCCAGAGTGGCTACGTTAATGAAAGTCGTCAGTAAAAAAGCGGCCAATGTAACCGTGTCTAGCTCGACTATTCCGACATTATTAGCAGGCTTTTGTGGTGCAAAAGTGGGTCAGGCTGACCTGTCTAGCGACATACTTGCGCTGTTATGGCGCGAAACTCAGCCATTATTGGCAACTGAGCTTAGTGGTGTTATGTCGCGCACCATGATTGAGCAAGCATTGAGTAGTATTAGCGCGACATTAACTGCCGTAATACTGTTACTGAATCAGCAATCCCATATGGCGGGCGGTTCGCAACAATCATTGACGGTAGAGCAGGCCATTAGTTTAAGCCAGCAGTGTTGGGCAAATCGTTTGAGTGATGCGAATAACCTATTGGCTCAATGGCACAAAAAGGAGCGACCATGCGCAGTTTAATTTTTTGTGATGCAGGCTTTTCACTGGTGCCTGTCGTTGATTGTGATGTGGTGCAATACCAAGCTTGTTTGGCGGCATTTGGGCATGTCAGTGTGTTGACGTCAATTAGTCAAATTGAGCAACGTTTACATCAACAACATGTTGATACTTTACTTATTCTAACTGACCAATTGCATAGTCAAATTCAGGGGTTAATACAACGCACTTTGGCCATTAAACCTATGGTGATTATTGTTAATGCCAAGTCATGGCAACAAGATGTACTGTCACAATTACTTGATTGCGGACGAATCACTTTTATTCCCGACATGTTAACGGTGAACCGGTTAACCAGCGTGATTAGTTTGGCACAAATTCGCTTTAATGCCGCCAGTAAAACGCTCGCAGAATTTAAAAAATTAGACGACGAGATCCGGAGCATTAAATTGCTGAGTAGGGCTAAGTTGATTGTGATGCAACAAGGGTTTGATGAAACTAAAGCACACCAGATTATACAGCAGCAAGCGATGTTAAAAGGCATGTCGATGGCGCAAATGTCCGCGCAAATTATTGCGCTGGTTAGCCAATCTGACCGTGCTCGTTTGGCGGAGTAAATAACATTGAACAGTGATGGTGCGCCCAATGTTGGTGCGGTTGAGCCTAAAAAGGACGTGTTATCACTACAAAGTTAACGTTGAATATTTAAAGTCTTTATAAATCAATTTATTACATAGTTTTATTTGTTGGCATAGAGTCTGCAACATCACAGTATGATACTGCAACGCATTAATGGGACATAACCCATAAAAGCACGAACAGTAAAATTTAAAAAAATCGGGATTGTAACTGGCAATGGCGCCAACTCTTTAACAGGAGTTGGCGCCATTTTGTTTTTTACCATCCAAGGCATGAAGGAGCAGGAAATGACAGTCTCAAAACCCAAATTAGTGGTCGTTGGCAATGGCATGGTGGGTCATCACTTTATTGAGCAATTATGCAGTCTAGGGCTGAATAAAACCTTTGAAGTACATGTGTTTGGCGAAGAGCCTCGTCCAGCCTATGACCGAGTGCAGTTATCTAAATATTTTGAGACAGGCAGTGCCGATCCGTTAATGCTAACCAGTGCGCAGGATTATCAAGATTGGGGCATTAATCTGCATTTAAATACTCCCATCACGGCGATTGATATCGCAGCGAAAACCGTCACAAGTGCCCAAGGTGAATGTTACTCGTATACCCGATTAATTTTGGCGACTGGTTCGTTTCCATTTGTGCCGCCAATACAAGGCAACGATCGCGCTCAATGTTTAGTCTATCGCACCATTGAAGATCTTGAGGCTATTCAAGCAGCGGCGAAAAATAGTCAGGTCGGGGTGGTTGTCGGCGGCGGACTACTGGGCTTAGAAGCGGCAAATGCCATGATGCAACTTGGGGTGAAAACCCATGTTGTCGAGTTTGCGCCACAATTGATGCCCGTTCAGCTTAATGATAAAGCCGGTGAATTGCTGTGCAGTAAAATCGAGCAGCTCGGGGTGAGTGTGCATACCTCAAAAGCAACGACCGCCATTATTGATGGTGAAACTGCACTGCACCGCATGACATTTAATGATGAATCTTTTCTTGAAACCGACATGATTGTCTTTTCTGCCGGTATTCGCCCACAGGATGCTTTAGCCCGCGTGTCAAATATCAGCATTGGTGAGCGTGGCGGTATTGAAATTGACGATCACTGCCTAACATCAGCTCCCGATGTGTATGCCATCGGCGAATGTGCATTATGGCAACAAAAAATATTTGGTTTAGTGGCACCCGGTTATCAAATGGCACGTGTTGTTGCTTCACATATTGCCTCATTATCATCAAGCTCCCCAAGCCAATCGTTTACCGGTGCTGATATGAGTACCAAGCTTAAACTCTTAGGCGTCGATGTGGCCGCTATTGGCGCAAGCCGTGGTTTTGAGGATGCTCAATTTGTTGAGTTGTCTGATAATCAAACGGGTATTTATAAAAAGCTCTGGCTTGATGACAGTGGTAAGTATTTAAAAGGCGCGGTACTCATTGGCGACAATAGCGATTACAGCCGCTTACTGGATTTGTATTTGTCTCAGGATGAAATTGCAGGCTCTGCAGTTGAGTTATTACTTGCGGGTGCTGAAGATGAAGCCGACTTAAAAGACACCTCTATTGTATGTTCTTGTCATCAAGTGACGAAAGGCGACATTGTTGAAGCGGTTTCAGCTGGCAATCATAAGATGGCTGAAATTAAATCGTGTACCCGCGCAGCGTCGGGTTGCGGCGGTTGTGCGCCATTAGTGCAAAAAATTATTGATCAAACCTTGCAAGCTGCTGGGCTTGATTTTAATGCCGGTATTTGTGCGCATTTTGATCGCGACAGACAAGCTTTGTATCACCTATGCCAAGTGGAAGGCATTAATGACTTTGATTCATTAATGCGTCAACACGGCAAACCTTCAGCAAGCGGCCACACGTATGGTTGCGATATTTGTAAACCCGCAGCCGCCTCGATTTTTGCCAGTTTACAAAACCAATATGTATTAAACCAAGACAGCGGCCATGTTCAGCTGCAAGACACCAATGATGCGTATTTAGGCAATATCCAAAAAGACGGCACTTATTCTATTGTGCCACGGGTTGCCGGTGGCGAAATTACCCCAGCCAAGTTGATTTCAATGGGGCAGATTGCTCAAGAGTATGACTTATATACCAAAATCACAGGTGGGCAGCGTATCGATATGTTTGGTGCAACCTTGTCACAATTACCTGAAATTTGGCAAAAACTCATTGATGCAGGGTTTGAAACGGGACACGCCTACGGCAAGTCTTTAAGAACGGTTAAGTCTTGTGTCGGCAGTACCTGGTGCCGTTATGGCGTGCAAGATGCGGTGGGTTTTGCCATCGATTTAGAAAATCGTTACAAGGGCCTACGTAGCCCGCATAAATTGAAGTTTGCCGTATCGGGATGTACTCGCGAATGCGCCGAAGCACAAAGTAAAGATATCGGCATTATCGCAACCGACAAAGGTTGGAACCTCTATGTGGCAGGCAATGGCGGTATGCGTCCACGTCACGGTGATTTGTTTGCTACCGATTTATCGACCGAAACGCTTTATCAATACATCGACCGTATTTTGATGTTTTACGTTAAAACCGCCGACAAACTGCAGCGCACCTCTACCTGGATGGATTCATTAGAAGGTGGTTTAGCATATTTAAAATCAGTGGTCATTGATGACGCGCTGGGGATCAACTCAACCCTCGAACAACAGATGGAGTTGATTGCAGCAACGTATCAATGTGAATGGAAAACCAGTCTTGAACAACCGGCATTCTTAGCGCGCTTTAATGAGTTTGTTAACCCAAGCCAGGCACCTGTTGCAGATGCTAATGCATACCAACGAGTGCGCGATCAGCGCTTCCCTAATGGTAAAGATACCGGTGCAGGCAACATTGCGATTAAACAGATTACTGAGCAAAAAATTACCGAGCAGCAAACCACTGAGCAACAAGCAAAAGCAGATGAGGTATTAGCATGAGTTGGATTAATGTGTGTGAAGAAACAAGCTTACCCATAGGCACAGGTGTTGCTGCCTGGGTTGCCGGAAAGGCAGTGGCTATTTTTAACTTAGGCAAAGATGGTTTGTATGCCATCGATAATGTCGACCCCGCCTCAGGCGTGGGCTTATTAGCTCGCGGATTAATTTGTGAAATGGACGGTGAACTGTGCGTGGCATCGCCGTTATACAAACAACATTATCGATTAACCACAGGCGTGTGCATTGAAGATACGTCATTAATTGCCAGTCCGTTTGATATTAAAACTGAACAGGGAGATGTCCTTGTATTAGCCAAAGCATAAGGAGTATTACGATGAGTGCTGAAAAATTTAAGTTATTTTCTTTTAACGGCAAAATGAAGATTATGCATTTAAGCTGGATGGCTTTTTTTATCACCTTCGTGGTGTGGTTTAACGCCGCACCGCTGGTGAGTGTGATTGCCGACAGCTTAGGGCTGACGACCGCACAAATTAAAACCTTGTTGATCCTCAACGTTGCTTTAACCATTCCTGCGCGGATTATTATCGGGATGGTGACCGATAAATACGGACCGCGGATAACCTATTCGGCGTTACTCGCCATTTGTTCTATTCCGTGCTTTATGTTTGCCGTTGCCGATTCATTTGAACAGCTCGCATTAGCCCGTTTTTTAATTGGCTTTATTGGTGCCGGTTTTGTGATTGGTATTCGTATGGTCAGTGAATGGTTTCCTGCTAAAGAGTTAGGCACCGCAGAGGGCATTTACGGCGGTTGGGGTAACTTTGGTTCAGCTGCTGCAGCCTTTACTTTACCCGCGGTTGCTCTTGCATTTGGTGGCCCAGACGGTTGGCGCTATGCCATTGGTATTACTGGTTTAATGAGCTTATTGTTTTCGTTTGTTTACTACTTTAATGTCACCGACACACCAAAAGGCTCAACATACTTTAAGCCCAAAAAAGGCGGCGGGTTAGAGGTAACCAGCAAAAATGATTTAGTGTTACTCATAGTCATGAAAGTGCCGATGTATGCCACCTTAGCGCTATTGGGATGGAAGTTGTCGCCAGCGGGTGTCAGCATGTTTACTCAAGATACGACAAATTTGATTTACGCGGGTTTAGTCTTTGTATTTTTAATCGATTTTTATCAAACGTATCAGGTCAACAAGCATCTCTTTTCTGTTGAAGTGCCAGAGTTTGAACGTTACGAGTTTAAGCAAGTTGCGGTACTCAATGTATTGTATTTCACCACATTTGGTTCTGAGCTGGCGGTGGTGTCAATGTTGCCTTTATTTTTTGCCGAAACCTTTGCATTAGGTATGGCGCAAGCAGGTATGGTGGCATCCAGTTATGCCTTTATGAACCTGATGTCTCGCCCAGGCGGTGGCTGGTTAAGTGATAAGTTTGGTCGTAAAACCACACTATTGATTTTAACTGCTGGTTTAGCGATAGGGTATTTATCGGTAGCACAAATAGACTCAAGTTGGTCACTCCCCCTTGCGGTGGTTGTGGTGATGGCGTGTTCTTTCTTTGTTCAAGGCGGTGAGGGCGCAGTTTTTGCTGCAGTACCACTCATTAAACGTCGTTTAACCGGTCAAATAGCAGGTATGACAGGCGCTTACGGAAATGTTGGCGCAGTGTTTTTCTTAACGGTATATTCAATGGTGTCGACACAAACGTTCTTCTATGTCATTGCTGTGAGTGCCGTATTTGGTTTTATTACCTTATTCTTTATGAATGAGCCGAAAGGTCATATTGCCGAGGTGAATGAAGACGGCGAAGTGACCTTGATAAGCGTCAGTTAGACGAACCGTATGAGTGGGATCGTTATTACAGCAGGAAACCTATGCCTCCTAAGTTAGATACACATGCCAGCCCTGTGATAGATGACACGCTGCCTTTTGCAACCAGTTTGCAATTGCTAGTGGGACAAGCCTCTGAAAAAGGTCATAAATCGCAAAACGAAGATGCGATAGGCATACGCATCCCGAGTGGTGTATCTCTTATGACTAAAGGTATCGTCAGCGTGATAAGTGATGGTGTCAGTACCGCAGAGGGAGGCGCACAAGCATCAGCGATTAGCGTGAGTAATTTTTTAGCCGATTATTACTCCACACCAGATAGCTGGAGCGTGCAAACCTCAAGCGCCAAAGTATTAACCGCATTAAACCGTTGGCTGTATGGGTTAGGGCAAGATTATCGCGATGCACGGCGTGGATTTGTATGTACCTTCAGCGCATTGGTGTTTAAGTCGTGCACTGTGCACATGCTACATGTGGGTGATTCACGCATTTATCGTTTTCGCCGTGGCGAGTTAACTCAATTAAGCCATGATCACAGCACAAAAATAAACGCATCGCATCAATATTTAACCCGTGCATTAGGCATGGATGTCAAATTAGATGTTGATTATAAAGCATTAACGGTTGAGCAAGACGATCTGTATTTATTAACCACAGACGGTATACACGATCAATTTACAGAGTTTGAATTACTGCAAAGGATAAGCAGTTTTTATCAATTACATCCGCAATTAAGCGATGACTTATGTGAGCAGTTTTGCCGTAAATTGATAACAAAAGCATTTGAACTTGGCAGTAAAGATAATTTGAGTGCGCAATTATTGTGTGTTCAGCAATTGCCGAAACAAGCCATTGATGATGTTTACCATCATTTATCGCAGCGTCCATTTCCGCCTCCGTTGAGTGTCGGGATGAAGCTTGATGGTTATCGAGTCACTCACATTATTCATCAATCTCAACGTAGCCAGGTGTATCGGGTTGAGAATCAGCAGCAACACGCTTTTTGCATGAAAACGCCTTCAGTCAATTACATTGATGATGCGGCTTATATTGAGCGTTTTATGTTAGAAAGCTGGATTGGTCAGCGTATAAACAGTACTCATGTCGTGAAGGTGGTAGAGCAACATCAACCTAAATCGGCATTGTATTACTTAACCGAATTTCTCCCAGGAGTGAGCTTAGCGCAATGGCTCGTTCAACATAAAAAAGCCCCAGTAGAAGATGTGCTAGCGCTGCTAAAACAAATCGAATTAGGCGTAAGGGCATTTCATCGCCGAGAAACGCTACATCAAGATTTAAAGCCGGATAATATTTTTATTACCCGTGATGGCGTGGTGAAAATTATTGATTTTGGCTCTTGTTATATCAAAGGCGTTGCTGAAATTAGCACCCCACTGACACGCGATCATATTTTGGGGACCGCAGATTATACCGCTCCAGAGGTGATATTGGGTTATCAGGCTGATGGACGAGCTGATTTGTTTTCCCTTGCTGTGATTGCTTATGAAATGTTGGCAGGCGAACACCCTTTTAAAGGCAAACTCAGCAAATGCAATACCAGGCAAGCTTTCTCGCGATTAGAATACGTCAATGTGTACCAACTCAATCCCATGGTGCCCATCTGGATAGACCAGGCCCTAAAAAAAGCCTTAAGCATTGAGCCTAATTTGCGCCAGGCCGACACTTGCGAGCTTATTCACCAATTAACCACCGCCAGTGCTCGTCAACGCCCAAAGCATTTTGTGCCTCTCATCAACCGTAATCCAGTCAGATTTTGGCAAGCCACCTCCATCGTACTTTTTCTGGCTTTAATCACCAGCTTATTGGTTTAGGCCTAATATGGTTTCTGAGTATAAAAATCGGGTATTAATGAATTCAGTTAACTAAAATAACCTTACGCATAGATAATTAGTTAGCATTAATACTAAAGTGTTATTTTTTTATGGTGATGGCTCTTTTGGCTTATGTTCAACAATGAGGATGATTGGTAATATTCACATGTTGGAATATTACTTGGCAATGAAGTCGTTTAGTCAGTTCACATGGAGTGTTTGAGATGTTTAAAGTCGTAAATTGGATGTTAGTGTCACGATCTCAGTTGCTCATTGACTTACTTGATTGCCGTTGGCCGCAAGAATTTTTAGTTAAATTAACTCCCGCCCAGCCCGGTAATATGGCAAATAAATTGGCTGAAGAAGTTATTTCAGTGGTCTATTTTGACTTATCAACCATCGATATCCAACAAGCTTATCAATTACAACGTCTTATTGAGCGAGAATATAGCTCTATCCATACCGTGTTTATTAACTTCCCCAAACAACTTGATACGCGTTTTCTTATTCACCCTTCGACGACTCTAGGTGTTTTTTACGCTGACACCAGCTTAACGGAAATCAGTTTGGGATTGAACGACATAATGAAAGGGCGAAGTGTCATGCCGCAGGAGTTATTACATTCGATGATGAATGATGATAACGAAGTGGAAGGCGATCAGTTGACTATCCGCGAACGTGAAGTGCTGCACGCCTTATTGTCAGGCAGTACCAATTTAGATATTGCGAATCAATTATTTGTTAGTGAATCAACGATTAAAACTCACTTATATCGTGCATTTAGAAAGATAGGTGTTTCCTGCAGAGGCCAAGCCATTGCCTGGGCGCAAACTCACATGCATGAGGTGAGGGTATAATCCTTAGCTCAACAGCTTTTGTAAATAAAAATGGGTATCAGTTGATACCCATTTTTGTGTCTGCTTTTTGTGGAGAGTTTAACCTTTATCACTTAAACCATTGTCAGTTAAACCACAGCTAGTTAAACCAAAGTGCGGTTTTACTGGCATCGCTAATGGTTAATGAAATCGTGTCCGCTACTGCTTCTCGCACCGGCAGTTGGCCTTGCATTAATTCATCGCGTCTAAACCAATGTAAATTGAGTTGTTGTCCTACGCTATAGCTTTGCAGTTGCTGCTCAAATTGGGCGTTAACCTGTAAATTGTCAGCGGCGATCAGTAAATCTCCGGCGCTGAGTCCCGCTTGATGTGCAGGGCTGTTTTGGCTAACCGCTAACACTTTAAGGCCGAGTGATTCTGGTTTTGTTTTGGCACCGAAGGCGATTTTATAACCTTTGGCATCCCCGCCACCTAAATCTGCTGTACCTTCACTGGCACGCACTGTCATGCTAACACCGACTTGTTCGAGTAAGCTGCTTAGCGGTATGTCTTGGGTGTTGTCTAAATAAGCAAAAATATCATCACACGAGCGGTTAAGCAGTTTTTCAACAATCTGTTGATGGCTCATGTTATTGGTGCCGATTTGCGGCAATCCATATTGTTGCCATAACGTGCGCATTACATCATCAAGGCTGTGCTTGCCCTGGGTTTCTATGCGGATGGTTAGGTCTAAATACAACGCAAATAGTGCGCCTTTGGTGTAATAACTCACAATGGCGTTAGCAGCATTTTCATCTTGCTTGTAAAACTTGGTCCATGCGTTGAAGCTCGATTGCTTAAGGGTTTGCTTAAAGCGTCCTTCGCCGCGATACACTCGCGTCATAATTTGGCTCAGCAGAGTTAAATAACCTTTTTCATCAATGCACTTAGACTTAAAAGTAATTAAATCATCGTAATATGACGTAATCCCTTCGTATGCCCATAATTGCTCTGTGTACGACTCTTGCGATAAATCAAATGGGGTAAATTCGGCAGGTTTAATGCGTTTTACGTTCCATGAATGGAAGTATTCGTGGCTGCAAAGTGACAAATAGGTCCGATAGCCTTTATCAACCGGCGCATCGAGTGACAAAGGTAGGTCATTGCGCGAACACATTAAGGCGGTTGAGGCTTTATGTTCGAGTCCGCCAAAGCCGTTATCTAATACGGTGGTCATAAACACATAACGTTCAAACGGTGCAGGCGTGCCAAATAAGTTAATTTGATACTCGCAAATGGCGGTTAAATCCTTAACCAGGCGAGTCATATTGGCGCGGTGTTTACCACTTAATACGATATCGTGTGGCACTCCAGCTGCATAAAAGGTTTCTATGCTCAGCTCGCCCATTTCAACGGGATGATCGATTAAGTCATCGTAGTTTGGTGCGCTAAAATCACCAAAACCAAATTGTTCGCCAGCGGTTCTGTTCATGCTGGTGGCTAAAATCCAGTGGCTTAACTCGGCTAATGCGGGCTTGGCTATGGTAACCTGGTGCGGGTGTGACTCAAGCTCTTTTGCGGCTAAAAATACGCTACTGCCATTAAAGAAACCGTGGTTTGTATCAAGGTGGGCGGTACGTACCGATAAATCCCAGGCGTAAATTTGATAGCATAATATGATGTCGCTACCCTGGTTATTTACCTGCCAGGTTTGCTTATCTAACTGGGTGACGGTTAATGCTTGTTGATTTTCTGTGGCGTCAATTTCGATAATGTTTTTAGCAAAATCACGGATCATGTAACTGCCAGGTAACCAGGCCGGTAAGTAAAAAACTTGTGACGGTGAGGCTTGGGTGACGGTGAGAGTGACTTCAAATAAGTGCGCTTTAGGATCGATCGCATGGATATGATAATGCATAAAGAATTCCAAATAGTAGAAGCGTTGCAATCAAAAGGATTGAGCTATAATCAACAATGCTGCCAAAAATGACTCGGTTAAGCAAACGAATCCCATTTTCTGTAAAAGATAACTGATTTATTGAGTTTTTTCTGGAGTCAGAGATCAAAGACTTGTTACTATCATCATTAGCAGAATGCTGTCATTCATTAAGGATCCTAAAATGGCCGAAGAAACCATATTCAGTAAAATTATTCGTCGTGAAATTCCAGCCGATATTTTATATCAAGATGAACTCGTCACTGCATTTCGTGATATCGCTCCGCAAGCGCCCACGCACATACTTATTATTCCTAATCATTTAATCGCCACGGCCAATGATGTCAAAGCATCAGATGAAAAAGCCTTAGGCCGAATGATGACCGTAGCGGCTAAATTAGCCGATGAAGCAGGCATTGCAGAAGATGGTTATCGTTTGATTATGAATTGTAATAAACATGGTGGCCAAGAGGTATACCATATTCATATGCATCTTTTAGGCGGTAAGCCATTAGGTCCAATGCTGAGCCGCGACTAATGAAAATTAACAGTGATTTTTTCCCATTAACTGAAGTGGCCACTCGTTTTGTTAACCAATTGGCTCAGTGCCGCCGCTTAGGGTTAAGTGTTAAAGAAGCCAGTGAGCATCACGTATTAATTGAGTTGCCATACAGCCAAGACATTATTGGTTACCCTGATACGGGTGTGATCCATGGTGGGGTGATTACCACCCTCATCGACACCGCTTGCGGCACCGCAGTGGTGTGCGCCATTTTAAAAAAATATCAATCGCTTGAGTTGTCACCAACATTAGATTTACGGGTCGATTACATGAAGCCTGCTGAGCCACATAAACCGGTTTATGCCTTTGCAGAGTGTTACCGTTTATCGTCTAGTGTGGCCTTTACCCGCGCGATTGCCTATCAAGAAAGTATTGATGAACCGATTGCCCATGCGGTAGGTTCATTTATGCGTATTAGCCCTGAAATGGTTGGCGAAGAGTTTCGTCAGGCGTTAATGGGAAACTTGCCGGAGAGTCAGCATGACTGAGCAAACAACCCAGGTTGCATCAAGTGAGTTGGATGTTCAAGATGTGGTAAAGCGTGCCATTGAGTTAAATGACTACAGTTATTTGCTTGAAAAAGTGCCGTACTCACAATTTATTGGTATGTCTGTAGCCCGTTTTGGCGACGAAATGGTGTTTAGATTACCCGCAAAAGATGACAATATCGGCAATCCCATTCTACCGGCTATTCACGGAGGGGTGATTGCAGGCTTTATGGAAATGTCGGCCATTGTGCAATTAATGGTGTTTATGCAGGCCAAAAAGGTGCCTAAAATTGTCGACTTTTCAATTGACTATTTACGCGCAGGTTTACATCAAGACACCTTTGCAGAATGTAAAATTACCCGTCAAGGGCGCCGCGTGGCGAATGTGAGCATTAATTGTTGGCAAACTAACCGTAAACAATTGATCGCCACAGCCAGAGCGCATTTTTTATTAGATTAATAACCCAAACCGCCAGTAACATTTAAGGAAAAGATTATGAAACTCGCATCGATTATCGTACTCACATCAACGTTGTTACTTGGCGCTTGTGCTCACAACACCGCGGGTATTGCCCTTGACTCTAATGGGCAAGTTCGCGTTGATAGCAGCTCTTTTGCCAGTGATGTCAATGTCACTGATATTGCGTCAATTATGGTGGGCGACTTAGTTAAAGCCTCGGCGTTAATTCAGAGTAAATCGAGCACAGACTTACGCGTGCAATACAAATTTACCTGGTTTGATGCCAACGGTTATACCATTGAAAATGAGGCAACAAGTTGGAAGTCGGTCAAATTACATGGCATGCAACAACTGCAAGTCAGTGCAGTAGCACCTAATACTCAAGTCAGTCATTTTGAGGTATACGTGCGCGAAACCTACTCTGATTAACGCTTTATATTCGTATTTTGTACACGAGGTTTACCGCTTGTTTGATACGACAAAGGCACTAGCATAATGTCGACATTGGCAAAGTGCTTTTTGTGTTATCAAATTGTATGACGGATCGTGTAATCAGATTTTAGATAGTTTATACTCGTGGCCGCCAAGGGGTGTTCAGCAATACTGAACTGAGATGTCGTTAAGACGAACCCTTAGAACCTGATCCGGCTTATACCGGCGTAGGAATGGGCCACACTATCTTTAAGTGCACCTCTTATTCGCTACTCTTGCCGGATCTCAAAATCACTATTTGAGGTCCTATGTTCACGAAAAAATCTACCGGGTTAACCCACACCCCAATTGCCTTAGCGGTTATCGCAGCACTAAGCTCGCCGATTGTTTTAGCCAAAACGGCTGATGTTGAGCGCGTAACTCCCGAATATGAAAAAATGGAAGTCATTGTTGTTAATGCTGATTTTAGTAATATCAGCCTTGATAAAATGCCATCGAGCGTGACCGTTATCGATGCTCAGCAACTTAAAGACGAAGGTGCGCAGCATTTTGAAGATGTGCTGAATTCCATTGCTAACTTTAACTGGTCTGGTGGTAGCTCTCGTCCTAAATACTTCCAAATCCGCGGTGTCGGCGAGCAAGAGCAATACCAGGGCGCGCCAAACTCATCAGTTGGCTTTGTGGTCGATGATATTGATTTATCAGGACTTGGCATGGTGTCGAGCATGTATGACATGCAACAGGTTGAAGTGCTGCGTGGACCGCAAGGGACACAATACGGTGCCAATGCCTTAGCGGGATTAATTTATCTAAAAAGTAATGATCCTACCGATTCATTTGAGCATGGCGCAAAAGTCAGCGTTGGCGATGATGATTTACGCACGTTTTCTGGCTTTAGTTCTGGGCCATTAAATGACTCAGGTAAATTGTTGTATCGGGTATCGGTTGAACAACATACTCAAAATGGTTACCGAAATAATCTGTACCTAAATAGTGACGACAGCAATCAACGTGACGAGCTCAGTGCCCGCGCTAAATTACGCTGGTATGCCACAGACGATTTACAAATTGATTTGACCTTATTACATGCCAATTTCGATAACGGTTATGATGCCTGGACACTAGACAACACCACTAATACCTTAACCGATCAACCGGGTATTGATGCGCAAGAAACAACAGGTGCTGGGCTTAAGTTTATTTATACCGGTGCCACAGCATTTGACTTCACCTCACTCACCTCGATAGCGCAAACCGACCACCACCACGCATATGATGGTGACTGGGCAAACCCTGACTACTGGGCCAGCAAGCAATGTACTTTGTATGATGATGACTACAACGTCACAGGCAGCGAGCCATGTGAGTACGATTATACCTGGGATAAAGAAGGCGACCGCCAAACGCTTACCCAGGAGTTTCGTTTATCATCAAAAGATGCAGGGCGGATTTTTGCAGGTAGCACTGACTGGTTAGTGGGTGTATATGCCATGAACCTCAATGAAGATAATGACTTATATTCTGAGTACAACACCTGGCCAGATGAAGTGTTGCAGTCGAGTTACGAAGCCACAAATTATGCTGTGTTTGCTCAATTAGACAGTCATTTAGGCAATGATTATTTGTTGTCTACCGGTTTGCGTTTTGAGCAAAGAGACAGTGAATACCGCGACAGTAATAACGATAATTTTGATCCGTCAGAAAACATGTGGGGCGGTCATATCGCCTTGTCAAAAGCCATAAATAGTCACCATAATGCCTATGCACGCATTGCGCGAGGCTATAAAGCGGGTGGCTTTAATATGACGTTGCCAACAGAATTAGCCAACAAAAAAGAGTTTGATACCGAGATTTTATATAACTACGAAATCGGCATGAAATCGACTTGGTTAGACGGCAAGGTTGACTCGACATTGGCAATATTCTTCATGGATCGTGAAGATCAACAAGTGTCAGCCTCTTTACAAGACCCAGATAATCCACAACGATTTGTATTATTTACTGAAAATGCCGGTAGTTCACAAAACTACGGCGCTGAAGTCGATGCTAAATGGTACGTCACTGAGAATATTGAGTTTTACGGCAGCGTTGGCTGGTTAGAAACCGAATACGGCCAGTATGAATACAGTGACAAATACGGCTCGATTATTGATTTGTCGGGTCGTGAATTAGCCCATTCTCCTAATTTTACCTACAGTGCCGGTATGACGTATGTCGCCGATTCGGGCTGGTTTGCTAATATCAATGCCAGTGGAAAAAGTGATTTTTATTACTCAGATAGTAACGAGTCAACATCAGATGCATACACCATTTATAATGCCCGCCTAGGTTACGAAACAGCAACATGGTCGGCTTACTTATGGGGCCGTAATTTATTTGATAAAGAATACGGTGTGCGCGGCTTCTATTTTGGTAACGAACCCGATTTAGATTGGGCCGACAAACAATACATTCGTTATGGCGACCCTCGCCAAGTGGGTGTGACGTTCGACTATAAATTTATGTAAGTTCAACTGCGGCATCACCCGGTGCCGCATACCTTTTAGGAAATGAACAATGAAATTAACCGCTGAAATTAGTATGTATCCATTCAACGAAAACTACCTTGATCCAATCAAGTGGTTTATTGGCCGTGTTGATAGCTACAACAATATTGAACGTGTCACCAATGCCATGGCAACACAAGTGTGCGGTGAGTACGCTGATGTTATGTCAATGCTGGCCATTGAAATGCAAGCTGCTCACGAGAAGTGGGGCAAAGCCGTATTTGTGTGCAAGTTTATTGGTGGCGAACTTAACCTAAGTCATAGCGAATAACAGCCATGAATGACGTGATGTTAGCCATTCAACAAGCTTTTAGCGAAGCGTCGGTCATGACATTTTGGGAAGCCATTGCCGTCATGCTTGCGCTGGCTTACCTTATTCTGGCAATGCGGACTAACATTTGGTGTTGGTCGGCGGCGTTTCTGAGCACCGCCATTTACACAGTATTGTTTTGGAATGTGTCGCTATTAATGGAGTCGGTGCTCAATATTTATTACATGGGCATGGCTGTTTATGGTTATTGGCTGTGGTTGCATGTACCGCCTGTGCAGGAATCTCAACACCATGAAGTGAATACACAACTGAGCATTAGCAGTTGGTCGTTGACGACTCACAGTATTGTTATCGCCGTTACTGCTTTGGTGTCGATAGTGGTGGGATACGGTATGGCGAATTATACCAGTGCAGCATTTCCCTATATCGATGCAGCCACCACCTGTTTTGCGGTTGTTACCACGTACTTAGTGGCAAAAAAAGTGCTCGAGAACTGGCTGTACTGGGTGGTGATTGATTTGGTTTCTATCTACCTTTACTTCCAAAAAGGACTGATGTTGACCTCAGGTTTGTTTATTTTATATGTCGCTATGGCCGTTGGCGGTTACATGATGTGGCGTAAAAAATATCAACACTCCATTGTTAAACAAGATAAGCTTTCTCAACAGGCAATTAGTGTATAATCACAGCATTATCAGATTGTTATTGCGGTAAAATTTATGTCATCACCTTTACTCACGTTACCCAGTGAGTTAATTAATATGTTGCAGCAGGCAATACCCGCTGCAACATATCACTCATTATTAACGCAATGCACTGCCGTTACCTTATTAAATACTGGCTTAAGTAACCAAAATTATTTGTTGTCTTGCCCCTCGGGTGACAAGGTGTTGCGCGTCAATCAACGCCACAGTCATTGGTGTAATAGGGCGCTTGAGGTTGAATGTTGGCGCTCTGCTATCGCGGCGAATATCGCGCCGAAACTCGAATGGGTGAGTGACGACAAGCAATTTTATTTAAGTGATTTTGTCGCTCAACCGCAAGGCGATTGGAGCCAGTTCTCATCCATGTTTGGCCATTCATCTACTCGGCCATTGTCGGCAATCGCTCATCCGAATGTGGATGCGGTTGCTTTGTTGGCGCAATTATTTGCATCGCTGAGCCAATTACCCGTACCGTCTAAATGCATAAGTGTAAGTGGGCAATGGCAGCAATACGCTTTGCAATTAGATGCGATGAGTCAGCAACAAACTGACGCACAGTGGCATCACGCATGGCAAACATTGCAGGGTATGAACATGCGTATCAGGCATTGGCTGTCACAGCTTGAATCTTGTGTTCTGTTGCCTATTTTTTGTCATCGCGACTTAACCCCACACAATTTGCTGTTAAGTCCCGCCCCCATAAATAGCGCATTGCCGCAAAGTAAACTATTTTGTATTGATTATGAGTATGCTATTGCCAGCCATCCATTGTTTGATTTAGCCAGCACTGTAGCAACCCATAACTTAACAGAAGACCAAGTGGCGCAATTAACTCACAAGGTTATTGTGCAATATTGCCAAATGTCGAGTTTGACCGATGTAGCCGCCGCTAAAGCGGCAATGCCTGCTGCGATAAACTGTTTTTGGTTATTCTCGGCAATGTGGTCACTGCTTATGGCGGCTAATGAATCTCAACAAGATACATTAGCGATGGCTAAATACATTAAGTTTTACAATCAATACTTAGCCCTGATCCATTAATCAACGTATCTTCAGGTTGTTTGGGTATAGTATAGATTCACCTAATTTTGAGGGACCAATTGTGACCAAAAAACTGTTGTTATTATTGTGCTGTACGGTTTTATTTGTAGGCTGTTCAACCAAGGTGAGCTATTTCTTTCTCGATTGGGCCATCGAGTGGGAAGTTGAAGAATATGTTGATTTAAATCGTGATCAGCAAGATAAATTTGATCAACTTGTTGAAAAGTTTTTAGTATGGCATCGACAAGATGAATTACCTCGATACCGCGATCAGCTAACCTTATTATCAACTCAAGCCAATGAATATTCATTAACACCAGAGTTATGGCAGCAACAAGTCACTATGGCCAAAGCGCACTGGTATCGAATTTTTAATGTCGTCATGCCAGACTTACTCCCCATAGTAGCAAGCTTTGATGACAAACAAGTTCAACAGGTATTAACTCAGCTTAAAAAAGAGCAAAAAGAGTTAATTGAAGAATACGCCGGTAAAGAGCAAAGTGAACTGATAACAGACTCAGACAAGCGTATCGAAAAACAGTTAAAAGAATGGACCGGTAGTGTCAGTGAGGCGCAACAGCAGATTATTCATCAAGCCAATACAGAGCGTTTAGCCACCTTAGATATGTGGTTAGAATACCGTCACGAATGGCTACGACAATTTGAGCAAGCTTTATTGCGCCGTAATGAGGCTGACTATTTTACCGCTCAAATGACACGCTTACTCACCGCACCTGATGAGCTAAAGTCATCTGTTTATCAAAATAATGTCACTGAGAATACACATAAGTTTGGGGTGATGATAATTGCTTTAAACCAAAGCTTTAGCGACAAACAGCGCAAACACTTTAATGGTAAATTAACCGAGTTAGTTGACGATTTAACCGAATTGCACTTAGATAAATAACTGAACCTCACTGAGATACCTCAGCGTAAATTGAAAGATTTTGCCGCTAAAGCAGGTCTTTTGATTCACTACACATTTAGGACGAATTATTTATGCAGGCGTTAATTGGGTTATATCAACAATTTTTACTTGTTATTAAGCACTCAGACGGCATAGCCGCTTTGGCCTTAAGGCTTTACCTTGCGCCGGTATTAATGCAGGCAGGATACAATAAGCTATCTCATTTTGACGACACCGCAGCCTGGTTTGGAAACCCAGATTGGGGCTTAGGTTTACCCATGCCAGAAGTCATGACAGCATTAGCGGCAGGTACCGAGCTAATTGGCGGAGCATTATTACTGGTAGGATTAGCCACTCGATTAGTCGCATTGCCTATGATGATCACCATGCTAGTGGCAGCATTTGCAGTGCATTTACCTAATGGATGGTTAGCTATTGCCGATGCCAGTTCATGGCTTGCCAATGAAAACGTGATGGCATCAGCAGAAAAACTGGCCGCGGCTAAATCTATTTTACAACAACATGGTAATTACGAATGGCTGACCAGCTCTGGCAATTTTGTGATTTTAAATAATGGTATCGAATTCGCCATTACTTACTTATTCATGTTGTTAGCGTTATTGGTTATTGGCGGTGGACGTTACACCAGTGTCGACTATTTTATTAGCCGTCGCTTATTAAAGTAGTGTTGTTCACTCAGTCGATGAAACCCGTTTAATTAATCCCACCAAATTGGTGGGATTTTTGTTAATATCATTCGCATAATTTTACTTGAAAGGATTGAACCTTGGACGCAACACAACTGTTATTGACTCGCCAGTCAACGCCTCGTCTAGTCGCCCCAGCACCAACGGCAGAACAACTGACTTTTTTACTCGACGCCGCAGCTAGAGTACCCGATCACGGCGCACTAACACCGTGGGAATTTATTATTGCCGTTGACGATGGTTTAGCAAAATTGGCTGATGTTTTTGTTGCCGCAGCCAAAGCACAAGGTGCCGACGAAGCCATGATAACCAAAGCCGGCAATATGCCATATCGTGCACCTATGGTGATAACCGTTGTTGCCAAAACGCAACAGCATGACAAAGTGCCAGTTTTAGAGCAACATATCGCAGCAGGCTGCGCCACCATGGCCATGCAACAAGCTGCATTCTCTTTAGGTATTGGCGCAGTATGGCGCAGTGGTGATTTTGCTTTTAACGCTGATGTGAATGCCGCATTAGGATTAGCCGCAGACGATCAAATTGTGGGCTTTTTATATGTCGGCACTCCAGCGGTGGTTGCACCCACTAAACCGCTAAAAAGTGGCCAGCAATTTGCGCGTTATTTGTAAGCAACGTAAGGTCATAACGTTTCGGGGTTATGACCTTCGGCCATCTTCATATTGATGCATGACCTGCGGCCACTAACGTCGCGTTCGCCGATACCAGAGCAAAGCCGATACCAGAGTAAAGCCGATACCAGAGTAAAGCCGATACTAGAGCAAAGGGATAAAGCGCATTCTTGTTCATCAATCAACCTTTGCAAACCCTCAGTGTTCCGGAAATATTTTCGCTTTTAACCAATAGCTTAACCAAAAATTTAACCAAAAATTTAACAAAAAATTTAACAAAAAATTTAACAAAAAATTTAACAAAAAATTTAACAAAAAAAAGCAGCGAAAAAAGTGCGACGGAAAATTATCCCGCTTTTTACCTCGCTTGTAGCCTGCTTCAGCCACCTCTTTATGGCAAAGAATGAAAATGCTAACGCTTCTGAGCGGAGTCTGATGTGAATGGATTTACGAATGTCGTGTTGGCATGGTCAATGATATTCCCATAAAATTATGACCCAGTGTTAAGGTTGAACAATGAAGTCTAATGTTTATGTTTATTACTCATTGTTCCAAATAACGCTATGATAAAAGAACATGATGTAAATTAATTTGATATGGGAGTGCTATGCTGCATAGGATTGAGTTAGATAAAACCTATCTTCTTAGAAGAAAAGTGCTAATCGGTACCTGTTGTTTATTAAGTATCATTGGATTATTTTTAGGCATATTTAACTTGCTCAGAGCAGAAGCTAGCCCAATATTAGCGACGTTTGAACTCATATACGCTCTATTATCACTTATATTAATGTACCGTGCATTAAACAAGCGCCATCAAGAATGGGAAGTGCATCTATACGTCTATAGTCTTACCGCACTGATTATTTTTGCTATTTATATCGCAGAGTTAACTAACTTTAGATTTTGCTGGGCACTGGTTATCCCTATTCTGTATTTCCTTATGCTGGGTAAAAAATCAGCCACTATTCCTACCAGTATTTTGCTGGTGTTGTCAGTGTTAGATATCAGCGTAAAGTCGGAAATGATGTTTTCATCTATGTTGATTAATTTTATATGTAGTTACCTTACAGTGTGGATTGTGTCTTATGTATATGAAACGAATAGAGAGAATTCAGAAAAAGAGTTGCAAGAATTAGCGTTACTTGACCCTCTCACCCAAAGATATAATCGCTTAGCGTTAACAAAGCAGTTTCAAAAAATATCAACTAAGCCAAATGCGTCAATGTATATAATGTTGCTAGACCTTGATTACTTTAAAGACATAAATGACAATCATGGCCATGAAGCTGGGGATATTATACTTCAGCAATGTGCAGAAAAAATTAGCTTAATAGCTAATCATCATTATACTTTTCGGATTGGGGGCGAAGAGTTTTGTGTCATTGTTGAGGCAACAGAATTAACCCAAGCATTAGTATTAGCGGAATCAATTCGACAGCAAATCAGTCAACATGAATTCAACTTTGAAGATCAGATATTATCCATAACCTTAAGTATAGGGGTCACCCAATTTGAAACAGAGATGACGCTATCTAAGGCTTTATCACAGGCAGATGCACAGTTGTATGAAGCTAAACGCTTAGGCAGAAATAGGGTTTCTTATTAACAAAAAAACAATGCAAAAGCTAAAACCATAAAATTAAGCTAATGATTATAATTGACTGAATAACGAACAGTGAGCTACGCGTTATTTACCACTTTCCAAGTGGTTGTGGTATTGATAATTCAACAGGTGAAAACTTTGAGCATCGGCGTGAGTGGTTCGATTCGGGCATTCTTGACTTAGCGCCCCTCTTTGCCATTGATATCAGTGTGGCGCCATTAGTTCAAGCAGCCAGGACATACTGAATAGACACAACATCCCCAAAGATAATTGGCTTAAAATCACTACAGAATTTGGCGCATTATTTAAAGGCGCTGTAGGAGCATTACCTGCCTTAACCGAATATTGCGAGCATTTAGACTGAAAACGACGACAAGGCGCTGCAAATTGTCAGCGCTGGCTGTGCACTTAAGTCATCATCCCCAATCGAATTACCATTTCCTTATACTTGATTGCTATCAGGTTTTTCTGCTATGTTGAACTTTGTATAGGATAGGTAAACTACTAATTTAACGCTAATTTTTAACCATATTGATTAACGTTGGTGAGTTGAGTACATCTAGCAGAATTATCGCCAAAGCAATGAAAATGAGATATGTTATTTGTTCAAATTATGAGTGGCTTAGTTTTCCGATTTCGAGAGAATAAATTAGTTAGTACAAGAGCAATTTGTTCATACAAAAAAATGGAAAACTAACAGTAGTTGTTTTTAAAAATTTATAAGAATATGACAATGCCAACGAATTCAGCACGGATATTGTATGAAAATCAGCGTTATGAGTTGATTAAGCAGTTAGAAAAAGGCGGTCATGAAAACCCTGAAGTGTATTTAGATGGGGTTAATCTTATTTTGGGTAGCAATAGTTCAAAGTAATGCTGTTAGTTACTTAATGTGTTATTTTTTAGATTGAGGTTTAACTGTATGAAATATAAAGTAACTTTCATAAAGCCATTACTTTTTTTGGCTGTTTATGGCCTAGCCTTTTTTTCGTTAGCGAGTGAAATTATTACTGGTGAACATGGTGAGAATGAAATAGTGCTAACTTCTAATAGTAAAGACTTGTTTGTATTTTATGGTGATAGAGAAAATTGCCTGAAGTTTATTGTAAAATCAAATATAGAGTATCTTTCTGATCCAATTCCTGAGTTGAATAGATATTACAGTGAAAATGATAAGTCTGTAATGTTTGAAGAATTCAGGAATCATAAAGTATTTAAACAGTGTCCTAATGTCTTTGATAAAGTTGTTGAAGTTAGACGAGATATATTGTCTGAGACTAAACGGGTGGCTAAATTTACAGGCTTTGAACCATCTTATGATGATATTGCACATTCTAATGACCACTATCAAATATATGAAAATATCGATATTAATAATGATGGAGATGATGAAGTGGTAATACTTTATGGTTTATATTTTTCAGCATGGGCTGATACCTATAGCAAAGTTGATATAAAAGACTGTTCACTAGAAGTTGTTTATGAAAACTATGCGCCAAACAAAATACTTAAACTGGAAAATAAATTCTATTTTGCAAATTATTTGTCTAAAGATAAACATCTAAATGAACCCAGTATTTCTATTATCAACGGGAAGGGCTCTGTTAAAAATATTTGTAGTATTGTTACTAAAGAAAAAATGGACTTGTGGTGCTCTCAACAATCAAATGAAAACAATAGGAATTGTCAGTTTTATTTAAATAAAATGGTTTTTCAAAGATATAAGTAATGAAAGTACGTAATACGGGAATGATCAAAATTCAATACTAAGAAAAATAATTTGATTTAATGAAAAGTTATGAAAGTGATGTTGTTCGAATTTACAAATTTAGTGGGGTCAGGGTCTGAGGGATCCCCACGAATTTAATAGCATGCTTGTGGATCCTTGATTAACGATTGTAGCATCTTAATTCCAGCTAACCAGTGAGACTTCAGTAGCCTCAAAGACTTATCTTTATAGGCCCTTAATCCTATAAATTGATTTGATAAAACATTACGGTGCTTGATTGAATTCGCTTGGTATTGTCTATGTTTATCAGCCCTTTAACTGCCAATCCTAGCAGATATAGCATAAATTGAGATAAGCAGGCGATGAGTAACAATACGCTGAGCTTATGCGTAATCCTTGAGCCACTATCATTCATTTTTAAACCCGTTTTGACATCCCTAAAGCTCTCTTCTATTTGCATCCTCGTCGCATAAATTTTAACGACTCTTTTAGCAGCATTTCTGCTACTGCATAGCGATGTTGCCAGTAACCACGGCTCTTTTTCTCGCTCGGCACTTGTTCGTGACTGTTTACTCTGTCTAGCTTTATCACCTGTTGCCACGTTGTCTTTTCGCCCTTTAGCGTTACGTTTAAAAATCACTAAGCGAGATTTAAAAGCAGCGGCGTTTTTCAAGGTAGTTGTCGCCTAAGCTGTTAAGCTGCTTCTTTTTTGTTCTCTGGGTTTAACTCCACCTCACCGATTTCATCCCAGTTTCTGGTGCCATTTGACCAGCGGTTAGGGTTAATTTTTTGCGATTTTTTGTATAACTCACGGCGTTTTGCCAATATCGCTTTATCTTCACCATGATGACGTTGTGCCGGTGTCACGAATTTGATACGACTATGTCTGTGCTCATTGTTGTACCAATTCGCGAAGTCTTTCACCCAAGTTCTTGCATCTTCAAGGCTTTTAAAGCCTTCACTTGGCCAGCGGTGGCTGTATTTGACCGTGCGAAACAGTGATTCCGAGTACGGATTATCATTGCTGACACCTGGACGACTACGAGAGCCTATTACTCCCATTTCAAGCATCTTGGACTGCATCGTTAAGCATTTCATCGGACTGCCGTTATCTGAGTGCAATACCACGTTTTGTTTAACGCATTTCTCAGCCCAGAGAGTTCGCTCAAGTAACTTTGCAGCATAGTCACCTGATTCACTATCATGAACTTCCCAACCCACAATTTTACGGCTGAAAATGTCGATTATCATGTAAAGGTAGAAAAACCGTCCAATCACTGTTGAAGGACAGTAGCTGATATCCCAGGTCCACACTTGGTTTGGTCCTGTCGCTGTGTACCCCTTAGGCTTAGCTCGGCTACCTTTAGGTTTTTCTTTTCCTCTATGAGTGAGTTGGTTGTTGGCCTTCAGCACACGATAAAAGCTTGATTCAGATGCGATATATTGCCCATTATCTGCCAGCATTGGTACTATCTGGCTTGGCCCTAAATTAGCGTATTCTTCTTGATTGCTGATAGCTAATATGGCTTGCTGTTCTTCCTCTGTTAGCTTATTTTGGGGCTGGGGTCTATCCGCTATAGGCCTTTTATCACCGATGATTTCACCTTGCTCCTGCCAACGCTGTAACGTCCGTATAGACAAACCAATTTCTTCACAGGCTTTCTCCTTTCTTGCGCCTGAGGTAACGGCATTATCAATCAAGGATGTGTAATGCAGCCTATCTGAGAGTGAGGTTAACTGTCCTCGTCTTCCCCCCAGTAGGCATTTAACTTTTTTCTTAACACCAATAATGCCGCAGTTTCTGCTAGGGCTGCATCCTTACGTTTTAACTCTTTTTCTAGCTCTTTAATTCGCTTACGGTCGGCTTTTCGCTCTTGGGCTAATTGCTTACGCTGCTGGGCTTGTGTTTGATTGCCTGCAATACAGCTTTGCTTCCATTCTTTAACTTGTTCAGGGTAAAGCCCTTTTTCACGGCAATACTCACTTAACTCAATTTCGCTTAATGCTGACGTTTCTAAAACAATTGAGAACTTTTGCTCTGGTGACCAACCATCTAAATTATTACTCTCTGCCAAACTAGAACCTACTTTTAAATACTTATCTCGCCATGAATACAAAGTAGATAAGTTGATACTTTCTAGCTTTGCGAATTGGCCTAATGATAAGCCACTTTCAAGGAGCTTTCTAATGACGGCTTGCTTATGCTCTTCTGGATAATGCTTCATTCATAACAAACTTACCGCTCCCTGTTTTATTTTTATGAAAAACTGAGGCGACAACTATCCTGACACAGGGGGGCAGTTTGCTCACCTAAGTAATATATGCCGAGATTTTTGGCATTTGAGTTTGCTTGAACATACAATTTTTTAACTGGAAACCAATCATCCTCAACATGCTTTTTACAGTGAGTTCTGTTTCTGAATCGTCCGACATAATCCCAATCAAGTGACAGTATTTGTTTAAACCATGGCATTCGAAATCCAGCATCAGTCACGATGACAGGCTTGCTATCGTTAGGTAGCATCGCCTTTAATTTGGTCAGAAAGAGTAGATGAGTTTTAGGTTTCTCTTTTTTGTTTAGGGGATGTATTTCTTCATAAAGTGTCAATGAGCGTCCTTGAGCCGCCAAAGATGCTCGAATGAGAAAATGCTGCTTTCTGTCATCAAGATCTGACCAATCTATATGAATAATGGGTTGCTTCATTTTTCCGACTAGCAAGCAGGCCATACGGGTGTATACAAGCTCGATTTCACGATGAACATTAGTATTATTACAAAGCCTATCTACGCGCTTAATCTTATGTTTTTCTTTAGCTTTATTAGTAATGTTGCGACCAAGTCCGGTGATAGAAAGCGAGCCACCATTCATTGAGCTTTCAATGGCAGTAAACAAACTAAAGCGGAGTGTTTTGTGCATTAATGGGGTGACAAGTGAGAGGCATTTTGATAAAAGTTGTTTTGCATTCATGGCATTTACTCGTGGTAATTTTTGTTTGGCGATAAATTTGATCACCAAATGCCATGAATGTTCCTCAGTTTTTAACCTATCTCATTATTTTTATTCATTCTTTTGTGGGGATTCGTCAGGGTCAGGGTAAACTTTAATAAAATGGTAACTTCTAACCCTTTTTATCCAAAAAAGAGTTGTACAAAAATACAAACACCTGGATCCCGGCTCAAAAGCATTGCCGGGACGACGAGAAGGGCGTTAACCAACTTTATTAATAAAAAGATTCATTCTTTGGTCTGTGCAAAACGGCACGACTTTGATGGCAGCATGCCATATGTACAAAAGTACAAACATCTGGATCCCGGCTAAAAAGCACTGCCAGGACGACAAGAAGGTGGGTAACAAGCTTTGTTCAGTAATGTATTAATTCGGATTGGTACAAGAAACAATCAGACGTTTATTCGTTTATTCGCTAAACGCCAAAGCAATGCCCTAAAATAAATCTAATCGTAAAATTCGAGGGGTAAGATATTTTGATAAACGTAGTAACCTAGCGGGCCCATCAATAGGCTTAGCATGGACCACAACAATCGTTGGGCATTTTTGATATGTGCTTTCGAGGTAAAGGCTCGATAGCAAAAGTGGATGTGCAATATCATTAAAGCGATAAGCATAAAGACTAATGTAATATCCATATTATTCATGTCATGTTCCTTTGCATTGCAGCAATGACGTTAATTAAGTGTAAGCTTAAATTAAAATTTTGCAGTAAAAAATTCGAAAATCCGCTTTCAACTCTGCAATTCATTCTTACATTGCTAATTTACTGCAAAATTAAACAGAATAATAGTCAGTAAACCATTAAATATTCATAATATTTTCATTTTTACACAAAGGTATGATTTTTACTTGTTGATGTTGTGATTGTTTGAACTGCATCATACTTCTTTCAGGTAACCACAATGCGTACTTATGCATTACGGCCAAAAAGAGTGAACTGTTCACTAAACTTTGTAACCATTGGTAGACATTGGGGTAGGGTAAAGCGTTAAACCAACCGGGTTCGACATTCGCAAACTGGCGAATAAATGGAAAAATAGCAAAATCCGCCATGGTTGGGCTATCTGCACATAAGTACGCTTGTTGAGCTAATTTATCTTCTAATAACTGCAAAAATATTTCTGCCTGTTGGCGATACCAGGTTTGGCTGTGTTCAGGGAACCTGTCTGCATATTTATATTTATCTAACCAGGGCTTAAAATCATGATCGTTTGCTTTAATTAACGCATGTGTTTGTGGCTTTGGTAACTCATCAAGTAATGTTTGATAAGCCTCGGGCGTTAACCAGGGTGAGTGTGGGTCTGGATGCTGTGTTAGAGCGTACTGCATAATCTCAATGCTTTCAGCGATGATCTGTGCCTCTGCGGTGATTAACACTGGCACTGTGCCTTTTGCCGATACCGCGAGCATCTCTTGCGGTTTATTTTTGAGTTCGATTTCACGCACGATGGGGTTTAACGTGCTTAAATGTAAACCTATTCGGGCGCGCATGGCATAGGGGCATCGACGAAACGTGTACAAAATAGCTGAATTCATAAAGTCACTTTTCTAAAAATGAGAAAATATTTGTGCCAAACAACCAAGACACCCGCTGAGGTCGACAGTTTAAGGCTAATTTACTTGCAGATCGAATTTTTGAGTGTGTTTTGATGGTGACTTGGGTATAATTCCCGCCGTTTTTTTGAGTTAGCGCACGGTGCGTTAGCCTTATATGCACTGGAAGTTAAGTTCCAGCCAGCGGAGTTATTATTGTATGCAAGACACTCATTTAGCCCAAACATCGCCCACTCAAGTCGTTGTGTGTGCCCTTTATAAATTTGTCGCTTTGCCTCATTTTGAGTCGATCCGTCAGCCTTTATTGTCTGTAATGGAGCAAAACGAAGTGAAAGGGACCTTGTTATTGGCTCAGGAAGGTATTAACGGCACTGTGGCGAGTACACAACAAGGTATCGATAACTTACTGGGTTGGTTAGATACACAACCTGGGTTAGATCATATTGTGACCAAAGTGTCGTTTGACACTGAAATGCCTTTTTATCGCACCAAAGTGAAGCTTAAAAAAGAAATCGTGACTATGGGTGTTGAAGGTATTGATCCACGTAAAGTGGTGGGTACTTATGTTAAACCTAAGGATTGGAATGCACTGATTTCTGATCCTGATGTCATTTTGGTCGATACGCGTAACGATTACGAAGTAAAAATTGGCACCTTTAAAAATGCCGTTAACCCTGTAACAGAAACCTTTCGTGAGTTTCCTGAGTACGTTAAACAGAATTTAGATCCTGCCAAACACAAAAAAGTGGCGATGTTCTGTACTGGTGGTATTCGCTGTGAAAAATCAACCGCATACTTAAAAGAGCAGGGCTTTGATGAGGTGTATCACCTTGAAGGCGGCATTTTAAAATATCTTGAAGAAGTTGAACAAGAGCAAAGCCTGTGGGAAGGCGAGTGTTTTGTGTTTGATAATCGCGTGGCGGTTAATCACAGCCTAGAGAAAGGCCAATATGACCAATGTAATGCTTGTCGTATGCCGATCACCGAAGAAGAAAAACTGTCTGAAGCTTATGTACAAGGTGTGAGTTGCCCACATTGTATTGACAAAATTCCAGCTGAGCAGCGTCAACGTTTTATTGAGCGTGAACGCCAGGTGCAATTGGCGTTGCAACGTGGTGAAGCGCACATTGGTAGCGATGTTAATCAAGTGATTGAAGCTCGTCGTCAACAAAAAGAAGCGCAGCGTAAAGCGCAAGAGAAAGTGAATAAAAAATAACGCCTATTAGGCCTTGTTTAAAAAAGCCCAATTGGTAACGATTGGGCTTTTTTGTTGTTATCGTGTGCTCATAGAATGCTAACTTCCAGAGATAGCAAATGTAACGCAGTAGAGTAAGTGCTTCATATTTAAAATTTATTTAGAGTAATTGAGCAAAGCAGACATTTAACCCGTATAAATGGTTTAGCAAGCGCCATAAGTGTGTTATTTTGAGCGCTTTTTTCGATTAGACGACTGAAGGTAAGCCAATGTTTGTTGGATTTGATTATGGCAGTGCCAACTGTGCAATAGGGGTAATGATTGATGATGCGGTAACCTTACTGCCTTTATCAACACACTCGGATTTTATGCCTTCAACCTTATATGCCATGGACCGTGAGCTGATTGCAGAAGCGGTATACCAAGGATTACCAGAAAGCTTAAAAGCTGAATATTCTCACCTTCGCAGCTCACAATTAATGCGTGCCAAGCAAATGCGTCATGAATTGGACTTAATGCCCAATGAACAGGCCGTATTTGTCGGTCAAGCCGCCATTGATGCATACCTTGAAATGCCCGAAGAAGGATTTTATGTCCGTTCGCCAAAATCATTTTTAGGCGCTAATGGCCTGCGTCCAGATCAGATAGGCTTGTTTGAAGACATTGTCACGTTAATGATGCAACACGTGAAAACGCTAGCGGATAAAGCCCTACAACAAAAATCATTGTCAGTGGCAACGCACGCGGTTATTGGCCGGCCGGTGAACTTTCAAGGCATAGGCGGTGAAGACAGTAACCAACAAGCCGAAACCATTTTACGCCTTGCGGCATCTCGTGCAGGGTTTACTGAAGTGACATTCTTGTTTGAGCCGTTAGCCGCAGGGATGGATTTTGAGTCAACGTTAGACAGCGATAACACCGTATTGGTTGTCGATGTGGGCGGTGGTACAACGGATTGCTCAGTGGTAACGATGGGGCCTTCACACAGCAACAATACCGATCGTACTCAAGATTGTTTAGGCCACTCTGGCCAACGTATTGGCGGTAATGATTTAGATATCGCGCTGGCCATGACAGGCCTAATGCCGAGTTTTGGTGCTGATACCGTAATGACCAATGGCAAACCTATGCCAAGAGCGCCATTTTGGAATGCGGTGTCGGTGAACGATATTAGTGCTCAGCGCGAGTTTGTCAGTTTAGCATCGCGTAAATTGGTTGAGTCAATGATCAAAGAGGCTGAACAACCACAACTTCTAAAACGCTTACAAACGGTACAAAAAAATCAAATGAGCTACCAGGTTGTACGCCAGGCTGAAGCAGCAAAAATCAGTTTATCTGACAGTGACACAACTCTGTGCACATTAGATTTTATTGAAAAAGACCTGTTTGTGAGCTTAAGCGCCACTCAGTTTGAACAAGCGATTAGCGATCCACTTGCTAAAGTAGAAGCCTTAATGAAGCAAGCTATGCAAACGGCTATTGCTCAAGCTCAACAACAAGATTGCGCTTTGCCAAGCAGTCCTGATATTGTTTATGTTACGGGTGGTACAGCGCGTAGCCCTGCGATTTACCAAAAAATTGCCAGTGTTTATCCGTCTGCAAAAGTGGTGGTAGGTGATCACTTTGGTTCGGTAACTGCAGGGTTAACCCGTTGTGCCCAATATGCATTTAACTAAATAGAGTCAATACTATGCTGAGTCAATTAAGGTTTACGTTTGCAAAGGATGCACCTAAAACGGCATCACTGTTATTAGCGACATTAGTGGGCAGTGTATTGCTTAGCGGCTGTGGCGATGATGTGGGTAAAGTGAGCTTAGGATTATTTACCACCAAAGATGTGATTATTGATGCTAAACACGATCCTAAAATTCCTGGGGTGACTTGTCATATTAGTCGTATTGAGGCCAATTTAGATTTAGCTGACCCGTCTGATATGAGCATCAGTTGCCGTCAAACCGGTCCGATAAGTCATGCTGAATTAGCCGATATTGATATGTCGAAAAATGGCGAGGTGGTATTTAAAGAGTCTTTGAGTATTTTATTTAAGAGCTTAAAAGTGCGCCGTATTTTTGATGCTGAAAATCAAACGTTATTGTATTTATCATACTCAACCAAAGAGACCAACGGCAGTCATAAACATGCGTTGTCTACCGTGCCGCTATACGGCACTGCAGCCTGGCAAAAGCCATTAACCGCAAAGTAAGCGCATAATAAAAAAGTAAACGCATAATAAAAAAGGAAAATAACCTGAGCTCGGGATAAGGGATGAACTTATGCCATTTAAAATCAACATGTTACCCCTTGTCACTTTCAAGCTTGTCATTTGTTCTGCTAACAAGGCGAATTGACGCGTCAATAGCTAGCCTATTGCAAGTCGATTCAACGCAGTTAGCAGGGCAAAGGACTGTTTGAAAGGCGTTTATTATCCCGAGCTCAGGTTAAATAGATTGCCTTTTTAATGATGAGCTAGGTGTTATACCCTTGCCGCACGTTTTAATATCCATAGCCACAATACTGGTAATAGGGTGATATAGAAAAACATTGCTGTAGCGCCGATATCGCCGGACAATAAAGTGCTAAAAATAAACCTGACAATACCCATAGGGTCCCACGGCATATAATGCATGTTACCGTGTAATAATATGGTCGCTAATACAACAAGTGTCACCGCTAACCATTGTCTACCTGGCTCATAGCTTTTAATTATGAAGGCTGGGACAAACGCCACCAAACCTATCCCGATAAAGTTTTGAGCTAAATGAGTAATGGTGGGGTAGCCGCTTACGTTAAACCACCAAAAAACATTACCCGCAGCGGATTGTCCTATCACTGTGATACTTAACGCGAAATAAGCTATGCCTACGCATAAACTGAGTATCACTAATCTGATGAAGTTCATTTGTGTCCTTTTAAATGAAAAGCTTACTTGTTTAACACGGCATTGTAGCGTTCAAAAGCCGCGTCAAGATCGGCAATTAAGTCATCGGTATCTTCTAAGCCGATGTGCAATCTAATCAGCGGTTTACTGCTATCCCATTGGGTGGCCGTGCGGATATTGTTAATACCAAATACGCCTAAAATCAAGCTTTCAAAACCGCCCCATGAGAAACCCATTTTAAAGTGGGCCATGTTTTCAACAAATGCGGTAACAGAGGCTAAATCACCTTGCTTTAATACAAATGAAAACAACCCGTTGCCACTACTAAAGTCGCGTTTAAAGAACTCATGGCCTGGGCAGGTTTTAAAGGCTGGATGACGCACATGGTCGACTTCTGGTCGACTGGCTAACCAGTTAGCCACTTTGAGGGCATTTTTATTATGTTGCGCCATACGCACCCCTAAGGTACGCAAGCCGCGGGCAGCTAAATACACGTCGTCTGGTGAGGTGGTTTGTCCCATTAAATAACTGTTTTCGCGCAGTTGATCCCAGCATTTTTCATTAGCGGTCGCGGTGCCCATCATCACATCAGAATGGCCGACAATATACTTGGTGGCAGCTTGAATCGACACATCAACCCCCATATCAAATGGGCGCGAGTTAATCGGTGATGCCCAGGTGTTGTCGAGCATGACAATCATGTCGTGTTCGTGAGCGATGCGGCTTAATGTTGGCACATCTTGCACTTCCATGGTGATAGAACCTGGTGATTCTAAAAACAGCACCTTGGTATTAGGGCGAATAAGTTCTCGAATGCCTTCACCGATCATTGGGTCATAATAAGTGGTTTCGATACCAAAACCAGCGAGCATTTTATTGCATAAATCACGTGTGGGTTCATAGGCGGTGTCGACCATGAGTAAATGGTCGCCACTTTTTAAGAATGACAATAATGCGCTACTGATTGCGCCAGCCCCTGATGGGTATAATGCAGTGCCTACGCCACCTTCGAGCTCGCTAATGGCTTGTTGAAATGAGAAATGGGTTGGCGTGCCGCGGCGACCATAAAACATTTCACCATTGGTTTTATTTTTTATCGCAAAACGCATCTCATCCATAGTGTCAAAGACCACGGTTGAGGCTCTAAATACTGGCGGGTTAATAATGCCTTTGGTGAATTTTTTCTCGCGACCGACACTGACGATTTGTGTGGCTAATTTATCATCTTTGCTCATGTTAATTTTTCCAGTTGGGGCAGTGTTCATAAAGTTAATCTTTGCAATATTAATTGCTTACTAACAATATGATGAAATGCGCTGCAATAAGTGATGTCATCTTTGTACCATCCTAGCACCAAGTCATTTAAATAAAACTGCCAAATGAGCAAGCTTGACTATTTTTCATCACTTAACGGTAAGGTTAAACAGATTTCAACGCCATTAAGGTCATTTTCGCTAATATTAGTGGCTTTAATCGTGCCATGATGAAAATCGCTCACTAACCTCGCAATGTACAAACCCAGACCCAAATGTGGCTTGCCATTCACGCCTTGCGGCCGAATAGACACCATGGATTCAAAAATTTGGCTGTTCATGTCTTTGGGTAACAAGGGTCCGATATTAGTGACTTTTAAGATGGCTTGCTTATGGTATTGCGTCAGGCTAACCGTGATGGCGGTGCCTGTGTCATTGAACTCAATCGCATTATTAATCAGCTTATCCATTAATTGGGCAATGTATTCAGGTACCCCCTGGCATTGCATGGTTTTGTCTTCTATGTGGACCGTAAACAATTGCTCAGGATAAGTGAGTTGATAACCTTGCATGCAGCCACTAATGACTTTTTTAAGCGAGAATCGGCAGCTTTCTGCTTGAGTTAAACTGGCTTCTAATCGGGTGGCTTCACTTAAATTATTTAAGATTAAGTGCAGGCGATTCACCCCTTCCTGGGCGCGATTAACGTACTTTTGCGATTGGTCATCAAGTTGTTGTAAACCTAAATGCTCAAGCGAACTGCGCACCACTGCGACTGGCGTACGCAGCTCGTGCGACAAGCGCGACGACATGTTTTCAAGGTAATGGGTGTATTGACCTAAACGACTGACAATACTCGAAAAGCTACGTGATAAATCGCCAATTTCGTCACGGTTTTTAGAAGCCTCAATTTGCTGGCGTACGCGGCCTTGACTGTCGATTGCCAGTTCAGCTTGGTCGCGCAAACTGCGTATGCGACTCGAAATGCTCGAGGCAAAGATAAACAAGGCCAGCGTACCCATGCTCATAATGGTTAAAATAACGTTGAACAGTTTTTCAAGGGCACGGTTACGCAGGCTGCGAATGCCATGAGTGGTTTCTTCGGCTATCACTACCCCCATCACTTTATCGTCAATCCAAATCGGGCTAGCTGCCGCTAACACTACCGCTTTATTGTCGGGGGTTAAGCGCCAGGTTGAACCTTGTTTACCGCTTAAGGCTTTTTCAATGTGACTGCCCGTAAGCTCGGTTGAGTCTTGCAGTGAGTCGATAAAATCTTGTGGTGGTCGGGTGAGTATTTTGTAGTACAAGGGCAATATATAGTTTTGCTTAATACCTTGCCAAAATGAGCTGGACTGGCTCACGTCTAAATCGTCTGCCCAGGTGTTAGATGAGGTGCGAATGTCGCCCGATTTTGCTAATACGCGGCCATGATTATCGACCACCCAAATACGCGAGCTATTGTGGCTCATGCCTTTAATGATGCTTTCTATTTCAGGCGAGGGCACGAGTACCGTGCCTAAACTGGCGACTGAGTCGGTTGCTGAGGTGCCAATAACATTGACTAACTGACGAGTATTGGCATCGTTCACGTTATGAATAGCAAAGCCGAGTTTACTGCCCACCATGGTGAGGGGTAATCTGAATTCGATGTTATATCCCTGGTCTGTTTGCAACCATTGCCCTTGAATCCGCGACTCTGGCTCTACCGGGGTTGATTGCGTCGGATCGGCGGGCAGTTCAAATGCACTGAGCCAACCGCTTTTGGTATTAGCAATAATGTAGCGTCTAAATTGGCCGTCTGGTGATTGCGTGGCCATCACTAAATGATCGTTTCTGTCGACCCGTAAACTTTTACGGCTACGAAACACCACTTCAGGGTCTCTAACCTGGAAAAAGCCATACAAATAACCGCCGTATTTCCCCACCATGTGGGTAAAGCTGATATTGATAGGTTCGGCTTCATTACGCTGATAGATCAGGTGGTTATCGGCGTAATTTAATGTGCGATGTTGGTATAAGTCCCAGTCGCTTAATTTACCGTCTAGCTGAATGGGGCCGGCAATGGGATAGGCATATAAGTCGCGGCCTTTTTCAACCTGATTTAAAAAGCTGGCCTGGTTGTCAAACAGTTTAGGGCGCTCGTGTAATGCGGTTGCGAGTGCTTGTGTTGTGCCTTCAAGGGTTTTTTCCTGACCATGACGTAGGTATTTTTCCATCTCCCATACGTACTCGTACCCAAGCCAGGGGAGGCAGAGTAAAAAGAGTGACAAGATAACGACTTTGGCTCGTAGCCCTAGAGGTAAGTACATCAATTAAATATTGTCCCAGCGATAACCCATGCCGTAAACCGTGTCGATACAATCAAATTCAGTGTCGATAGCGATAAACTTTTTACGGATACGTTTTACGTGTGAGGTAATTGTACTGTCGTCGACATAAATCTTGGCTTCTTGCATTAAGTCTTGGCGGCTACGCACATGCCCCGGGTGTTTGGCCATAGCATGTACCATCCAAAACTCGGTAACGGTAAGTTCAATGGGTTGGGTTTTCCAGTACACCTGAATGCGGTTGCCATCAATGGTTAAATGGCCTCGCTCGAGTAAGTTGTCTTCTATTGGGCTTGAGCCAATCAGCTCAGAACGGCGAAACAGCGCGGCTATTCGGGCGAGTAAATGTGGAAAGCTGACATCTTTAGTTAAGTAATCATCGGCGCCTAAACGCAAGCCGCAAACGGTGTCAAAATCACTGTCTCGCGCGGTTAAAAAAATAATCGGCAAACTGCTCGACATGGCTCGCAGTGCCTGGCACAGAGTAAAACCACCATCTATTTCATGTTCAAGACCAATATCAATAATGGCTAAATCGGGCAGGCGCGCATTAAACGCCAGCATCGCAGATGGACGATTGGCATAAGCTTGGACGCTGTAACCTTGTTGTTGCAGCACATCTTTGTAATTTTCGCGGATAGCCGCTTCATCTTCAACAATGGCAATTCGTTTCATGGCGTGACTTCAATCAATAGGGACATAAATAGATATAGTGCTGACTATACAGGATTTTATTAACCAAAAAAGCCGCTAATGCCAATTGCCATATTGTTGCCACATTTGATCGCCACATTGCCACTTTTGCTCCCCAATAAAGCCATTTATATATTGTTTAATAACGGCATAAAGTTATGAGGTTGCACGTTAACTCAATGACTTTCACTTTACACATCATTGCTAAAAGGGACTCATTATGAAAAAGCAACTTATCGCCGCCACTATTATCAGCGCACTTTTATTACCTCACACTTCATGGGCTGTTGTGGCTGAGCCTCAAGAAGAGCGCGAGCACACAGAAGAATTAGTCGGGTTAAGCTCAGGCATATTATTAGGTGCGGTCATCGCGGGCCCTGTTGGCGCAATCATTGGAGCGTTCACTGGCACCATGATTGGTAAAACGGTGGGTGATGAAGCAGAGATTGCCGATAAAAAACAACAACTGGTAAAACAAGAACATGAATTGGTTGAAACACAGCAGCAACTTATTGCAATGGATTTGCAGCAGCAAGAGTTAGTGCAAGTGTCTGAAAAGTATTATCAGTTACAAACGAACCTCGCAGAGCTCAATGCCAATCAACAACAAACGCTTAATGAATTGACCATCGGCATGAATGTGCAATTTAAAACGGGTTCGAGCCAAATAGAGCCTTTGTTTAAACAGCAGTTAGATAATGTGGCTTATATGATGACCTTATCACCTGAGCTGACCATTGATTTAACCGGCTATGCTGACCGCCGAGGCGCAGACCAATATAACCAGGCGTTGTCTGAGCAACGTTTAGCAGAAGTGACCCAATACTTAGTCGTGCAGGGTATCGACAGCCAACGTCTACAAGGCAGAGCTTATGGTGCAACGTCACCATTACATACTGAGCAAAACCACGAAAATGACTTTTTCGATCGCAGAGTCACCCTGACGTTAATGTCTCCAGGTGCCGAGCTAGCCGCAAACTAATCGATTGTTATTCATTTTATTTTAATACCGACTCTGTTACGCCAATGCTTAGAGAGCATGCGTAATAGAGCAAGGAGCTGCTATGTGCTGGTTATCTCGTATGTCGTGTTTATCGAACCCATTGGGTTATCAAAAGTGGTTTATTAGTGTGTTGTTGGTTATTTTTACTGCCACAGTGCAAGCCTCACCGTCAGGTGCAACCGATGAGGATATTACTCAAGGTACCTTGGTTTATTTTGCTAAAGATAAAGTGATACAAGCTTTGGCGATGGACACGCAAGTGAGTATGGATGTGTCTGGTTTACTGAATCGCGTGACGGTTAAGCAAGTATTTATTAACGATTCAGACCAATGGCTTAATGGCCGATATGTGTTCCCATTACCTGAAAATGCTGCCGTAGATAGCATGCAACTGCGTATTGGCGATAAAATCATAGCGGGGCAAGTTCAACCAAAAAAACAAGCGATAAAAACCTTTGAAACGGCCAAAAAACAAGGCAAACAAGCGAGTTTATTGCAACAACAGCGCCGCAATATTTTCACCTCAGAAGTGGCAAACTTAGGCCCGCACGATCAATTAGTGGTGGAGCTCAGTTACCAACAAACATTGGACTTTAACGACGGCCTGTTTAGTTTGCGCTTTCCAATGGCCATTACGCCACGTTATCACCCAGACAATACCAGCAACAAAGACAAACAGGCATTAGCGATAGCCTATATTGACCCAACCGTGTTGCCAAATACGGTCGCTGAAACCAGCAACACCCAGGGCATTAATGTCAATATGCAAATTACCATTGATGCAGGTTTTACGCTAAATACTATTAACAGTCTGTATCACCCTATTAAGCAAAGTGTGAGTGGCCAACGTTATACGGTGAGTTTTGAAGGTAAGCAAATTGCCGATCGTGATTTTGTGTTGCAGTGGCAAGCTGATGTTGGCGGGCTACCGCAAGCGGCAACCTTTTATCAAACCGGTAAAACACATAGCGCAGCGGTTAATCCAGACGACAATATAACCACCACCGCGGGTGATCAAAGCGTGTATTCATTAGTGATGTTAATGCCGCCAAGCGTTGAAGTGAGCGAGCAACATTTAATCGGCCGCGAATTGATTTTAGTGATTGATACATCGGGGTCTATGTCTGGCCAATCCATTGTTCAAGCCAAACAAGCGCTGCAATTTGCGATTGCTGGGCTGCGCGATATCGATACCTTTAATATTATCGAGTTTAATCAAGACATCAGTTTATTGTCCCCAGTGCCATTAACGGCCAATAGCCATAATTTGGGCTTGGCAAATCGTTTTATCTCGACGCTCGAGGCCGATGGTGGCACAGAAATGGCGCCAGCTATCCAAGCTGCATTAGTCGACACTTTGCAAACCGAATCGGTTAATGCGCGCGGCGAATCTTTATTGCGCCAAGTGATATTTATGACCGACGGTGCGGTCAGTAATGAGCAGCAGTTGTATCAATTAATTAGCGATCAACTGGGTGACAGTCGCTTTTTTACCGTTGGCATCGGTTCGGCGCCCAATTCAGACTTTATGCGCCGAGCAGCCAGCATGGGCCGAGGCACCTTTACCTACATTGGTAAAGAAACCGAAGTGAAACAAAAAATTGAGCAACTACTGACTAAAATCGAACAACCGGTTTTAACCAATATTGGTTTGTATTACCTCGACGGTAGCGTACCGGATTACTGGCCATCGACCATTAGCGATTTATATCAAAACGAGCCGTTGTGGGTCAGTATTAAATCACCAAGCCAGTTACTGCAGCCGATTATTGTATCGGGCAATATTAATGGTCAATACTGGCAGCAACAACTTGATTTTACTGA
The DNA here is from genome assembly GCF_050849305.1 of Shewanella sp. MF05960. NCBI lineage: Bacteria > Pseudomonadati > Pseudomonadota > Gammaproteobacteria > Alteromonadales > Shewanellaceae > Shewanella > Shewanella sp. MF05960. The sequence goes on along the minus strand of NZ_JBOZPS010000003.1, from coordinate 145,442 downwards.
TAATAAACCAGCAAGAGGTATAGATCTTTTATGGGCGAATGCACAAATTACCGCATTGGAGTTACATAAAAATGCCGCCAGCGGCCCACGAGTGAATAAGCAAGTCGAAGCCTTAGGCATGCAATACCATTTAGTGACCAGCCAAACCAGCTTAGTTGCCGTCGATGTGACCCCCGTAAACCCAATGAGTGACACGACTATTAATGCCAATGTGCAATCGCATTTGCCTCACGGGTTACAAGTGGGTAATCAGGCACAAATTTTACCGCAAACCTCGACATCGAGCCGCTTATGGTTATTGATTGGATTTAGCTTATTGGGCTTAGGTATCTTGCACTTTTTGTGGCTTAGACAGCGCTTACCTGGCCAGGTATTGGTAATAGAAGCCAATGTTTAAGGAGATAAATAATGAAGCCATCTCTGCACGCCAAAACACATTTTTGGGTTATGGCGCTGATAATACTAGTGGGCCTTGGGCTCATTGTTCAAGGAGGATATATGCAAGCTAAAGCCCATTTTGCCCAGTTTTTAATTGAGCGCGCATTTGAACAAACGCTGGTGGATAATCAGCCCCATAAGCCATGGTCATGGGCCGACACGCACCCAGTCGCCAAAATGCGCTTACTGCAACACAATGCACAAGGAGTGCAACCACTTGGCCAGGATTTATATGTGCTTGCTGGGGCTTCAGGCCGAAACCTCGCCTTTGGGCCAAGCTTGATGTTGGCCGGAGCTGGTGTTGGCGAGCAGGGCAATATGATTATTGCCGGACACCGCGACAGCCATTTTATGCGCTTACAATATGTTAATGTCGGTGACATGATTGAGCTTTACAGCGCAACAGGGCAATTACTGGTGTACCAAATTACCGCCACGCAAGTGGTACATGAAACCGCAACGGAAGTACTGGAGCAAACAGAAAGCAGCAAGCTAACCTTAATCACCTGTTATCCATTTGATCAGTTGGCAGGCAATGCTGAATATCGCTATATCGTTGAAGCTACGCCATTGGTGTAGTTCATAATATTGAAGGGATATCGGCCGAAAAGTCTTAGTTTAGGCCGTTTAATATGTACTTATTGCCGTGTTAACAAAAACCGCCATAAAGGCGGTTTTTTATCATTTAAAATGTATCGGCACTAATTAAGTTAAGCCCGCATGCACTTTTCGCCGCGTGCTAAGCCGACAACACCAGAGCGCGATATTTCAATCACTTTTGTAGTGTCACCTAAAGCGTGTATAAACGCATCGATTTTGTCGCTGGTTCCCACCATTTGTATGGTGTACAAGTTGGGCGTGACATCGACAATTTGACCCCGGAAAATATCCGCAGTACGTTTTACTTCTTCGCGTTGCTCACCCTGTGCTTTCACTTTGACTAATGCAATTTCACGCTCAATGTGCGCCGCTTCGGTGATGTTAGCCACTTTTAGAATATCGATAAGCTTATGCAATTGCTTTTCAATTTGTTCTAACACGGTTTCATCGGCAATCACGGTAATATTGAGGCGTGATAGCGTTGTGTCTTCCGTTGGCGCTACGGTTAAGCTTTCGATGTTATAACCGCGCTGAGAAAAAAGCCCTACAACGCGTGACAATGCGCCTGGTTGGTTTTCAAGTAATACAGAAATAATACGACGCATTAGCTTTTCTCCGTTTTGCTTAACCACATTTCGTTCATCGCGCCGCCGCGGATGAGCATAGGGTAAACGTGTTCAGTTTCGTCTACGCTAATATCGACAAACACTAACTTGTCTTTCATTGCTAAGGCTTCAGCTAGTTTTGATTCAAGCTCATCAGGGTGATTGATGTTCATGCCGACATGGCCATACGCTTCAGCAATTTTGGCAAAGTTAGGCACAGAGTCCATATAGGATTGTGAATGACGACCTGAGTAAATCATGTCTTGCCATTGCTTAACCATGCCTAGGAAACGGTTGTTTAAGTTAATGATTTTAACTGGAGTATCATATTGCAATGCAGTTGATAGCTCTTGAATGTTCATCTGGATCGAACCGTCACCGGTGACGCACACTACGGTTTCATCAGGAAATGCCATCTTAACGCCCATAGCCGCAGGTAAACCAAAGCCCATGGTGCCTAAACCGCCTGAGTTAATCCAACGACGTGGCTTATCAAATGGGTAATATAAGGCGGCAAACATTTGGTGTTGACCGACATCGGATGCAACATAGGCATCACCATTGGTTAATTTATAGAGTGTTTCAATCACTTGTTGCGGTTTAATGCGGTCACTTGTGCGGTCAAACTCTAAGCTTTTACGTGAGCGCCAAATGTCAATTTCGCGCCACCATATGGCAAGTGCATCAGCATCGTTGGTTTCACTCGATTCATCTAACAGCTCTAGCATACTGTCTAGGATATTATCAGCTGAGCCCACAATCGGAATATCAACGCGTACCGTTTTAGAGATTGAAGAGGGATCTATATCGATGTGTAAAATAGTGGCATTTGGACAGTATTTATCAACATTGTTGGTGGTTCTGTCGTCAAAACGGACACCAATACCAAAAATTAAATCGGTGTTATGCATCGCCATGTTGGCTTCATAAAGCCCGTGCATACCAAGCATGCCTAAACTTTGCTTATGAGTACCAGGGAATGCACCTAAGCCCATTAAGGTACTGATGACAGGAATGTTCAAGCGCTCTGCTAGTTTAAGTATTTGTGCATCACAACCCGATATCACCGCGCCGCCGCCCACATATAACACAGGTTTTTTAGCGGCTAATAAGGCTTGTAATCCTCGGCGGATTTGGCCTTTATGGCCTGTCGTTGTCGGGTTATAAGAGCGCATTTTAACGCTGTCTGGATAAATGTAATCGTGAAGTATATCTGGGCTTAAACAGTCTTTAGGGATATCGATAACAACCGGGCCTGGGCGGCCTGTCGATGCAATGAAAAAAGCTTTTTTGACAATTTCAGGAATATCTTTGGCATCTTTGACTAAAAAACTGTGTTTAACAACAGGGCGTGAAATACCAATCATGTCGCATTCTTGGAATGCATCATTACCAATAAGGTTACTCGGTACCTGGCCTGATAACACAACCAGTGGGATAGAATCCATGTAAGCGGTGGCAATGCCAGTAATGGCGTTAGTTGCGCCTGGGCCAGAGGTGACAAGTACGACCCCGACTTTACCTGTAGCACGAGCGTAACCGTCAGCCATGTGCACAGCCGCTTGCTCATGACGCACAAGAATGTGTTCCATGCCGGGAATTTTATGAAGAGAATCATAAATGTCTAAAACTGAACCACCGGGATAACCGAAGATGTGGCTTACGCCTTCATCGATTAGAGAGCGCACGATCATACTCGCGCCAGAAAGCTTTTCCATGAAATGAGTCCTTTTTAAGTTACCGTATGGTAAACAGTATCTTGTTATACAACGACGGTAATCGCTTTAAAAATAAGTTTGAACGGTAATTCAAACTCGACGATTGAATTTAACAGTAGCTAAACTCAATGACTTGTTCATTCAGCAACCCAGATGAGTCACTGACATCCATCTTATGTAAATTAAAATTTACTGCAAGCTCTTTGGTTAAATATTTTTCAAGGTTGAAATCATTTCATGTTTATGATTTTTTACTGGCGGTTTTGATGGTTGGTTTTGATGGTTGGTTTTGATGGTTGGTTTTGATGGTTGGTTTTGATGGTTGGTTTTGATGGTTGGTTTTGATGGTTGGTTTTGTGGGCTTATTTTCTTATTTGCTTTTGATGCGTTGATACTACCACCTTATAGAAACAATGATGGCCATCGATGTGATGGCCAAAATGTTAGGATTTACAGTATTCGTCTTCGTGACTTTATATTAAAGCCGAATATTAGACAGAGGTTTGTATACGGCTTTTAGGTAAACGAGATTGTAAAAATTGGCATACACCCACAAGCAAAATGGCACAAAGCATGAGTGCAGAGAAGGGCACAGCACTGCCATCGTAAAAATAGGCCAGTAAAGGCCCTGCGGTTGCACCAAATCCAAAACGCAGAGTACCAATGACAGCAGTCGCTGTACCGGTTTCTTGTTTGAATTTTAATAATACAATGGCATCAGCATTCACCGACATCACCCCAAGTGAGCCCATTAAGGGGATGAGCATCAACACTGTAAAGTGGTAGCTTAAATCCAGCAGATTAACCATCAATAAACCGCAAGCGGCAATCACGCCAAAAAATGTCGAGACGTGCAACATGCGTTTTGAGCCATAGCGACTGACAATTCTTGAGTTAACAATGTTTGCCAGCATCAGAGCGCCAACGTTAGTGCTGAATAGGATCGCAAAGAGTGATTTATCTAAATTGAAGACTTCCATATAGATAAACGGGGATGCGGTTAAATAGCAAAAAAAGGCAAATGACGTTAATACGCCACTGGTAATATTGAGCTTGACGCCATCCCTTGCAAATACGGTGTAATAGGCCCGAAGAAAAGATTTTTGACTGCGACTATCAGCATCTTTATCACTGGGCATTTTTAATTTAAACAGCACCAGTGCTAACAAGGTGATGGCATAACAACTTTGACTTAAAAAGATTAAATGCCAGTCGCCTAGCTCCATAATGAGACTGCCTAGCGTTGGAGCAAGTAAAGGGGCCAACATCATAATTAAACTGACATAAGACATGCCTTTAGCCGTATTGTCGCCGTACACTTCTTTTATATAGCCTGGCACTACGACCGTAGCTGCAGCACCAATAAATGCCTGGGCAAATCGTAGAATTAAAAATTGTTCAATACTGGTACTTAAGGCAATGAGTAAACTAATAACCGTAAATCCGGATAAACCAAAAATCACTAATGGTCGGCGGCCGATTTTATCGGCTAATGGACCAAAAGTGAGCATGCCTAAGGCATAACCTGCTAAATAAATACTTAAAGACTGTTGCACCATGGTAATACTGGTGTCAAAGCCCAGTGCCAACACCGACATTGCCGGTAAATACATGTCGATTGCTAAAGGGGTAATCGCCACAATAGCAGCCAACATAGGGATCAGCATAGCCAGATTAGGAATGCCTGCGGTGATGGGAGATGACGTTGATTTTATTGGCAATACCACAAAAACCTCGAAAACAGAAAACGAAAAATATGAACAGTGCGCAAAGAGGTAACAGTTTAGCATGTAACTAGGGCGGGAGAGCCGTCATATTTGTAAGCGAATTTGGCATAGTCTACTCTACGAGGGCTCACCTTTTAGTGCTAGATTTGCCTGATTATGCGCAACTTTTTTTGCACATGAGGTGCTAAGGTTTTGCGTAGGGCATTATCAATTTATCTGGGTTAACAAAAATTTACCTGTTTAGCGCGATTGAATGTGTCGTAATTATTTTGAAATAAATCTATGATAACAATCAAAGTCAATGTGGTGGGGTCGTTGTGTTTCTGAGTCGATTGTATGCGTTTATGCCTGGTTTAGAGACCTTTTCTCGTTATGAGAAAAGCTGGCTCAAAGACGATGTTACCGCCGCGTTATCTGTTGCTGCTGTGGCATTACCCGTGGCTATCGCTTATGCCCAATTAACTGGGGTTAATGCTGCCGTTGGGCTGTATTCTTGCGTATTACCGATGCTAGTTTACGCCTTGTTTGGTACATCAAGACAACTTATTGTTGGCCCTGATGCCGCCACCTGTGCGGTGATTGCCGCGGTGGTTACTCCCCTTGCTGCGGGCGACAGTTTAATGCATTGGCAACTTGTAATGACCATGACGGTGATGACCGGTTTTTGGTGTTTAATTGCCAGTCGGTTTAAGTTAGGCGTCTTGGCCGATTTTTTATCAAAACCGATTTTAATGGGCCTGCTTAACGGGGTCGCGATTACCATTATTGTTGGCCAGTTCTCGAAAATATTTGGCTTTACCTTCGATGAAAAATACCTGTTAGAACGTTTAGGCGGGGCACCAAGCTACTTGTCACAAACTCATGTGCCTACATTGTTAATGGCAGTATTAACTGTGATTGTTTACTTTGTGATGAAACGGATTAAACCCACTTGGCCAGCGTCCATGTTTGCTATTGCCGTTGGTGCGTTGTTGGTGTGGGGCTTTAAGCTTACCCAATACGATATCGCGGTCATTGGCTCTGTGACGGGTGGTTTACCGTCATTTCAAACCCCTGCATTTAATATTGGTATCGCGCGTGAACTGGTGATGCCAGCGCTTAACTTAGCGATGGTCAGCTTTGTTAGCATGATGCTTACGGCTCGAAGTTTTGCCGCTAAAAACGGTTACGACATTGATGCAGACAAAGAATTTAAAGCCTTAGGTTTAGCCAATATTGCATCGGCGTTATCCCAAGGTTTTGCTGTCAGTGGTGCAGATTCTCGCACTGCCGTAAATGATGCTAATGGCGGTAAAACCCAACTTGTGTCGATTATTGCCGCGGTATTAATTGCGATAGTGGCGATATTTCTAACCGCACCACTTGAATACATCCCCAGTGCTGCACTAGGTGTGGTATTGGTCATAGCATCCATACACCTAATCGATTTTAAAGCGATTTGGGTGTTACGTTTGCGCGACCGTCAAGCATTTTACCTCGCGCTGACAACCTTATTTGCGGTGTTATTTATTGGTGTTATCCCAGGTATCACGCTTGCAGTATTACTGGGTTTATTTCAATTTTTACGCACCGTGATGCGCCCAACAGATCAAGTGTTAGGCCTTGATGCAAAAGGGATTATTCGCAGTATTGACGGCAGTGATAAAGCGGCTGCGGTACCCGGTGTGTTTATTTATCGGTTTAACTCGCCTTTGACCTATTTTAATTCAACTTACTTTAAACGCAGGTTACTTGAGCGTTTTGCTCGTCAGAATCAACTCGAACCTGTTGATTGTGTGATTATTGATGCAGTGCCGTGCTTTACACATTTAGATTTGAGTGTGATGGCCATGTTGACAGACATTGAGGCATTATTGCGTAAACGCGGCGTAAGCTTGGTGTTAGCGGGCAGAAAACGGCAGTTAATCAGTTGGTTTGAACAAACTGACATGGTGTCAGGTGACGACGGTATCACAATACGCTCAGATTTATATTTGGCATTAAGGCTACATCAAAGCCATTTGGCTGCCACCGTAGAACCCACAACGAGTGAAGACAATGCAGCAGAAAATACAGCAGACAATCAGTCGGTTTTACTTCACAGTCAAATTTAATTGGATCTGAATTAAGCCATTGATTTTTATGTGTTTTAATATGTGTTGTCTAGGGCGGTTTTATTCTATAGAATCGCCCTAAATAATTGAGGTATGGCAATCATACCTTTTAATGACGCCCCCTCGAAAATCAGACTCTTAACTTCCTTTCTGAGTCCTTAAGTAAAGTAAAAAGCGTAGTCTTTCTGTTTGGATGTGGCATGTATGGTTTCGCAAGTAAGTGAAGCAATGCTGGATGTGATCGCAGATGCGTTAGTCGATAAAGGATACATTCTTTTATCTGACATCATTCCTGATTATGTAAGCTTAGCCTTGCTTGAAAAAATGCAAGCTGAGCAAGATATTAATTTTAAAGACGCGGCAATTGGTCGAGGTATTGAACAACAAATCAATACCGAAATTCGCTCGGATAAAATTAGTTGGTTAGACAATCAAGATCATACCGATCGCGAATACTTGTCGATTATGGATCAACTAAAAGAGGGCTTAAATCGACGCTTATTTATGGGGCTGTTCGATTTTGAAAGCCATTATGCCGTTTACGAGCCTGGTGCATTTTATAAAAAACATGTTGATGCATTGCACGGTAGCCAAAATCGAATTTTGTCGACGGTATTTTTCTTGAATCCAGAATGGCAAGAAAGCGACGGTGGTGAGTTGGTGATTTACGATGAGCTTGACCAACAACTCGATGTGGTGAATCCACAAATTGGTACGCTAGTGCTGTTTTTGAGTGAGCGATTTCCTCACGAAGTGCGCCCAACGTTTAAAACGCGTAAGAGTATTGCCGGTTGGTTTAGGGTCAGTAACGCTAATCACGGCTTTTAATCGTTAATGGGGTTATGATTAAGACACAGATAATGATGTAGATAACAATTATCTGTGTTTTATAACACGCTATTTTTATTGATATTAATCTGCTATTTTTTGTAAACCGCCATCGTTGCCATGTTCTCTTACAATAAATCAACTGCGTGCTTGCAGTGATGCTTTTCAATTTAGTCACTATTGATATACGATAATGTGATATATATCGTATTCACCATCTGCTTATGTTGTGGTAATTCAAATTTTATTAATCGCAGCAAAAACTCTCACGACGTTGACTGTATATATGTTGAACGCGTAAGTAGTCATTGTTTTAGATGATGATTTAGGTCTTGGCGAGCGAGACGATAAAATAACACACTATTTTATATAAGGAAGACAATAGAATGTTCAAACCAGCTATGTGGATTTTGGCTTCATCATTTGTGTGCTTCAGCACGGTTTCGTTTGCAGAAGATGCTGCCGAAAAAGCTTTTACTAATGAATTAATTGAATGTACTGCGTATTACCAAATTAGCTCTGAAGCTATTGCTGCAATGAATGCACCACAAATGAAAGCGGTAGGCGAACGTCTAAAGACCTCTGCAAGTGATGCGCAAACGCTTGCCAGTAAATATCGCGGGGCAGAGCAAGTTGAAAAAGATGTGGCTGCAGCTAAACAAGCCCAAGTGAAAAAGCTCGCTGGCTCAAACAACCTTGGCGGTTTAATGGCTCAGTATAAAGACGCTTGCAAGACATTAGTTGATGATCCACAAAAACGTTTAGATTACTGGACAATGGCAACAATGTAATACGGCAACCATGTAATACTGGTATTGCCTGAAAGTATCGATGGTGCCATCCATCAATAGAATACGCCGCGAGTGGATATGTCGTTAATTAAGCATTACTTAGTTAGCCATTTTCCTTGTGGCGTTTGTATTATATGGCCGGGTTCAGCTGCTTGTATGGCTTTTTGTGCAGCAAGCTTAGCAACCGTATCCAGTTTTATGTGGTTACGCTCTGCAATCACCAGGTAATACTTCTTACGTTTATCGTTTACTGCGAACACCAATGTTTGCGTTTCTTGGCTATCCACCACCACGCCTAAATAGCCATTGGTTTGCTCTCCTACCCAGCCCGATACTTTGGCTTGTTGCAAGGTCACTGCAGCCAACACACTTGAACACCATAACAGGCTGGCGGCACACAATAGTGTCACGATCGCTAATGAAGGTTTCATTGTGTTCTCCGCCTAAAATAACTCATCATTTTCAATCAAAGTGTCTAACTCTTTATCGACTTTGATCCTAATCTCATGTTCGATTTTGACATTAAGATTAATCACAATCGGTTTATCGGGTGGCTCTATTTTCACCGTGGGTGTGCAACCTGAGAGCCACAATGAGCCGAGCAGGGTACTGATACTAACAATGTATATCGACGAGTATTTCACCTGTATTTCCTTTTAATGCGACTTGACGGATGTTATTCAACTTGTGTTACTGAGCTTATGTTATTGAGTGTATGCTATTGAACGTTTACTACTGAACCTTGGTTTCAATTTTGTTTTGCAATTGGTTGCCTATTTGAGTGCTTTTGTATAACTGAATAAGGTTTTCCTGGTGGTCGTAGTTAAGATGAACAGGGCGCTCAATGTCGCGACTTTTTCCTTTAACCCCCACATGAATAAAGGCATCACCGTTTGGGTTCATATCAAAAGTACTCGATAACTCAGTGTAGTTAAGATGCTCCAGTGCGGTAAACACTAATTCCAAATAAGGCTGAGATAGGGCCAGTTGATCCATTGCTGGATTTCCTGCCACTTCAATTAATCCACCGGGCTTACGAGCCGCGAGTTTCCCGCCCGCAATCGTCACTTTACCATCGACAAGTTCGGCAGGGAGTACGCCATCAAATAGACCGCTGGCTTTTACACCGACTTGAGGTTGTTCTTCTAAAAACTTGGCTAAACTTAACCCTTGTAATAAAAGGTAGCCATGGGATTTATCATGCAACTTAAGCACAAACTCTGGCAGTAAAAAGCGTCCGTCGAGCATGTCGCCACTGGCTGTTAAACTGACGTTGGTTTCACTGAGTCCAGTGATTTGTTGTAGCCAATTGTCGGGCACTTTATTGCCGTCTTTGGTTAATTCAATATTGGCATTGATGTTGAGATTAGTCATTAATAAACCGACATTGGCTTTTTGTAAGCTAATGGCTGTTTGAGGGCACACTAATTGACTTTGGGCAAAATGTTGCTCTGCCAGCGGTGTGTTGGGTTTATCGTGCTGCTGTTGCCAGTTAAATTGGCACTGTGCAAACACATCGCCACCAATAAATGACCTGTCAGCTAAGCGGCCAGACAACGATGAAAGTTGTTGCTGAATTTTCATTTCAAATTGACTGCTGTTATTGAGTTCGCTCAGCGCAAAACCGGCGACTAAGCGGCTGTGACCTTGAAGGTTGAAGTTGTCGGGTAATGGCTGCACTTTTTTAAGAATGTGAAGCGCCTTCTCAATGTCGGTGTCAAATGTCCATTGGCCTGCCAGTGAAAGAGGGCTTTTGGCATCGGCAAACTTTAATAAATGGTAACTGCTTAATGCTAGGGTATCTAATTGCCATTGCTCACTGCCCACCAATAAGCCTTTTGACAAATTAAGTTGTTGCTGCAAATTAACACTGTTAAGTGCAAGCAAGGGTTGGCGACGACTTTTGCCAACCTGTTTAACGGCATCAAGTTGCTTAATGCTCCATACAATCTGGTTTGTTGTTGGGGTTTGTAACCAACGGGCGATGGCTTGTTCGATAGTTTCATTGTCATTTAGGCTAAATAACACATCTTGTTGAACGTCAATGCTCGCAAGATTGGCGCTGGCATTAGTGGTGATTGTTTTAATGTTTTTTTGGCTGATGATTTGCTGGCCGACAAATTGTTTTGCGGTAACGATAAACGGAGCCAATTTAATATCGAGGTTGTGACTTTTTTTAATGGTCGAGGTCTGGGCTAAATTAAGTGTTAACGAGGCAAGTTGCGCAGCGGTATTTTTTTGAATTTTATGGATGGTTTTATCACCATCTTTCTGGGTAAAGTACAGTTTATTAAACGCGACAGTGGAACTTGGGAACAGGGCGATATTAACATCATTTTCTTGCACATTGTTTATCGTACCTTTCAATATGACTGATGCTTTCTCAACGCTAAGCTGTTCAACATCAATGTTTGCTAATAATTTTTTGAGGTCAATAGGTTGAGGATTATCTGTTGTTTGTGGTGAGGCTAACTGAATATCCCAATCAAAATCACTGCGCCATTGTTGTTGGCTATTTACCTTGATGTGGCTTAATGACAGTTGTGTTTTTAAGCGCAAGCCATTAAGACTTAAGGTTAAGTTTGGTATGGCCACTTGTGTTACTGCGGTGTCTTGCTGAAGAGGCATGAACACCTCAACGGGCTCGGTCATATTAACCGCAAGGTAAGGTTGCTCTGATAAGGGGAGAAGTTGCTGAATGGTATGATTGAGGTGTTGTTTGCTATCAGGATTAACAATCAGTAAGTCGATTAACTGGTTGATGTCTGTCTCACTCGGATTCAGTTGATAATTGAAAGGCGCAATAGCGAGTTTGAGCGCTAACGTTTCAAGTGGTTTTTGCTCGTCAGTCATAGCCTTGAACGGATCGTTAACAGAATATTGACCTATGTCGAGGGTAAAGTTTATCGGTTGTTTTGGCGTAAAAAAGACACTTGGCCAACGCGATGAATGTAATGATAAATCGCGTATGGATTGCTGACTCTTAAGCTCGCCATTAATTAAGTTAAGTTGGGTGTGAGTGGTCCATTGCCCTTGAACCGATAATTGCTGCTCAGTGATAGGGTTGAGTATATGTGTCAGTTGTTTGTGTAAGCCGCTTAATAGGTTATTGCTGTTTGGATTAGCCTTAAATTGTTTATCATGCAACAAGTCTAAATATTTCTTTAATAACTCAAGCCCTTGATAACTTGCACCTAAGTCAACCAAGGTGTCAAATTCCCAAGCTCGTTTGCTAAGTGTTGCATCAACACTGAATAGCGGAAACTCATCAAAACGCCACACGGTATTGAGTTTCCCTGTTTTTGACAGGGTTAGATTATCCATGGTTAAGCTGTGTTGGTTGGCTTGTGCGGCCTCTAACACGGGGAGTCTTATGGTGATATTACCTAAATTAATGGTTGGGAGTTTCGCGAGATTTAATTGTAAGGTGGCGGGTGAGTCTTCGGTTTGCTTTGATTGCCTAATAAAAAAACTTTCACCTAAGTCGACATACACGCTTTGTGTTTCAATACTGACAATATCGTCGGCATTGAATTGCTGATTTTTAAGCATTTGAATACTGTCACGCAGTTCGAGATTAAATTCTTGTACCGCGATATGGCTGTCTTCAATTTTGAGGATAAGTCTTGGAATATAAATATGATTCAACGAGACGTATTCAGCATCAAAATTCAGGACTTCAATGTGATTGTCTGCTAGTAAACTATTGAGTAGTTTTACGGTCAGTGGCTTTGCATGTTCGATAATGGCCCACACTAAACCTACTGTGCATAGCAGTATAAAAACTAAAATCCTTTTTAGGGTAAATATGCGCAATAGTAACTCACTCGTTGCTTCTGTTATTGCTGTGCTATAGCGTTATTACGGCTCAATAATGCAGTTAAATCAATTTTGATTTGACTTAAGATTAGCATGTTAACAGGTTGATTGAATTACCCTATAAAAGATAATTAATCCCTTTAACGTGCCAATATGCCAATAAAAAAGGCGCTCTTAAGCGCCTAATGGGTAAATTTTGCAGTGGTTAAGTTGGCGTAGGTTCAACAACAATGTGTTCTAACTCAATGGCTGCAATCGCGTGTAATGCATCCATTGTCGCGCCCACTAAGCTAATTTTCCCCTCAGATGACTCAACCAATACAGCACGTTTAATTTCACTGTATTGACGGTTGTGTCTAATCAAGTTCGATAACGCCATTTGCATCGGTTGCATTGATGGGTTAAATGCTGCGTTTTCGGCATAACGGCCACAGAATGTCGCTCCGTCCATGGTTTCAAGCACTACTGCGGCATTACTGTCAGTGTAAGGCGCATAGCTCAGGCCTGCTTGATCTACCGCTTCAATGATCATTGGGTCGTCAGAATTTAGGCTAAATTCTTTTTCACGTTTGCACAATAATGGCAAGGTGACATCGAGGTCGGCAGGACTGAAGCCATACGGTAAGTAATGAGATAAGGCTTTAGTTTCTTGCTGTGGCAGATGGATCTTGATATTACTGCCGTTGAACAATTCATTCATAAATTGACGACAGTGGCCACACGGACTGTAATTAACAATAATATCTACAATTTCTATTTCGCCGCTTAACCATGCATGACTAATGGCGCTTTGCTCTGCATGTACACTGTGAAACAGCGCTTCACCGGGTAGTTCAAGGTTGCCACCCATGTATAGGTCGCCACTGGCACCTTTAGCAATAGCACCAACATAAAATTCACTGATAGGTGGGTTAGCCAAAGCGGCTGCAATAGGTAATAAATCCATTAACACTTGTTCTTCTGGCTTACCGCTGGCTTTAACTAACATGGCAAATTGGTTGGCATCGATGTGGCCACAAAATTGCTCATGCAGTAATGGTGCAAGCGCGGTCGCTAATGGTTTGTCTAACTGAGTAATGCTGTCTAAAAATCGATTTTGCATTCCCTTAATCCTTAAATGAAATAAATCGGGTAAAAGTGATAATTCACTATAATGACTGTAAGTATTGATATAGGGCTTTAAGTAACTTTTGTTTGTGTTCATTCTCGCTGGTTTCTTCGACCAAGTTTTCGAGATTAATCACATAATCGGCATCTGAGAGTCGTTGTTGGCAAAAATCGCGCCATCGACGAGTTTCATTATCAGACAATGTTTCTGGGTAGTTACGGGCCCGGAAACGAAATAACATTTCATTGATGCGCGGATCATCAAATTGTAACTCTAAAGCCGCTAGGTTCCGCGGTTCAGTATGACAAATAATTTCCATTTTGGTTTTATCAGCATGACTGAAAAAACCGCCGCTATATAGCATTAAGTCAGGATCGGTAATGGGCTTGCGATCTGACTCTAATTCAAATACTTGGTTAATCTTTTCTCGTATTTCTGGATGATTTTTTAAGCGTTTATATTGTTCACGCGCAAAGTCTTTATCAAACTGTAATTTTGCAGTCACCTCGTCGTCAAGTAATTTTGGCGATCCAATGAAAGGACATTTGTTGAGGTGGATTTGTTTTATGGGTATCGCCAGCTCAGTTTCTGCTAATTCATGACGTGGGGTGTACATTCTGTCGCTGATTTCTTGAGCGGATAACTCGATCAATGGTGAAATATCCATGGCCAAATTAATGCAAATGACGGCGTTTTTATTGGTTGGGTGATAAGCCACAGGTGCGATTAAGGTTGTGCAGCCATTTAACGCACTGATTTTAGAGCTAACATGCACCAAAGGTTGCATTTTTAATACGTCAATATGGTCAGCAACGGCTTGCTTACGGCGCAAATTAAAATAGTATTCATACAATTTAGGCTGTTGCTGTTTAATGAGTTTGGCCATTGCAATGGTTGCGTAAACATCTGACATCGCATCATGTGCTTTTTCATGGCTTAAGCCGTTTGCTTGAGTTAATAACTCTAATTTAAAGCTTGGCGAGCCATCTTCTTTCATCGGCCAGTTAATGCCTTGCGGACGAAAAGCATAGCAAGCTCGGACTAAATCGATAATATCCCAACGCGAATTGCCGTTTTGCCACTCACGCCCGTATGGATCAATAAAGTTGCGATAAAAACCATAGCGGCTAACTTCATCGTCAAAACGTAACGAGTTGTAACCCACAACACAGGTATTAGGTTGGCTAAATAAGCTGTTGATACGGCGCATAAACTCAGCTTCTGGTATGCCTTTCATGTTCGCCAGTTGTGGGGTAATACCGGTAATAAGAATGGCTTCGGGGGCCGGTAAATAATCGGGTGATTGTTTACAATAAAAGCTTTCTGGCTCACCAATAATATTTAAGTCGAGATCCGTTCTAATTCCTGCAAATTGCGACGGGCGATCTTTGGCCGGGTTTGCACCAAAGGTTTCATAATCGTGCCAGAATAGGGTGGGTTGAATTGCATTTGCCATAATAAAATTAAGATCCTTTTCGCGATTACTGGCATATTAACATTGATGAGCCTTAAATTGATAATAGCGTGAATTTTGCAAATTTTTTACCATGTTCTCAATAGGTTTGCTAGTTTCAATTTAATAAGTAAGATAAATTATACAAGTCGTATCGATTTTAAAAGGATATTGAATGCATCAACATATTTTTACTCAACCCATTGTCAGTGAAATTAAACAGCCCACGTTGTTGACGCTTCGCTTGTTAGAGTCGGTGAGTGATTTGTTGGTACTATCGTCGATGACAAATCCTATCGTTGAATTTGTGGTCAGCCAAGTCAACGCAACGCAAGCAACGTTAATTGTGCGTCATCAACCTTTTATTGAACTGATTTATCATGATACACAGCAAGTTGCTGACAAATATGATCAAGTACGATCGATTGGGCAAGGTACTCGTTTATACCCAACGATGGGGATAGCCCCCAGAGTGTGTATTGACCAACTCAGAAAAGGTATTACCGTTGATATTCAAGCAGATGAACATGTCTATTTTAGTTTAGAAACCCTTGCTCGCTTTGAATTAATCTCCCTTGAGCAAGATTTACGGATTTTAAGTGAACCTCATGCGTTAGTGATGGCCAAAGCGATTTTAGGGCGTAAATTTGATTACGATGAACCGTCTTCAATGCTGGCGGTACATATCAGTGAGCTTGAACAAGTCAGACGCGATTTACGAGAATACCTTAAAGGTGAGTCGGGTAAAATTCATCCAGGTGTGTCAACTGAGCTGTTAAAGCTTGATCATTTATTGCAAAATAAACACCAGTGGTTGCTCAGAACGTACCATCAATCTCTAGAGCGGCCTAACCTAGGGCGTTCGTCGAATGAGCAACTGTGTAATATTGAACAATTACAGCGAAAGTTAGACTGCTTTGAGCTGTTAGCCCCTAAAGACGTGTCAGATATGGTCAATAAACTGTCTGACGACGAAATGTAATTTTTACCATTCAGAGCCTACTCATGCCGTATATTTGTCCTATTTGTTCTGCGCCGTTAATCCTAGGCGATAAAAGTTGGGCATGTTCCCAGCGTCATCAATTTGATTGCGCTAAAGAAGGTTATGTAAATTTATTGCCAGTGCAAAAGAAAAAAACCAAAGATCCTGGTGATAACAAAGAAATGATGATCGCTAGACGAGAGTTTCTTGATAAAGGCTTTTATCAGCCGTTGAGCGATAAAGTGAATCAATTAGCTGCTCAATATCATCCCAATGCTGAAACGCTGCTCGATATAGGGTGTGGCGAAGGGTATTACAGCCATCGCTTATTTGCAGCCATGCAACAAGCATCTATAAATCATTGTAAGCTTTATGGCCTCGATATCTCTAAATCGGCGATTCGTTCTGCGGCAAAGCGGTATTCGGATTTACATTTTTGTGTGGCCAGCGTGTTTGAAATGCCATTTGCTGATGACAGCGTTGATCTGGCTATACGCATTTATGCCCCGTCTAAAGTCGAGGAGTTACAAAGAGTGATGAAACCTGGCAGTACATTAATTACTGTCTCGCCAGGGCCGATGCATCATTTTGCGTTGAAACAAAAGATATACAGCCAACCAAGATTGCATCCACAAGAATCGTTGTTGCTCGAAGGGTTTAATTATCTGTCGCACGAATCACTGACTTACTCGCTAGCGCTAACACAAGTGGATGATATTCAACACTTCCTCAATATGACACCGTACGCATGGAAGTTAAGTGATATGCAAAAACGACAAATAATAGAGCAAGGGCTCGAATGTGAGATAGATTTTAAAATCGAAATTCATCAACGCGAACAATCGACTGTTGATTAAATCAGACAAATAACTAATTGATGCTCAAAGATAAACCGATTTGTTTACTCATTAAATATATTTAGCCTGGCGCTTGATCTTTGTTGACTTATTCTGAAAATGGTTTATAGTTTACTCAGCTTGAAGGTTGGGCTTATATTTAACAATACGATCAGATTCGTCCTGTAAACATAAGTAATACCGGCATTTTCCAGCTTTACCGCCGTTAAGGCTTTATTTTATATATTTACAGGATTTATATCATGTCTCAAGTTACTGGTGTTGTTAAGTGGTTCAACTCTGACAAAGGTTTCGGATTTATTGAGCAAGAGTCTGGTCCAGACGTATTCGTTCACTTCCGTGCTATCAACTCAGACGGTTTCAAAACTCTTGACGAAGGTCAGAAAGTATCTTTCACTGTGACCCAAGGTCAGAAAGGTCCTCAAGCTGAGAACGTTTCAATCGTTTAATCTTTTGGCTTCGGCTAAAAATTAAATAAATAAAGCTGTAGCATTTATGCTGCAGTTTTTTTTTGCTTTTTTATTCATGATTGTTAGATTATTAAAGTAATCTTTTTACCCTATATCGCTTATCGTCCATTTCATTGCTTATCGTACATTTCACCATATATCGTTCATTTCATCTCTCATCGTCCATTCCATCACTCATTATTTTGAAGTACGCATATCAGGTGGTGTTAAAAAAGCGTTTAATACCTTTAAGCATATTTTGGGCTGTACCTCTGTATTGAAAGCAACTCACAAATGAATCGTAATTAGATAACTCATAGGCTTGTTCGAGTCCTCAAGCATGCTGAAAACTCGATTTATTTAGACTGAACATGCTTGAGTATCGATAGTGAATGGGTATTAAATAACTTGAGAACTTGAGAGTAAATGCCTTTTAAACAGCTCTTTGCCCTGCTTATTGCGTTGAATCAACTTACAATAGGTTGGTTATTGACGCGACAATTGGCCTTATTGGCATCATAAATGATAAAATTACAAGTGAGGTTAATTAAGATGCTGATTTTAAATAGTATAAGTTCATTTCTTATAACTCATTCAGGTTAAATAGTATGAGGTTACGTATGCGCGTGACTCAATTCTGATAAAAAATAGGCAGTTAATAGGATTGATAGGGAGTAGGGGTCTTCGTTTTAACTCAATATTGTAGATAAAAAGGCCCGTTTTACCGGGCCTGTGATTAGCATATTGATAAGCAGCAATGGCTTAAGAAAACAGCGTTTCTTCTAATGTTCTGCCTTTGAGTATGGCTTTGTATTGCCATTGCTTCTGGGCGAATAAATTCAATAATTGCAGTTCAAGTTCAAAGTTGCTTTGTTTTTGATATTCAATAACATACTGCTCATCACCGCTACGTTTGACTTCAATGACATTGATTAAACTGAGTAACTGTTGATGCAGACTGTCCATATCGCAAGTTTGCATGGTGAGCGTAATAAAGTCAGTTGCCTGACTGGCTTTAATTGAAACCGATTGTTGTAATTGGCCTTTTTCAAGGTAGACAACATGGTCGCAAAGTTTTTCAAGCTCATCAAGGTTATGAGAACTGATGATAAATGTTGTTTCACCGGCTAAGTTTTTAACGATTTGGCGGATCTTTTTAGCATTTGCAGGATCCAGTCCTGCAGTCGGTTCGTCAAGTAACACTATTTCAGGCGCGCCGATAAGTGCTTGCGCAATTGACACGCGTTTACTCATACCGTGGCTCAAACTTTTTGGTTTCGCCTGTGCAGAGTCGCTAAGTTCAACCAGTTCCAATACTCGTATGACTTCTTGCTTGGCATCTGTTTTGTTAAAGCCTTGCAATTGAGCAAAAAATTGCAATTGTGAAGCGATCGTAAAGTTAGGATCCAATGCCGCATCTTGCGGTAGAGCGGATAACACACCTTGTAATGCTTTGCTGCCGGGGGCATGTCCAAGAATGCGAATGCTGCCATGAGTCGGTTGAATGTAACCGCATAACAAGCTAAATAATGTGGTTTTTCCCGCACCATTTGGCCCGACTAATGCTATTGGCGCCCCCGGTTGAAGGATTAAGCTCACATTGTCGAGTGCTAATTTATTCGGGTATTGCTTTGATAAGTTATCACATTGAATAAGGATCATAGGGCACTCCGTTTCATGAATA
The DNA here is from genome assembly GCF_050849305.1 of Shewanella sp. MF05960. Classification (NCBI taxonomy): domain Bacteria; kingdom Pseudomonadati; phylum Pseudomonadota; class Gammaproteobacteria; order Alteromonadales; family Shewanellaceae; genus Shewanella; species Shewanella sp. MF05960. Next base: position 126,290 of record NZ_JBOZPS010000003.1, on the reverse strand, counting down.
CATTGCCCAATCCTAAAATGACTACGGTTTGCACTAGTGGGATCGGGGCAAATGCCAATGAGCCTAACCCCTGAGTGTTAATCATACTGGAGATCTGCGAGCCAGGTAATATCATGCTTAAACCATTCAATTGTGGAAACTGAAAATTAATAATCGCAATGATGATGGACACTATTGCCCATAATATCACCGCAAATATACTGGCTTGCCTTGCCGAGTTTGCCTGTAGAGATAACACCGCCATTGCTGCGGTATAAGGAAGTAACACAATAACTAGGTTTATCATCACTAATAAGCTGGTAGTTAATGAGGGCAGTAACAAACTGACATCACGGCTAATCACCATCACAATAGTGGCTAATAGCGTTAATATAATGAGTGCGAATTGAATGAGCATTTGCCCGATAAAACGCCCGAAAAACAAACTGCTACGGCTCACTCTTAAGGTTAAAAACCGTAAGCTGCCACGTTGTTTGTCAGAGCTAAATTGGTCTGCAGAAATAAAAATACTGAACATAGGGAATAAATACAGTGCCGCAAGCCAAAATACGGCTAACTCAGGGACAGGCCATTCAAATAAGTGTTGCAAACTACCGGGGCCAAATAATGCTTCCGTGAACTCTTTGAAATTGGGTTGCATAATAAATTCAGATGCACTTTTTATGGGGTAAAGTAATAAAATTGCCCAAATGAGCATAAATGCAATTAAAGCGACCATACCGCTTTTATTAGTAAAGCGTTTGGTGAGTTCATATTTAGCTAATAACCAAATGTGAGATATCCCCGATGGGGGAGTCGTAACGGGCATAAACGTTTCCTTGCTTAAGCGGTGTTTTCGTGTAAAAAATCAAGTTGATTGAATTAATTTAATAAGCTTTCAAGTTGAGCTATTTTTTCTTCAAGCACGGCGACTCGTTGGCTCAGTTCATCAATACGGCTGTCTTGAGCAATACTTTGGTGCGTTTGCGCAGAGACGTGTAGATTGTCGTTACTGTTGACTTGGTGATCGTCTATATTGCCGCTAAAGCATTCCATAAAGCGACAATCTCGCTTATTAGGTTCGCGTGCGAGCTGCACAACTAATGACGTTTCACGTTGGCTTAATCCAATTAAAGCCGTTTCTACCTGGCTTACATCAGTAAATTCATGTAATCGAGCCGTACGTGTTTTAAGTTCGCCAGGTGTTTGTGGCCCACGTAATAACAACACACAAATCAGTGCCACTTCAGCACTATTAAGCTGTAACTCACTAAATTCTGTGTTGCAAAATCGATGTTTGTATTTAACTACACGACTTCCAAATCCAGACTGTTCGCTGATTAAGCGCTTTTTATTGAGATCTTCAATAATGTCTTGTACATCGGATTCGCTTAATGACAATACTGGCTCACGGCTGCTTTTCTGGTTACAGGCGAGCGTTAATGAATTAAGAGATAAGGGGTATTGGTCTGGCGTGGTGAGTTCTTTCTCGAGTAAACATCCAATAACCCGAGCTTCTAAGGGCGTTAATTCCATACACTATCCTTATTATAAATAATCTTTGCACTGTTAGTGTTTATATCAGAGTAAGAGTTTTATACCAATCAGAACCCATCAGATTACTGACTTATGCCATTCAAGCTGGTGAGGTTGTTAAGTAAGGTCATGAGAAAATGGCGTAGTTAAAAACCGGTGTATCCAAGATGGTAGTCAATCGAGATGTAGAAACCGTTAAAATCATGAGTGATTAACATCTGTTGCTCACTCATGATTCAAACGCTATAAAGCAATCAATGTTACATGGTGAGGCGAATACCATCAGTTTCAATGCTGATTTCACCGGCTTTAAACAAGCCTCCAATCGATTTCTTAAAGGCTTTTTTACTCATACCAAGTTGATCATAAATAATTTCAGCATCTGTTTTATCGTGTAACGGTAAGAAACCATTAGCACTGCGCAATTTGTTGATGATCAGACGGGCATTTTTGTCTAAGTCTTCTTTACCACTTTTTTGTAGCACTAAATCAATTTTGCCATCGCTGCGCATTGATTTAATGTAGCCAGTGACTTTTTGACCAAAACGTAGTTTTTGGAATACTTCGTTAGTGTAAATGACGCCCCAATGCAGGTTATTAATAATGGCTTTGTAACCTAGCTCTGTAGTGCCACCAATGATTAAGTTAACCTGTTCACCTTCGGTGTAATGCGCTTCAGTTTTATCGACAAACTTATCCAGTTTTGAAGACGCCATAATACGTTCGTCGGCATGGTTAGCATGGACATAAACTAAGTATGAGTGGCCTTCTTCGGCCGGTTTATGTTGCTCACCAAAAGGCAGTAATAAATCTTTGTCTAAGCCCCAATCTAAAAATGCGCCGAATGGACCCGTGGCGACGACTTTTAGATAAGCATACTCACCCACCTGAGCTAATGATTTTTGGGTGGTAGCAATCACAATGTCTTCAGAGTCTAGGTAAAGAAACACATCTACCATATCACCGACATTACAACCGGTAGGGACAAATTTATTAGGAAGCAAGACCTGTCCTAGCTCTTGAGCATTTAAGTAAACCCCAAAGTTCACTTGCTTTACGACTTCTAATGAATAACGTTTACCGATTTGTATCATGAATGACTCTACTTAATAAAAGATGAAAAGGTGATTTAATCAAAATCGATTAATTATACACGTAAATCAGCACTTAGTTGTGTCAATTAGCTTGCTGTGAAACGTTTTTTTAGTTGGCAAGATTATTGAACTCTTTCAATCCCAATAAATGCAACTTTTTATAAGGATTAATGGGTAATTTACTTGCATTACACTGCATTGCAGGTTTTAATTGCGCCGATTTTATCAAGGCGAGTGTCAGTGCTATTTCTGTGTATGAAAGTGATCTTTTTGTCGATTACTTCAGTAAAACATTGGCGATGTATACACACTGAGGTTCGCCTTCAATATTTGCAAGCCATGCTGATGTAAGACTAATATGTACTTACAAATAGCTTAAGCGCAGTGAAGACGAAGAGTGATATTGACCATAAAGGATAATCTCATTTTATACGTCAACTGTGGATTGCAACATAAAGTGTGTTGTCACGGCTGGCCAATAAGCCCAGCCGTAAAAGACAACAGCTTTACCAGAGACAGCGCTAAGTCGTTGTCAGATTTTAACAAGCAGCACGATGTTTGCTGCTTACTTTGATACAAATACGGAAAATAATTATGTCTGATTGGTCTATCGAAGATGCTCGTGCGGGTTATAACGTGACTCACTGGAGCCAAGGCTTTTACGGTATTCGTGAAGATGGCGAAGTGACTGTGTCACCTGATCCACAAAATCCTAATCATAAAGTTGGCTTAAATGAATTAGCCAAAGATATGGTAAAAGCGGGCGTTTCGTTACCGGTACTTGTACGTTTCCCACAGATTTTGCACCACAGAGTTGAAAGCTTATGTGAAGCATTTAATGATGCTATTACTAAGTACGACTATCAAAATGATTATTTGTTAGTTTACCCGATTAAAGTTAACCAACAGCAAACGGTTGTTGAAGAAATTCTGGCTAGCCAAAAATCGAAAGAAGTACCACAGTTAGGCCTTGAAGCGGGCAGTAAGCCTGAGCTAATGGCCGTATTAGCTATGGCGCAAAAAGCCAGCTCTGTAATTGTGTGTAATGGCTATAAAGACAAAGAATACATTCGTTTAGCGTTAATCGGTGAAAAGTTAGGCCACAAAGTTTACATCGTGCTTGAAAAGATGTCAGAACTTAAAATGGTATTGGCCGAAGCTGAAACTTTAGGCGTGACCCCACGTTTAGGCCTTCGTGTACGTTTAGCGTTCCAAGGGAAAGGCAAGTGGCAAGCAAGTGGCGGCGAAAAATCTAAATTTGGTTTGTCTGCTGCGCAAGTATTGAAAGTCGTTGCCGAATTAAAAAATGCTAACATGCTAGATTCTCTGCAGTTATTGCACTTCCACTTAGGGTCGCAAATTGCCAATATCCGTGATATTCGCCAGGGTGTGGGTGAAGCGGGGCGTTTTTATTGTGAACTGCGCCAACTAGGTGCCGACATTAAATGTTTTGATGTGGGCGGTGGTTTAGCGGTTGACTACGATGGTACGCGTAGCCAAAGCAACAACTCAATGAACTATGGTTTAAGTGAATACGCTAACAACATCGTTAATGTGCTAACTGATTTATGTAATGAATACGATCAGCCAATGCCACGTATTATTTCTGAATCTGGCCGTCACTTAACGGCTCATCACGCGGTATTGATTACCGATGTGATTGGTACTGAAGCGTACATGCCTGAAGTGATTGAAGCGCCAGCTGAAGATGATCCGCAGTTGTTACATAACATGTGGCAGTCGTGGGAAGACATTAGCGGTGGCAACGATCAACGTGCCATTATTGAGATCTACCATGATACTCAAAGTGACATTGCTGAAGCGCATTCGTTATTTTCAGTAGGTCAATTTAGCTTAGCGCATCGTGCTTGGGCTGAACAAGCTCACTTACGCGTATGCCATGAAGTCAAAGGCTTATTAAGCAATAATAATCGTTATCACCGTCCGGTTATCGATGAATTAAATGAAAAGTTAGCCGACAAATTCTTTGTTAACTTCTCTTTATTCCAATCATTACCTGATGCATGGGGTATTGACCAGGTATTCCCTGTATTGCCATTGTCAGGTTTAGATAAAGCGCCTGAGCGCCGTGCCGTGATGTTGGACATTACTTGTGACTCAGACGGTATTGTTGACCAATACGTTGACGGTCAAGGTATTGAAACCACATTGCCTGTGCCAGCGTGGAGCGAAGAAAGTCCTTATCTAATTGGCTTCTTCATGGTGGGTGCATACCAGGAAATCTTGGGAGATATGCATAACCTATTTGGTGATACTAACTCTGCTGTTGTACGTCTTGATGAACATGGCGCTGCAAATATAGAGTCAGTATTGCAAGGTGATACTGTTGCAGACGTATTGCGTTATGTTAACTTAGACGCAGAAGAGTTTATGCGCACTTTTGAAGAGCTAGTGACTCAACATATTGTTGAAGATGAAAGAGAAAGCATTTTAGAAGAGTTACAAGCAGGTCTTGACGGTTATACTTACCTAGAAGATTTCTAATATTTACTGTTAGTGATTGTTTAAAGAGCCTTAGTTATTAATAATAGCTAAGGCTTTATTTATTATTCTGCGTTTAAGTTATTTTTTAAGAGAGTTTCAAGTATTGATGTTTTTTGAAGGTTCAGAAAAAAAAGTTGAACTGATTGTCGAACCTACTTTAGGGTCGTTGCGATCGTTTGGACGAGCATTTTGGACCGACATCGTTGCACTAGCGAAAGCAGACATTATTTCTGTTATCAGCAATGATCAATGTGATGCTTATTTACTGAGTGAATCGAGTTTATTTGTATGGGACAAGCGCCTAGTTATCATTACTTGCGGCCTCTCAACCTTGATAGACAGTTTAATCGCTGTTATTGATCACATTGGTATCGCAAATGTAGCGTTTGTAAGTTATCAACGTAAAAATGAATACCTTGCGCATTTGCAAGCCTCTACGTTTGCCGATGACATTAGCCAATTGCGCCAGAAAATACCTGGCAAAGCTTGTCGAATAGGCCATTTAGACAGCCATCACCATTTCATTTTTACTAGCGAAAAAGCGGCTGAGTTAGCCTCAAATGACACCACAAGCGAACTGTTGATGTACCACATTAGTGGGCCGCTCGCGCAGTATTTAATTAGCGAGAATCAATCTGAACAAAAAATTTGTCAATTATTACAACTCGACACATTGTTTGCTGGTTTTGACTATGACTGTCACCTATTTTCCCCTCTCGGCTTTTCTGTCAATGGTATCAAAGGCGACCGATATTTTACGATTCACATTACTCCGCAAGAGCAAAGCTCTTATGTCAGTGTCGAAACCAATGTGGATGTTAATGCAGCCGATAACCCCATCGCTGTGCAATTACTGGCTTTATTACAGCCTATTAGTTGGGACACTATCGGATTTAATACACCTATTAAGGCGGGGGCTGGTTCTCACAATGTTTGTCTAGCCTATTGCTCATACCCCATTGTTGAAAATTATCATGTGCATTTTAGTCATTTTCAACAGGTTGACACAGAAGTGCTCAATCCCGAATTGATGTAAATTAGCTTGTGTTGCGTTAGGTCTTGAAATGTGGTTTTTTGAAGCAAAAAGATTGGCATAATTAAAAAGCCGTTTAAATAACATCGCCAACGTATAGAGGTTGGCTTTTTTGTGCCTGCTCAGCGTAAAATAGATTTAGCTAGCATAAACAAGGAAACACAATGAGTGATTTAAGTGATATTCGCCGAGAGTACACCCAAGGTGGCTTAAGACGTGGTGACCTACCTGTTAATCCAATGGATTTATTCGAAAAGTGGATGCAGCAAGCCAAAGATGCGCAATTAACCGATCCCACCGCAATGTGTGTTGCCACTGTCGATGAAACCGGCCAACCTTTTCAGCGGATTGTGTTATTAAAACGCTTTGATGATAACGGCTTTGTTTTTTTCACTAACCTTGAAAGCCGTAAAGCCAAACAAATTGGTGTTAATAGTAAAATCAGTTTGTTGTTTCCCTGGCATCCATTAGAGCGTCAGGTGGCCGTTATCGGCGAGGCAGAGCCTTTGTCTATGTTAGATGTGGCGAAGTATTTTATGAGTCGACCAAAAGACAGCCAGATTGCCGCATGGGTTTCAAAACAGTCGAGCAAAATATCTGCTAGGCAGGCTTTAGAGGGTAAATTTGCTGAAATGAAAGCCAAATATGCTCAAGGTGAAGTGCCATTACCTAAATTTTGGGGGGGATATTTAGTGCGTCCTAGCAGTATTGAATTTTGGCAAGGTGGCGAACATCGCCTACACGACCGATTTATATACACTAAGGCTGACAGCGATTGGCAAATAGATCGTTTGGCACCTTAATCTGTGTTAATAAATAGGAGCATTATCGCGTGATAAGCAATAAAATTTGGGTCGATGCTGATGCGTGTCCAAATCCCGTAAAAGACATGTTATTTAGAGCTTCAGAGCGCAAATCTATTCAGTTGGTGTTGGTGGCAAATCAATTGATTAAAGTGCCTATTTCACCCCTCATCAGTATGATTAGAGTGAGCTCTGGGTTTGATGAAGCCGATAATTATATTGTTGAGCAAGTTAACAAGGGTGATTTGGTTATTACCGCCGACATACCGCTTGCTGCCGATGCGATAGATAAAGGGGCGTTGGTGTTAAACCCTCGTGGTACGGTTTACACCACTGAGAACATCAAGCAAACCTTAACCATGCGTGATTTTATGGAAGAAATGCGCAGCAGTGGAATACACACTGGCGGGCCAAACAGTTTCTCTCAAGCTGATAAGCACGCTTTTGCACAGGCATTAGACAAATGGTTGGCCAAAGTAAAATAATGGCTAATTGATTAAACCGTCATCTATACTTATTTTTATAGTGACATAACGCGTTATTGTTAACAAAAAGGACGACATAATGAAAATCGCATTACCTTTGTTCGCTGCTGGGTTATTAAGTTTTCAAGCCATGGCTGGCGATTGGCAAATCAATCAAGATCATTCACGCGTCAGTTTTATATCGGTTAAGAAAAACGATATTGCTGAAGTTCATCACTTTAAACATGTTGCCGGCTCACTCACCGATGCGGGCGCTTTTGCACTAACCATTGATTTGAACTCGGTCGATACAGGCATTCAAATTCGTGATGAACGCATGCAAACTATTTTATTTGAGGTGGCACAATTTCCTCAGTTAAAAGTCAACGCTGTCATTAACCCTAAATTACTGATGGGCATGAAAGTGGGTGATACATTAACAACACAAATAGATGCCATGGTTGAAATGCATGGTAAAAAACAAAAGAAAAGTATTGATGTGCTAGTGGCGAAATTATCAGACAATAAAATGGTAGTCAGTAGTTTTGCGCCAATGATTGTTCAAGCGGATGAATTTAATTTTGTTACAGGTGTCGAAAAACTGAGAGAAATCGCAGGCTTACCCAGTATCAGCTTAGCGGTGCCAGTGTCATTTGTGCTAACCTTAGCGCAATAGCACTTACACATTTGATCATGGCTTTTATCGTATTGATTTAAGTCATATTCATTTTTTAGCAGTATATAAAGGTGAAATAACATGGTTACCGATAAAGACGGATATATGCATTTGATTCAGTATTTAACTGAACACTTAGGCTTGTTTGAAGGGCCTGAAAACAATGCAGCCGCAACGGAGACCGTGATGGAGCTGTTTGAAGAACAGTTATCTGCGCAGATTATTATGGTTTGCGGTCAAAACCCGCAATTGTCATTTGCGCAGCGTAATATGGTGATACGTGAAATTGATGCGATAGTCTATGATTTAGAAGAGATTTTAGCTAAAGTCGCTAATCATCAAGCGACTGCAGAACAAAGTATTTTTATTACTGAGTTTTCTGGTTTAATTAAAAATTTATTTGATCAAGAAATTGATCATTTATTGCGTTAAGCGCATTGCATTTACCGCGTTAAAGAAATTTGTGGATGTGTGGAATAGACATGTTTAGAAAAATAGCCATTGTTACCGTGTTGAGTTTTTTATCATTACCCGTTTTTGCCAATAGTAAAACGATAATCCGTCAAGTTGAAGAGATGACCGTTTCACAGTCTGATTTGATTTATCAAGCACGGATTGACACGGGGGCTGTGAATACTTCTTTGCATGCCGTGGATTTAGAGATTATTGGTGGCTCTGCTGAAACAATGCAAGGTAATGTCGGTAAACTGGTCGAGTTTACAACCCAAAATGAGCTAGGCGATCAACAACGCCTTCAAGCTGAAATTGTAAAAGTGTCGACGGTCAAAAATGCCTTAGGAACGGAAAGTCGATATACCGTTAAATTAGAAGTGGGCTTTCCCGATAGTTTACAGCCACTTTACGTTAATTTGCGCGACCGCAGCCATATGAACTACAAGTTATTGATAGGTCGTAATTTTCTAAAACAAAAATACGTTGTCGATGTTGCGTCTAAAAAAATAATTGGTCCAGTAGCCCAACTTAATATTAAGCAAATCGGTTTACTTTATACCACTCGTATTGATACCGGCGCTGGCCAGAACTCTTTGCATGCCGTAAATATCAAGGTTGAAAATGAAGACGCGGATGTGATGGAGAACAACATCGGTAAGATGATCCGTTTTGATACTGAAAACGAAAATGGTGAAACGGTTAGTTTTACCACACGAATTAGAGGCGCGACGTTAATTCGTAATGCTCAAGGTTCCGAAATTAGGTATACGGTAAGGTTAAGCATCGGCGAGCCAACAAATGAGTATCAGGTTGACGTTAATTTAACTGACCGAAGTCAAATGGGTTATAAACTGCTTATAGGCCGAAATTGGTTACAAGGCCATTATGTGGTCGATATGTCACTGCCGCATAAACCCATTTAAGACTAACGTTGTTCAAAATACGAATGTTATTAAAAAAACCGTTCATGTTGAGCGGTTTTTTTATCACCCAATGCTTTATCTAATGCCACAGCAGCTTTTGCTTTGCGTTCTCGCTATTTGAAAGGGAACAACCATTACTACATCGCGACGCCTTAATCAAAAACCGCTGGACGCATTCTGAGTGTTCACTTATTCATGCGGATGGGTATAAAATGAATGTTTTTGACACGACGACACAACCTGACTTGTGTTGGTTCTCGCTACAATAGCGGCAATGACAACATAGTTGTACTTAATCCCTTAATTTATATTCCATTAATCTGACCATTACGCCATCGAGTTTCTGTCTTTGTATTGAAACCTAGACGTTGAGAGAGAACAGACTTAAAAAGCCCTTCACAACGCTTTTTTGTTGGCTTATTTGAGCTTGTCAGTACGAAGGCGCTGATATTGAAATGTTGAAAAGACGGTTTCACAATTGATAATCTGGCGTGTTTAACATGACTGATAAGCTCACAATTAGAAATTGCAGTTAAATACAGCTATTTGCCACTAAAAAGTCCAATAATGACTAGTAAAATCACGGTCGCTAACGTAAAATTTCTCTCTTTCATTTGAACCCTAGCTTTAGCTCTTTGTGGCAAATAACAAGAGTTAAACTATCGCGTCGGCACTATTGATTTATTTGATTTATTTGATAGTCGAATCAGACGCCCAATCGCATTGATATGCACAAATGCAGTGGATGATAACATGCAGCAGTTAACCGAGATCGTAGAACAAGCCTTAGAGGTCATTGACAAGGCCAGTGATCTAAAGACATTGGATGATATCCGTGTCGATTACCTTGGTAAAAAAGGTAAAATCACAGACATGATGAAAATGATGGGATCAATCAGCGCAGAAGAAAAGCCTGCCTTTGGTCAAGCCGTCAACCAAGCTAAACAAGCCGTACAGCAAAAGCTGACTGAGCGTATCGATGGATTGAAAGCCTCGGAATTAGAAGCAAAATTAATTGCTGAAAAAATCGATGTCACTTTACCGGGTCGTACCTTAGAAATCGGTGGCTTACATCCGGTTACTCGTACTATCGAACGCATTGAAACCTTTTTCGGTGAGTTAGGCTTTGTAGTTAAACAAGGTCCTGAAATCGAAGATGATTTTCATAATTTTGATGCGCTAAATATTTCTGAACATCATCCCGCTCGTGCCGATCACGATACGTTTTATTTTAATCCTAAAGTGATGTTGCGTACCCAAACCTCTGGCGTACAAATTCGCACCATGGAACACGAAAAACCACCGCTGCGTATTATTTCTCCAGGCCGTGTTTATCGTAACGATTATGACCAAACTCACACACCGATGTTTCATCAGGTTGAAGGGTTGATGGTTGCAGAAAACGTCAACTTTGCTGAACTAAAAGGCATTTTGCACGATTTTTTACGTAACTTCTTTGAAGAAGATTTAGAAGTGCGTTTCCGTCCATCTTACTTCCCATTCACAGAACCTTCAGCTGAAGTAGACGTGATGGGCAAAAACGGTAAATGGTTAGAGGTTTTAGGCTGCGGTATGGTGCACCCAAATGTGCTTCGCAGTGTGGGCATTGACCCTGAAAAATACTCTGGTTTTGCTTTTGGTATGGGCGTTGAGCGTTTAACCATGTTGCGCTACGGCGTAAATGATTTACGTGCCTTCTTCGAAAACGATTTACGTTTTCTTAAGCAATTCAAATAACGGAGCAATATTAGATGAAATTCAGTGAATCTTGGCTTCGTGAATGGGTTAACCCATCGATAAGTCGTGACGCATTATCACACCAAATTACCATGGCAGGTCTTGAAGTTGACGGCGTTGATCCAGTAGCGGCTGATTTTAGCGGCGTGATTATTGGTGAAGTGGTTGAATGCGGTCAGCATCCAGATGCTGACAAACTACGTGTAACTAAAATCAATGTGGGTGGCGATGAGCTTATCGACATCGTATGTGGCGCACCAAACTGCCGTTTAGGCTTAAAAGTTGCGGTTGCTATGGTGGGCGCAGTATTGCCTGGCGATTTTAAAATTAAAAAAGCCAAATTGCGTGGCCAGCCATCAATGGGCATGCTTTGCTCATACGGTGAACTTGGTATCGATATCGAAAGCGATGGCATTATTGAGCTGCCAGCCGATGCGCCATTAGGCGTTAATGTGCGTGAGTTTTTACAATTAGATGATGCCATTATTGATGTTGACTTAACTGCCAACCGTGCTGACTGTTTAGGCATGGCTGGTCTTGCGCGCGAAGTGGGCGTATTAAACCGTCAAGCAGTGACAGAGCCGACTTGGCAAGCTGTGGGCGCAACGATTGATGCGCCATATAGCATCAATGTAGTCTCGCCTGACTTGTGTCCACGTTATTTAGGCCGTGTGGTTAAAAATATCAATGTGAAAGCGGCAACACCGCTGTGGATGCAGGAAAAGTTGCGTCGTAGCGGTATTCGCTCAATCGACCCGATTGTCGATATTACTAACTATGTGTTGATTGAATTTGGTCAGCCCATGCACGCCTTTGACTTAAACACCTTAAATGGCGGTATTACCGTACGTTTAGCGGATGGCGTTGAAAAGCTAACGTTACTCGATGGTAACGAAATTACCATCCCCAATGACACATTAGTGATTGCCGATGACAAACAAGCTGTTGCGCTTGCAGGTGTCTTTGGTGGCGAAAGCACAGGTGTGAATGAAAACACTCAAGACATCTTGTTAGAGTGTGCATTCTTTGCACCACTTGCCATTATGGGTAAATCTCGTCGCTTAGGCTTACACACAGATGCCTCACACCGATTTGAACGTGGTGTAGACCCAGAGCTTCAACATAAGGTAATGGATCGCGCTACACGTCTTGTATTGGACATCTGTGGTGGCGAAGCTGGCCAAGTGATTGAAGCGGTTTCTGCTGAGCATTTACCGAAAGCGGCAACCATTACATTACGTCGTAACAAGTTAGACAAAACTTTAGGCCATCACATTCCTGATTCTGACGTTGTGGAAATTTTAGAGCGTTTAGGCTTTAACGTTAAAGCGGCTAATGATTCATGGCAGGTTACTACCGCGACGTACCGCTTTGATATGGCGATTGAAGAAGATTTAATCGAAGAAGTGGCGCGTATTTACGGTTACAACAACATTCCGAACACCGCGCCACAAGCTGCGTTAACAATGCCTGATCACAAAGAAGCGGATATTTCGCTTAAGCGTGTTCGTAGTGTTTTTGTTGCCCGAGGCTTCCAAGAAGCGGTGACGTACAGCTTTGTTGACCCTAAGATGCAAAATATCGTGCATCCAGGTGAAGAAGCCATGATATTGCCAAACCCGATTTCTATTGAAATGTCGGCCATGCGCTTGTCAATGTTTACCGGTTTACTGACTGCGGTGGGTTATAACCAGAGCCGTCAGCAAAATAGAGTACGATTATTTGAAACGGGTTTACGCTTTGTTCCTGATGCACAAGCAGATTCTGGCGTTCGCCAGCAAGCCATGCTGGGCGCGGTTATTTCAGGTGTGCAAAACGAAGAACATTGGTCAATGGAATCGAAAACTGTCGACTTCTTTGATTTAAAAGGTGATTTAGAAGCAATTCTCGGCTTGACAGTTGCCGCTTCTGAATTTAGTTTTAAAGGGGCAACACATCCTGCGCTGCATCCAGGTCAATGTGCTGAAATATTAAGAAATAATCGAGTCATTGGTTACATCGGCGCTATCCATCCAAGTTTGGAAAAGCCGTTTGGACTCAATGGCAAAACAATTGTTTTTGAGTTAGAACTGGATGCATTATTGCACGCCCGTTTGCCGCTAGCCCAAGCTGTATCTAAGTTTCCTGCTAACCGTCGCGATATCGCGCTAGTAGTAGACGAAGCAGTTTCTGCAACTGATGTTATGAATTTGATAAGAAAAGTTGGCGAAAATCAGTTGGTTGGCTTAAACTTGTTCGATGTATACCAAGGTAAAGGTGTTGAGCCTGGCAAAAAGAGCCTCGCTATCGCACTTACATTACAAGACACTACTCGTACACTTGAAGAAAAAGATATTACCGAAACTATGGATTCAGTATTATCCGCTCTTAAGACCGAGTTCAACGCATCGTTGAGGGATTAAAGTATGGCACTTACCAAAGCCGAAATGGCAGAACATCTTTTTGAAACATTAGGCATCAACAAACGTGTCGCTAAAGAGATGGTAGAGTCTTTTTTTGAAGAAATTCGTGAAGCACTCGAAAGTGGTGAGCAGGTCAAGCTATCTGGCTTTGGCAACTTTGACCTTAGGGACAAGAATCAAAGACCGGGAAGGAACCCGAAAACTGGTGAAGATATTCCCATTTCTGCTCGTCGTGTTGTAACTTTCCGTCCTGGACAGAAGTTAAAAGCACGCGTTGAAGCGGCAAATTCGGGTAAGAAATAGATCACTGGTTAATACGCCAAATCCGTTTACTGGATCTGTATTACTAAGAGCCACTCTTTATTGAGTGGCTCTTTTGTTTTTGAGTTTGCCACAGAATTGGTATAATCCTAGATATCAAGCTTAAGTGTGTATTGTTCGTGCACGTTCATTTGGAGTGTTCTTTTGTCTCGAGAAACAAAACATTTTGATACCCGCTTTAAAATGGCCTTATTACATCCCCGTTATTGGGCGACATGGCTAGCCATAGCGGTATTGTTTTTATTTGGTATTTTACCCGCCAGTGTGCGTGACCCTATTGCCAGGTTTTTGGCGGTCATAGTGATGAAAGTGGCCAAAAAGCCTATCAATATTGCCCGAATTAATATCAGTCATTGTTTTCCTGAATGGTCGGAAGCAGAGGTTGCAGAATTAGTTAAGCGCAATGTGCGGATGTTTGTGTTGGTACTGCTTTCACAAGCGGAATTACTGTTTAGATCTACGGCTCATTTAAAGCGTCGTATCCAAATGAATGGCTTTGAGCACGTCAAAGCGGCCAGAGATGCTGGTCAACCTATTATTTTTATTATGCCTCACGTGTGGCCAATGGAATACGCAGGGCTACGTGTCAACATGGAAATTCCCATCGTAACGATGGCAAAAGCGCATCGCAACGGTTTGTTTAACTGGTTTAGTAATCGTATGCGCACTAGCCAAAATGGCCGCGTGTACATGCGTGAAGCGGGGATCCGCGCGTTATTAGCCGAGCTTAAAAAAGATAACAGCTTCTTTTATTTGCCCGATGAAGATTTAGGACCAGATAAAAGCGTATTTACGCCGTTTTTAGGTACAGTAAAAGCGACATTACCCGTAGTGGGTCGTCTTGCCCAAGCGGGCAACGCCCAAGTGATGCCCGTAAATATTGGCTATAATGAACAAGCTAAGCAATTTGTTATGACGATAATGCCCGCGATAGATCCACAAGATATGGCAGGTAAAGAAAACGAAGCGTTGGCGTTAAATAAAGCGGTTGAGCAGGTGATTAAAGCTTACCCAGAACAATACATGTGGTTTTTAAAGCTGCTTAAAACGCGCCCGCCAGGCGAGCAGCGGTTTTACTAACACACGTATTACCATAGCGTTAAAGATGCGCTAACAAGCTCAACAATACTGAATATAAGAACAATAAGAGGTTTATATGGATTTTAATGAATTGTTATCAGCCTTATCGTTTGTGGTGTTCACTTATGACACCCGGCCGATTACCTTGCTGCAGCTCTTGCAAGTGCCGTTATACATCTTTTTAGCCTGGTTTATTATTACTCGTGCCGGTCGATTGATTGTCAAAGCCTTAAAACGTCGTAATGTTGGAGCTGATGCGATCCATTTATTCACTCGCATGTACTTTATTATCAGTATTGCGGTGCTGGTGTTTACTAGTATGGAGATTTTAAATATTCCATTAACCGCATTTGCGTTTGTGTCTGGTGCGATTGCCATTGGTGTCGGTTTTGGTGCGCAAAATATCATTAATAACTTTATCAGTGGTTGGATTTTGATGTGGGAGCGGCCAATTCGTATTGGCGACTTTTTAGAAGTCGGCGAAGCGCGTGGTGTGGTTGAATGTATTAATACTCGCTCAACGTTAATTCGTCGTAACGATGGCGTACACATGTTGGTGCCAAATAGCCAGTTACTTGAAAACACCGTGACCAACTGGACCTTAATTGATAAAAACGCCCGTACCTTTATTCGAGTTGGGGTGGCTTATGGTTCTGATGTGATTAAAGTCCGCGAGTTGATTTATCAGGTGATTGGTGAACGTGATGATATTTTGCCACAACCTAAACCGTTAGTGTTGTTTGAAGACTTTGGCGATAACGCACTTATTTTTGATTTAATCTTTTGGGTGAGTGCGGTATCTGAAACCGATATTCGCCGTCGCCGCAGTGAAATTCGCTTTAGAATGTATGAGTTGTTTAATGAACATCAAGTGGTCATAGCCTACCCACAACGTGATTTACATGTTGATGGCAATTTAACCATTACTCAAAGCCATAAAAACTAAATGCTCACCATTTTGAAATAATAAAAAAGACGCCGCGGCGTCTTTTTTGTTGTTTATTTAGCAGCACTAAAGCATGGCTAAATGGATGCTATTTGCTGGCTTTGGTGTGGCGATCCAATAAATTTTTATTGATATCAGCCATTGATAAACCTTGGTCTTCAAGTAACACGATTAAGTGATACATCAAATCAGAGGCTTCATTAACCAGCTCTTCTTTGTCGTGAGTGGCTGCAGCAAGTGCGGTTTCTAAGCCTTCTTCACCGACTTTTTGGGCAATGCGCTTCGTACCACGTTCAAACAATGACGCGGTATAGCTTGAGTCTGCACTTTGGCCTTTACGTGAAATAATCAAATTGGTCAGATTATCAATAAAAGGGTGCGCGTTGCCGTCTTTCCAGCAGCTTTCTGTGCCTGTGTGGCAGGTTGGGCCGTTGGGAATGACTTGCACTAAAAAGCTGTCGTTGTCGCAGTCTTTGTCGATAGCGATAAGGTCGAGTGTATTACCTGAGGTTTCACCTTTGGTCCATAAACGCTGCTTAGAGCGGCTAAAAAAGGTAACCTGCTTAGTGGCTAGAGTTTTTTCTAAAGCCGCCTGGTCCATGTACCCAAGCATCAGCACTTTGCCTGTTAGGTGATGTTGAACCACCGCTGGGATCAACCCTTGTTGTTTGTCCCAATCTATGTTCGTGCTGTCAAATACGATATCAGTCATTAAAATTCTCTTTTTTCGGCAACGTTATAAACGAATGGCGATGTGATTGGCGTGTAAGTATTGCTTTAACTCACCAATATCAATAATGCCTTTATGAAATACGCTTGCAGCTAATGCAGCATCAACTTTGGCCTGTTCAAATACGGCTTTAAAGTGTTCCATGGTGCCAGCACCACCTGAGGCAATTAACGGCACATCACAAATAGCGCGTATCATGCTGAGCTGTTTAATGTCGTAACCGCCGCGCACGCCGTCTTGGTTCATCACGTTAAGCACAATTTCACCACAACCACGCTTTTGTACTTCTTCAACCCAGTCTTGAGTATACCATTGGGTGTCTTTGGTCGCGGCTTCATCGCCAGTAAACTGTTTGACTTTATAGCTATCGGTTGCTTCGTCGTAGTATGAGTCAATCCCAATCACAATACACTGGCGACCAAACTCATCTTGCAAGCGCGAGATCAAGCTTGGATCGGTTAATGCGGGTGAATTGATTGATATTTTGTCGGCACCAAAAGCCAGTTTTTCCCGTGCTTGTTCAATGGTTTTAATGCCACCGGCAACACAAAAAGGAATATCTATTTGCTCAGCGACGCGGCTAACCCATGATTTATCGATTACCCGGTCGTGGGCACTGGCGGTAATGTCGTAAAATACTAGCTCATCAGCGCCTTCTTCTGCATAACGGGCGGCGAGGGGAACGATGTCACCGACAATTTCGTGGTTACGGAATTGCACGCCTTTAACCACTTTGCCGTCACGAACGTCAAGACACGGAACTATGCGTTTGGCCAGCATTGTATTGCCTCCTCAACGGTAAATTGATTAATCAGCAAGGCTTTGCCGATAATAATGCCCGATGCTTTGCTGTCGCGAACAGCGGCAACGTTATCTAGGGTGGCGATACCGCCAGAGGCTTGCCACAAAATGTGAGGGTAAGCTGCTGCCAGCTCTGTATAAAGCTCGGTATTGGCGCCGGTTAAGGTGCCATCACGGCTGATGTCAGTGACGAGGGCATGCTTTAAACCAACGGTTTCAAACTCGTCGACTAACGATTCCAGCGACTTACCGCCACCTGATTGCCAACCCGATACCGCGACAATTTTTTCGCCTGCGTCATTAATATTGACATCAAGCGCTAAACAAATGGCATCGCTGCCGTATTTTATAAACCAGCTTTTAACCAGTTCAGGTTCTTTAACGGCTAGTGAGCCAATTACCACGCGTTTAACACCAATATTAAGCAGTTCTGCGACTTGTTCTTCACTGCGAATACCACCGCCTACTTGAATATCAACATCAAGCCCTGCGGCTAATTCGCTAATCAGCTGGGTTTGACGTTTGTTGGGATCTTTTGCGCCAGTGAGGTCAACAATGTGCAGTAACGTAGCACCTTGTGCTTGATAAGACTGCAATTGTGCCAGCGGGCTTAAGTCAAAGGTGGTTTGTTTGTCGTAGTCGCCCTGGTATAGGCGCACCACTTGGCCGTCAATTAAATCTATGGCAGGAATAATCACTGTGGTGTCCCCATATTTAGAAAGTTTTGTAAAATTTGAGCACCCACTTTAGCGCTCTTTTCGGGGTGAAATTGCACCCCGAAAAAGTTATCTTTGCCAATGGCGGCACTGAATGATTCGCCATAAGTGCTGCTGGCTAAGGTGTACTCACTAATGGGGGCGCGGTAGCTGTGAACAAAATACACGTAGCTGCCATTTTCAATCCCGCTAAATAACGGATGATCGCCAACATCAATTTGGTTCCAGCCCATGTGCGGCAATGGCAAGCCTTTGCTGTCAAGATCGCCAATGTCTGTAGGCACAAGACCCAGACAGGTAATATCTTGCTCGCTACGCCCGCCATGCTCATTTGATAAACTGGCAAGCATTTGCATGCCAAGACACACACCCATGACCGGCTGAGTTAAACTTTTAATCAACTCGATTAAGTTTTTTTGCTTTAGCGCATCCATCGCGGCGCCTGCAGTGCCCACACCTGGCAGCACTACGCGCGCAGCGCTGCGAATAACATCAAAGTCAGCACTGACAACGACATTGGCGTTAAGACGTTCAAAAGCGAATCGCACAGAGCTTAAATTGGCGCAGCCCGTGTCGATAATCACTGTGAGGTCGTTGCTTGAAGAAACAGATTGTTGTGTCACGTTAACTCCTTACAGTACGCCTTTGCTTGATGGCAGTATGTCGCCTTCGACCTTCACAGCTTGGCGAAGTGTGCGGCCTAATACTTTAAATAGTGCTTCCACTTTGTGGTGGTCGTTATCACCCGTTGAGCCAATGTGCAGTGTGCAGCGAAGACCGTCTGCAAATGAACGGAAGAAATGCGGCACCATTTCGGTAGCCATTTCGCCGACCATTTCACGGTCAAAATCAGCCGTGAATTTAATGAATGGACGACCAGAAATGTCCATTAAACATTCGCCGCTGGCTTCATCCATTGGTAAGCTAAAACCAAAGCGAGCAATGCCCCGTTTGTCGCCGAGTGCCTGGCGGATAGCATCACCAATGGCCAGCGCGGTGTCTTCGACGCTGTGGTGATCATCAATTTCTAAATCGCCGTCGACGTGCACGTCCATTTTGAAATTGCCGTGGGTTTGAATTTGGTCAAGCATGTGGTCAAAAAAGCCGATACCGGTTTCAATTGAACCTTTGGTTTGACTGTCTAAGTCAATAGTGACAGTGATGTCGGTTTCTTTGGTGGTGCGCACTACCGTCGCGATACGGCCTTTGCTCAATAGGGCATTAGCAATGTCGTCCCAGTTAAGGCTTTGGCGGTCGTATTTAAAGCTTTTAATGCCCATGGCATTGGCAAGCTCAATGTCAGTTTCTCGGTCGCCAATTACGGCTGAGGTGGTAAAATCAACTTTACCTTGAGTTAAGTAGTCTTTCACCAGGCCAAGCTTTGGCTTGCGACAACTGCAGTTTTCGTCATTAAAGTGTGGGCAAATCACCACATCGTCAAACTTAACACCCTGACTGGCAAAGATTTGCATCATCATATCGTGCGGGGCATCAAAGTCTTCTTTTGGAAATGAAGGCGTGCCTAACCCGTCTTGATTACTCACCATCACTAAGCGAAAACCTGCTTTTTGTAGCTTGAGTAATGCTGGAATCACTTGCGGCTCAAAAACCAATTTTTCTAAGCTGTCTAATTGCTTGTCGATTGCAGGCTCTTCTACTAATGTGCCATCGCGGTCGATGAATAATATGTTCTGTTTCATGTGACTACCTTAACAATAGGGTGTAATTTTTATAATTAAATTTTACAAGTTTTAAATAGGTTCATGCCGCTGAGCCGTCAAACAACGCAACAATGGCATTGGTTTGTTGCTCGTTGGTAAAACTAAAGCGGATAGCATCAGCTAAGCGTGGATCTTTATATGCACGGGCAACAATACCTGCCTCACGTAACCGCTCAGCTACGCTGACAACATCTTCAAACTTGGCTAATACATAGTTACCGTTTGCCGGCAGAACGTTAGCGCCAAATGAACTTAATGCTTCACTTAACCGTTGACCTTGTTCAACCAAACTGGCCACTTGAGTTTGCATGGTGTCGATGCCCTGTGAGCTTAATGCTTTAGTTGCCAATTCAGACACGGGTAAAGGTACTGGATAAGGTGCAATCACTAACATCACTAAATCGATAATGGCATCATTGGCTAACATAAAACCACAACGTGCGCCGGCCAATGCAAAAGCTTTAGATAACGTGCGCAGTACGACCAGATTAGGGTAGGTGCCAAGTAAGTCTGCCACGCTGTATTGTGGGCAAAACTCAATATAGGCTTCATCAACCACTACGATGGCATTGGGCGCAGCTTGAATGGCTTTCTCAATGTTCTCTTTTGATATCACCGTACCCGTCGGATTATTTGGGTTGCAAATAAACACGATTTTAGCTGCGCCAATTTGAGTTGGCCATGCCTGTGGCAGCTGATAATCATCGGTTAAACTTAATGCGGTTACCCCAACGTTAAACGTGGCAGCGCTAATGGCGTACATGCCATAAGTGGGACCAAAACAGGCAATACTGTCGACACCGGGCGTACAAAAGGTGCGGATTAACAGTTCAATGGCTTCATCTGCGCCGCGACTGGCAACAATGTTACTGGCCTTTACAGCGGAATAGTGACTGTATGCATTAATCAGCTCAGGAGGTTGGCATTCTGGGTAACGGTTCACCTTATCTAAATCACTATTATTAAACGGTGATTCGTTGGCATTGATCCAAATATCGCCACGCCCGCCGATACGTCTGGCGCTTTGGTATGGCGTTAACTGAAGTAATTCGGGTCTGGCCAACTGTTTTGGGTCAAAAGGCGCTGCGGTGTTTTGGCTCATGGCTATGTTCTCTAATTCACTAAATTATCATTATTGTAGGCTGGCTAAACGAACCGCAATGGCATTTTTATGCGCATCTAACAATTCATTTTCAGCAAGTACCATGACGCTTTGACCTAAGGTTTGTAACCCTTGCACGCTCAACTCTTGCACTGTAAAGCGACGGCTAAAGTCGGCTAAAGACAAACTAGATACTGAGCGACTGTAACCATAAGTGGGCAGCACGTGGTTGGTACCACTGGCATAATCACCTACCGACTCTGGTGTATAAGCACCTAAGAATACTGAGCCAGCACCGCGTATTTGTTTAAGCACATCACGGGGCGCATTGGTTTGAATAATCAAATGCTCTGGGCCATATAAGTTGGACACTTTAGCCGCTTCGCCCATGTCGCTGACAACAATACTGCGGCTGCATTCAAGTGCTGTTGCGGCAATGTCTTTACGGCTCAACTGCGCAAGTTGTTCAGTTAACGCTTGGTTGACCGCTTTTGCTAAATCAACTGAGTCAGTCACTAACATGACTTGTGAATCAACCCCATGCTCTGCTTGTGACAATAAATCAGAGGCCACGAATGCTGGATTGGCATCTTTGTCGGCAATGACCAGCACTTCAGAGGGACCTGCAGGCATATCTATCGACACGCTGACACGATTGTCTTGCGACACCAAACGTTTAGCTTCGGTGACATATCGATTCCCTGGGCCAAAAATTTTATCGACGTTTGGCACAGATTCGGTACCAAATGCTAGTGCAGCAATGGCTTGGGCACCACCAACCTGAAATATCTCGGTAATCCCGCACACATTAGCGGCATAAATAATCGCATCATTAATGGGCGGTGGGCTGACTAAAATGCGCTTTTCACAGCCGGCGATTTTTGCGGGTAACGCCAGCATCATCACGGTCGAAATTAGTGGCGCGGTACCACCTGGAATATATAAACCAACGCGTTCAATTGGCTCACTTCGAAGCTCACAACGCACTCCCGGTTGGGTTTCAATATCGACACCATTAAACACTTGGGCGTTATGGAATGTCTCAATATTACTCACGGCTTGTGCTACAGCTTGCTTTACATCGTCACTGACACGGGCACATGCCGCACTGATTTGCTCAGCCGTTAACGCAAGCTCGGTCAGTTCAACGCCATCGAAACGCTTGTTAAAGTTGATTAACGCCGCGTCGCCTTGGCTGCTAACTTGTTCAATAATATCGCGCACACCTTGCTCAACACTGGCGTCACCGATTAATGGTGAGCGCGCTAATGTTTGTTGCTGCTCAGTAGTAGATAAAGACGCCCAATCGAGAATTTGCATCTGTGTTACCCCATCATTTTTTCAATTGGCATAACAAGAATTGAACTTGCACCCAGTGCGGTTAATTCTTCCATCGTGTCCCAGAATAAATCTTCTGTGCTCACTACGTGAATAGCCACACGATTGGTATCATCATTTAATGGCAATACTGTTGGGTTTTCAGCACCTGGCAGTAGGGCAACGATTTGATCTAAGGTTTCTAGTGGCGCGTGTAATAAAATGTACTTACTTTCGCGGGCACGAATAACACCATTAATACGCGATAAGATTTTATTAATGAGAGCTTGTTTTTCAGTCGATTGAGTTTTATTAGACTGGATAATACATGCCATTGAGCGGTAAATGACTTCAGTTTCATATAAACCGTTTGCCTCAAGCGTTGCACCAGTTGACACTAAATCACAAATGCCATCAGATAAACCTGCACGAGGCGCGACTTCTACAGAACCTTTTAACATACAGTCGCTGTAGTTAATGCCTTTTTCTTGCATAAAACGACGCAGCAGATTTGGGTAAGAGGTTGCAATACGAAGGCCTTCAAGCGAGTTCGCGTCTTTGTATTTAAACTCATTAGGCACAGCAAGTGATAAACGGCATGAACCGAAATCTAACTCACGTAATTTTGTAAATTCAGCCGGCTTGTTGGCTAGTTGGCGTTCAAGTTGCTCTTCTTCAAGTACGTTTTCACCAATAATACCGAGGTCAACAACACCGTCCATCACTAAGCCTGGAATATCATCATCACGAACGCGTAATAAGTCGATTGGCATATTGTCTGCGTGAGCAATAAGGCGTTGTTCGTTGACGTTGAATTTTACACCACAACTTTTAAGTAGCTGTTGAGACTCTTTTGATAAACGGCCTGATTTCTGAATGGCGATGCGTAAACGTGTAGATTGGCTCATGTGATACTTCCTTAATGTGTTAAATATAAAATGTTGTAAATTTAAAAGCTTAAATAAAAATAAAACGATAGAAAACAAAAAACCCCTGAAATTCCTTCCAGGGGTTTATGTGAAAATATGTTCACCACCAGAAGGATAACGTCCTTCGGCAGTAAGCATCCGAAGGCTACCGCATATGGTGATGATGATGGATTGTAGTCACTTGGATGTTCATAATTGTTCTCTTAATGCTGTATTAACTAATCAGTTTAAATGAGGATTTATTCACTCATTCAATGTCGTGTAAATCGACTTGCAGTTAACTTAACCGCATTTATGTTTGTTTGCAATAGTGGATAAAGCATTAATGTCATTTTATTACCAGATTTTTTGCATAAGTTATGCTTTGTTGCTTATTGGCGATCAATTCGGTCTAATTAAGGATAAAATTTGAACGCCGTGATGTTAATTGCTGTTGGCAATAATGCAGTTAATATTACGCAAGATATTACGCAAGATATTACGAGTGCTAACATTATGTCATGTCATCATGGGGTTTGACTCTTGTGATATAACGGCCTACCGGCTCAGTTTAAGTCAGCCCATCATACGTGTAATGTTGCGTATACCCTGAGCATTATTGATTCGCCTTACAGGCTAGGGTGTATTATCCTTTCATAATATAAAGCGTTACCCGAGGTGTGTATGCATGAAGACCTTTGATTTAGTGGCACTTAAAGATGTGATGGATCTGATGTTAGATGCTGTTTGTGTGGTAAACAAAAAAGGCGATTTTGTCTTTGTCAGTGCCGCATTTGAAGATATTTTTGGTTATTCGCCAGACGAAGTCATCGGCAAACCTATGATTGATCATGTTTACCCGGACGATGGTGAAGTGACATTAAATGTGGTCGCCGGTTTATTGAATGGCAACCTTCTGCCTCGGTTTGAAAATCGTTGGATCCGTAAAGACGGTAGTATCATCCACGTTTTATGGTCTGCGCGTTGGTCTGAAGACCACCAATTTCGCATCGCCATTGCTCATGATATTACTGAGCGAAAACTGATGGAACAACAGCTTCATTATAGTGCCGGACACGACCCATTAACCGACTTGCCTAACAGGGCATTGTTTTTTGACCGTTTACAAGTCTCTCTTGGTTTAGCGCGTCGCGAAGTCTCCCACCTGTCTTTATTGTTTATCGACATTGATGGCTTTAAACATGTGAATGACAACTATGGGCATCTCATCGGCGACAAACTGTTAAAGTGTATTGCGCAACGTTTAAGTGATTGTGTGCGACATTCTGATACGGTAGGGCGTTTTGGCGGTGATGAGTTTGTTGTAGTGCTCAATGGTATTGATTTATTGACTGATGTATTGCTTATTGCTGAAACTATTCGTGCAGAGCTTGAACGGCCATATCAACTCGAACAGCATAATTTACAGCTCTCACCCAGTATTGGTGTGGCGCGCTATCCAGAACATGGTGAAAACGAGCATCAATTACTCAAACATGCAGATAATGCCATGTACAAAGCCAAAAATGCGGGCGGCAACCGCATTGAAATTTAATAGAAATACGTTATTGGTAACAGTAATAACGTATTTTCAATGTAACTTTACTGATCATATCCTCGCTAACCCTATTTTCGCCAGTAAAACTCTCGCTAGAAAATTTGTTGCTAGTTAAGAGTTTCGATAGTCTCAGTATTGTTTATCACCAAATCTTGTTATGGATAAATGATATTCGATGAGGTGAGCTGTAACTGTATTTGACTGCTTATGTCTGCTTTTTGACTTGCCGTTAATTGCGTAGAATTATCAATGGCACTCAGTGCTGCGCGTTTATCAAATCCACTCCACACATTCACTGTGCTGACGATAGATTCTTCTCGTGAGGCTGAGTCGTTAATTTTCTCTGCGACATTAAAGGCTTGTTGAGGATCGCTTTGGCTGAGTTGATTTGCCCGTTGACGGTAGGCAATGTCTTTATTGTCATCAGATAGCATTTCTACCACCTGTAAAAAGCTCGATTCAGAATGTTCAGCTAGGGCATAACTGGCATTTATAATAATATCTCGCTGCACATTGGCATCGTAATTATCTATTCTGGCGAGCATCATGTTGGGTTCAACGCTGGCGATTTCAGCTAATGCACTGTTGAAATAGTCTTGATTTAAATCGTAGGCTTGTTTTTGATTATTTAAAAACACTAATGCCGCTTCGGCATCGGTTTCAGCCATTTTACGTGAAATAATAAATACACCGCTAGCACGTTGTTCAGACGAAATACCCTCTAACCAGTCGACAGCATCTTGAATATTTTTTTCAACTAACTGATAGACCATCGAGGTTACCAAATAATTGGTTGATTCATTCAACGGTAATGATGAGATTAAATTTGCCGCTTCATTGGGAGACTGCTCAATGTAGTAGTACATGGTATTCAGATACATTTTTAAGGTCGATTGAGTTTCAGGTTGTTGTTTTAACCATTCAAATGCGCTGATAG
The DNA here is from genome assembly GCF_050849305.1 of Shewanella sp. MF05960. NCBI lineage: Bacteria > Pseudomonadati > Pseudomonadota > Gammaproteobacteria > Alteromonadales > Shewanellaceae > Shewanella > Shewanella sp. MF05960. The sequence goes on along the minus strand of NZ_JBOZPS010000003.1, from coordinate 100,548 downwards.
CATCGGTACTGGCCCATGAATCGACAATCGACATCACAATAGACGATCTCATTGGTTCTACTGCTAACAGTTCTACATCGCTTAATGCTTGTTGTGGGTTAACAGAGGCTAAGCCGCGTAAGTAGCTGTCGAGTAACGATTCGTATAGCTCTGTACTTTTTTGCTGTTCAAGCCATGAAATCACATTCGAAAATTGTTTTTTGCCGGCAATCTCTAAGATAAAGCCGTATAAATCTTCATGCTGAGTTTCTTGAGCAATGAGTAGGGCTTCTAAAGGATCTTGTTCTGCGAGCTGCATGATTTTGAAAATCGACATATACGGCGTTTCATCGGTATTTAATGATGCTTTTAGCGCGTCACGATCAAATTGTTTTTGCTCGATGAGTTGAGGCTGTTGTGGCGATGTATGGTTTGATGGTGCTGAAGATGTATGCTGTACTACCGTGCTTTGGTTTAAAACATTGGCACTGCTCGTGGTATTGTGAGAGTCGCTAGGCCAAAGCAGTGGGTAACTGACAAAACCGATACTCCAACTGATGACGACCACGATTAACCATTTCATTATTGCTTTTCCTTAAGCTGTATTTAAAGATTTCATGAGGTTTACGTTATTATGATGCAATTTAGATTGCAATGAAATGTTAAAATCCCAGGTTGGCAAAATGGAAAAGCCTTTTATGGTGAATCCGGGTACGCACTTCTGCATGCTATATGGTTGGGTATATAAGGTGACTAACGGAACATTATGCGTAAAACAGATAAGAAAATAGATAACCAACTTAGGCAATCACTCACTGAAGTTTGCGATCATGCTTTGGCTGCATATACGGGATTTGAATGGTTAACACACACCGTTGACTTCAATACATTCCCTAAAAGTTTACGCATTGTGTGCGTGTTTGACACCGAGGTTCACCTTACTCAATTTAACCATAACGGCCATAAACTTGAATTACTTCAGTTAATTAAAGGCACTTTGGCTAAAGATGGTATTGTGCTCAACAATATCGAGCAACATGTCCAGTTTGATACCGAAGCTGCATGCGCACAACAACACCATGGCAATTGGGCATTACGCTTGAGCGGCGCCAATCAGTATCATTAATCAGTGCCGCTAATCACTGCCACTAATCACTAGCTCTAAAATAAGTACCGCTAATAAGTGTCATTTTATGAGTATGTCAATTGAGATGAATTATCCCTTACTCAGTTGCTTGAAGTTGTCTAGATGGTTATAAAAATGCAGTACATGAGCTAATTCATAATCTTGTTTAGTGAGTTCGCCATAAGCAAAATGCGGCGCTAATTGTCCTTGATATTGCGAAAAATTATGCAAGGATGTTATGAACCGAGCTAATGCTTGATGAGCATTAACGAGCGGTTCAAGCGTTGGTGCAGCAGGGATGGCTTCTGTAAGGTTGTGAGTCATTGCGCCTTTTGTGGCAAAAGCTGAAAATGCTAACGCACCTATTGTGTGTTTAAATATTGCTGATTTGTGCTCAGGAAATCCACTCATTGAAAACTCAACGCTTTGGGCACAATGAGTGAATACTTGCGCACTATTCCACTGACCTAGACTCAAGTCCGCGAGTTCCGCAACAGGAAGTGCAGCAAATTGTTGCAGCTTAGATAATAATGCTTCAAGAGTTAGGTATTTTGCATCGACGCCTTGGCTTAACCAAACCGCACTCGCACCACTAACACCGACAAAAGTACTTATCATGCCCACTTTTAAAAATTGTCTACGCTGCATCGAGTATCCCTGTTAATCATGACGGCTGAGTGTCGCATATTTTTGAGCATACACTATCTCACAAACGTTATGACCATTAACATTGGGTATAAGGCGCAACACCAAGACATGAAATCGAAAATGCTGCAGTAGTGCGATATTGATATTCGCTATTCCAATGACTCATTTATCGTATTCACATTACTCATGCATAAAGTGATGATTAGTGGTTGGAAGATGCAACCGTTATAAGCATAATACCCGTCCATTAAACCTTACTGTAATGCATCCTTTGAGGATATTTTGAGCTCAAGACTCACTCAAACCGTTATTCACCAATTTAGCGAACACGGCGCGTTAGCTAAAAATGTGCACAACTATCATAACCGTCAAAGCCAAACCGATATGGCTGTTGCGGTGAGTGAGGCTATTAGTCAAAAACATAACCTTATCCTTGAGGCCGGTACTGGTGTGGGCAAGACCTTTGCTTATTTAATCCCGGCATTGCTCAGTGGCAAGCAAGTGGTGATCAGTACGGGCAGTAAAAATTTGCAAGAACAGCTGTTTTTAAAAGACTTACCCGCCTTACTCACCATGTTAGATGTACATGTACCCATTGCATTGCTTAAAGGGCGAAATAACTATTTGTGTCAGTTACGACTAGCATCACAAATGCAACATGCCAGTCAGCATAGCGACTACTACATTGATGATTTACTTAAAATTAATCAATGGGCCCACTTAAGCAAAGACGGTGATATTGGCAATTTAACCTCAGTTGCAGAGCATTCTGAAGTTATCCCAAGTGTGGTAAGCACCAAAGAAAGCTGTACCGGGAAAAAATGTGAGCATTACGATGTGTGCTTTACGCGTAAAGCGCGATTACGTGCAATGGAAGCCAAAGTCGTGGTGGTTAACCATCACTTATTTTTTGCTGATAGGCTCCTTAAAGATACTGGCTTTGCCGAATTGTTACCTGATCCTGATGTGGTGATTTTCGATGAGGCACATTTGGTCCCAGACATTTGCATTAACTATTTTGGCAGTCATATATCAAGCCGCGAAATAGACACCTTGCTCAACGGTATTATTAAGCTGCATAAAACGGTCATTCGCGACAGCATTCAAATAGAGCAATTAGCCCAACGTGGCTTAGTCGCACTCAGTGAATGGCACAATGCGATGTACGACAGTCAAGTGTCAGATTGGCGCAAAGTGTTAGCTAATAAGCCGTTAGCGACTGTGTCATGGGCATTGCAGCAAGCTGTGGCCGATCTAACTAACGTGATGACACATCATCTTGGCCGCGATGACCAACTTGATTTGGCCTTTGAGCAATTGCACGAACTTGCACAAAAGCTGCAAGACTATTTTGAATGCAAAGATCTGCAAGCGGCGTATAGCGTTGAATTGGGGGCACGATTCGTGATGCTCAGATTAAGTCCGATAAATGTGGCAAAGCAATGCCAGCAATTATTTGATGATAACACTCGCTGGATTTTTACCTCTGCAACCCTCCAAGTCAGCCGCAGTTTAGGGCATTTTGCCACAGAGCTAGGCTTGGTATCGGCTAAACAGATTATCTTAGACAGTCCATTTGATTACCCAAACCAAGCGATGTTTTGTGTACCCAGGCACTTAGGTAAAGTAGGTCAGTCTCAACACACGGTAAAGCAGTTAGTCGATGTGTGTGTTCAAGCGATTAATGCTGCGCAGGGCAGAACGTTTATTTTGTTCACCAGTCACCATATGCTTGAGCAAGTTGCTTCAGCACTGCAAGGCCGTACAGCCTATCCACTTTTGGTTCAAGGGCAGGCGAGCAAACAAAGCTTACTCAATAAGTTTAGACAGCTAGGCAATGCAGTATTGCTTGGTACCAGTAGCTTTTGGGAAGGGGTAGATGTTCGAGGTAAGCTATTAAGTTGTGTCATCATTGATAAATTACCCTTTATATCGCCTGATGATGCCTTATATAAAGCGCGCGCAGCCAATGCTGAACGTCAGGGATTAGATCCGTTTAGCCACATATCATTACCCCAAGCGGTGATTAGTTTAAAGCAGGGTGTAGGACGACTTATTCGTGACGAGAAAGACCGTGGCGTGTTGATTTTGTGCGACAACCGTATTGTTAATCGCGCTTATGGCCAGGCTTTTATTAACTCACTGCCCCCGATGCACCGCACCCGTGATTTAGACCGTGCCTTACAATTTTTAAAACAGATCCCCTAAGCTTTTTAAAACGGCCTGTATCAGTTATCATATTGAGCTTATTTGAAGTTTTTTACTGGATAACCCATCATAATGCCTAAGCCGTTAACCATCCTCGCGCTTGATACCTGTACCGAAACTTGTTCTGCTGCGTTAACTGTCAATGACCAGGTCTTTTCGCTTATCGCAGATGCACCTCGTGAACATAGCCAGCGCCTATTGCCCATGGTTGATGACGTATTAGCTCAAGCTCAAGTTGCATTAGCAGATGTTGACTTAATCGCTTATGGCCGTGGACCTGGCAGTTTTACTGGTATCAGAATTTGCACCAGTATGACTCAAGGCTTAGCGCTTGGTTTAGATTTGCCTGTTATTGGTATTTCTACACTCGCGGCAATGGCGCAGGCTGCCATTACCGAAGCGGGCGCAACTCAAGTATTGTGCAGTATTGATGCCCGTATGAATGAAGTGTACTGGGGCCAATTTATTGCCAAAGAGGGTATTGCAACATTAGTGGGTGAAGAGCATGTTAGTGCGCCAGAAGCTGTCGAATTGCTACTTGACACTGAACACGCTATTCACGCATGTGGTACTGGTTTTCAGGCCTATCCACAACTCTTGACCTTGGCTCCGCATATTACGTTATGCACAGCAGTGACTTATCCAGATGCAAAATACATGTTGATATTAGCGCAGCAAGGATATCAGCAAAATTTACACACAACGGTTGATGAACTCGCACCGGTTTATTTACGTGATACTGTGACGTGGAAAAAACTTCCTGGCCGAGAATAGCCTTTGGCGATATTTTGACTTATATTTAACAAACATCACAACAATTAGGTAAACGGTATCGTTAATGACGATTAATGCAGCACTTTCTATGGCGAATAATCAATCGGGCCCTGTTAGCCTGAGCCAAGCTGTTGCCGGAAATCGCCCGATTACGCCGGCCCGCGACCCTATTATTGTTAATCCTGTTGCCGCCGAAGTTGACTCGCAACATTTTGAGAGCCAACAGGTTGCCATTGTTGATGATGTAACCTTATCGGCAAAACAACAAGCGCGTGTAGAGTATGACCGTGACACAAACAGTCAACGCGGTGCTATAGCGCAATACTTGTCGACTCAACACTCAGCAAAACGCGAAGAAATTCAACAAATGGTCGGTATCGACTTATATGCCTAGTGGTTTATCTGCAACGCCGAGTCGCAGCCGCTTTATGTTTGAGCTGCTGGTGGCTTTTTTACTGACACGATTCCCGTATATTTCGATTCCTTTCAAATGGCTTGAAAGCTACTTTCATGAGTTATCCCATGGTATTGCCACATTATTAACCGGTGGCATGGTGAGTCATATTCAATTGTTCCCTAATGGCGCCGGTCTGTGTTTTAGCCAAGGTGGCAGCAGTATTTTTATTGCCTATGCTGGATATTTTGGTGCCGCGTTATGGGGCTATGTGATTTTTTTATTGGCCACTAAAAAAAGCATTATCCGCTTTACGCTCAGCTTACTCGGACTTACGGTAGCGGCATCATTAGTTTTCTGGGCACGCGATTTACTCACTATTGCCATATTGATCGTACTAGCCATTGTTTTTTTGTTACCACTTAAATTAAAAAACAGTAGTGTGTTAAACACCTTACTGCGTATATTAGGACTTATGATAATTTTAAATGCCATGGCAAGCCCTATGGTGTTATTCGGGTTAAGCGGTCAAGGCGATGCGGTGATGTTAGCGCAGTTGACCTGGATCCCAGCTTGGTTATGGGTAATGACATGGCTATTATTCAGTGGTTTTATGCTGTGGCTATGTTGGCAGAAAGTAGATTACAAAAAGGGAGTTATTAAATGAAACGTAACATGATGTTAGGCGCCTTAATTGGTTTTTCGAGCCTTGGATTTACCACTTCAGTGCTTGCCGCTGATGCTGTTCCTGTTAAACAAGAGGCGATGCCGCAAATTAATGCAGCATTAGCCAAAGCCGTAGCAAGTGAGTTTCGTTCTTCAGAAAATAAATTACGTGATAATTATCGTCACCCTGCAGAAACGCTTGCGTTTTTTGATATTAAACCAGAGCAAACCGTCATTGAGTTGTGGCCAGGCGGTGGTTGGTATGCTGAAATATTAGCCCCATATTTAGCCGAAAAGGGCCAATACGTCGCGGCTAACTTTGAAACAAAACCGGCTACAGACACTAAACAAAGTGCTTATTATCAATCTGCTGGATTAAAGTTTGAAAAATGGGTCAGCGACAACAAAGCCAGCGTTGGCAATGTGCAATTTGTGACGTTAGACCCACCGACTAAATTTTCGTTGGGCAAAGATAACTCTGCCGATCACGTACTGACATTCCGCAACCTGCACAACTGGGCAATGAAAGGCGAGTTGGAAGGCGTGTTTAAAGCCGCACATGATGTACTCAAAGTGGGTGGGTCATTTGGCGTTGTTGAGCATCGTGCAAACATCGGTATGGCAGCTGAAAGCGGCTATATGGACCAAAATCAAATGGTTGAGTTAGCCCATAAATACGGTTTTGAACTTACAGCAAGCTCTGAAATCAATGCTAACCCAAAAGACAGCAAAAATTATCCAAAAGGCGTGTGGACACTGCCACCGCGTTTAGCCATGGGCGATCAAGATAAGCAAAAGTATATTGATATAGGTGAAAGTGATCGTATGACGCTTAAGTTCACCAAAACTGCTGCTAAGTAAGCTATTAGAGTCAGTTAATCAGTCCTTTTTAATAACACACGGCGAATACGCCGTGTGTTATTTTTATGAGTAATACCATTCCGCGAAATCTTTCTTATCCCATTGATTATCATGTCATGGTTTGTACATGTCGATGATGCGCGTTGTGTTTTATTGTGTATCTCCACTTAATGCGTTTTACAGTTATAAAAGGTGAGCCAATCATGTTGACACTCAATTCAACCGAATTTCAATTGCCATTGGCGCATATCAATATTGCCGCAAAGCGCTATGGACAAGCCGATAAACCCATTATTTTGGCTCTACACGGTTGGTTAGATAACGTCGACAGCTTTATTCCGTTAGCCAATGTATTTGAACAACATGGATTATTTGAGTCGCATCAACTGATCTGTATTGACTTGCCTGGCCACGGATTATCTGAACATCGCCCAGGACGCTACCCATTACATTGGATTGATTATATCTATGATTTACAAGCTGTTATTCAAGCTATATCAATCGAAGGGCAGCCTATAACACTCATAGGACATTCGTTGGGTGGCATTATTGCCTCTGCATATAATGCCTGTATGGGGGAAAATGTGGATAAGCTGATTTTGATTGAAGCACTCGCGCCTTTATATGAATCTGCAGAGCATGCTAAGACTCGACTTCGTAAAGGTTTACTGCAACAGCAGCGTTTTAACCGCCAATTATCACGGCCAATACCAACGTATTCGTCGATGGATGTGGCCGTTCAAGCTCGCCATCAATTGACTGGGCTTGCATTGCCTTGGTGTGAGCTGATCACGAAACGAAATATGCAATTGATCGATGGAAAATGTGCTTGGCGAAGCGACCCAAGATTAAAGCTTGATTCATTAAATCGTTTTACGTTTGAACAAGTAGATGGATTAATGTCCACTAGTGACACGCAAACACTCTTCATTGGTGCCCAAGACGGTTACAAACAACTCACCTTAACAGACCAGCATGCAAATACCTGGTTTAGCAACATTAAAATGGTAACATTAGCAGGCGATCATCACCTACATATGGGTAATGCAAACCGCGTCGCAGAAACGATTGGAGCTTTTATTCTAAATTAGTGGTTTAGACAGCTAAAATCGCTGTTATTTTGAATGTATTTATGTGATTATGATCAAAAATTAAAACACTTGTATGATTTTTGTCACTACAATTATCATTACAGGTAATATAAAAAAGCCTGCGATAACAATATTAATGATACGCAGTGCTATAAAATTTACCACTGACGGGGAATGCACGTCTTAGCACAGTGGAATTATTAGGAGACACCTGTGGACCAGCCTTGGATTAATCACCTGCCTGAACATGTTCCGGCCGAAATAGACCCATCTCAATATAGTTCGTTAGTACATATGTTTGAAGATTCAGTGGCTAAATATGCCGATCAAGCTGCATTTATCAACATGGGTGCCACAATGACCTATCGTAAGCTTGAAGAACGCAGCCGCGCATTTGCAGCCTACTTACAAAATGATCTGCATTTAAATAAAGGTGATCGTGTCGCTATTATGATGCCGAACTTATTGCAATATCCTATTGCTTTATTTGGTATTTTACGCGCAGGCATGGTGGTGGTTAACGTTAACCCACTGTATACCCCTCGTGAGTTAAAGCATCAGCTTATCGACTCTGGCGCAAAAGCCATTGTGGTTGTTTCAAACTTTGCCAACACCCTTGAAGAAGTCGTTGACCAAACGCCAGTTGAGTCGGTTATTATTACCAGTCTTGGCGATCAGCTCAGTGCACCTAAACGTACACTGGTTAATTTTGTGGTGAAATACATTAAAAGAATGGTACCTAAATACCATTTGCCTCACGCATTGTCATTTCGTGATGCGCTAACAAAAGGTCGTCGTCTACAGTACATTAAAGCGGCTATTAATGGCGATGATTTAGCGTTTTTACAATACACCGGCGGAACAACTGGCGTCTCTAAAGGGGCGATGTTAAGCCATAAAAACGTGGTGAGTAATGTATTGCAAGCTAATGGCGCCTATTCGCCAGCGCTGGAAGACGGTGTTGAGTTTGTGGTCACCGCACTGCCGCTTTATCATATTTTTGCCTTAACCGTTAACTGCTTATTGTTTTTACATAAAGGCAGCAAAAATTTATTAATAACTAACCCACGCGATATTCCGGCGTTTGTAGGCGAGTTAAAAAAATACCCATTTACAGCACTTACCGGGGTTAACACCTTATTTAATGCGCTAGTGAACAATGAAGAATTTAATAAGTTAGATTTTTCTGGGCTTAAGTTTTCCATTGGCGGCGGGATGGCGGTACAACGTGCAGTGGCTGATAAATGGCAAAAAATTACCAAAACTCGCTTATTAGAAGGTTACGGCTTAACAGAAGCATCGCCATTGGTAACGTGTTGTCCTTATAATTTAGAAGGTTATAACGGCTCTATTGGTTTTCCAGCGCCATCAACATTGATCCAAATCCGTGATGATGACTCAAAAGTCTTGGCCCAAGGCGAAACTGGTGAGCTACATGCAAAAGGCCCACAGATTATGCAAGGGTACTGGCAGCGTCCTGAAGAGACATCAAAAGTCATTGATAAAGATGGCTGGCTCGCAACAGGTGATATCGGTTACATGGACGAAAAAGGCTTTTTCTTCATTGTTGACCGTAAAAAAGACATGATTTTAGTGTCTGGTTTTAACGTATTCCCTAATGAAGTGGAAGAAGTTGTTGCTATGCACCCTAAGGTGATTGAAGTCGCCGCTGTTGGTGTACCGCATGAAGCCAGTGGTGAATTGGTTAAAATTTTCGTGGTCGCCAAAGACAAGTCGCTTACTGAAGAAGAGCTAATTAAACATTGCCGACATCATTTAACGGGATATAAAGTGCCTAAGCTGGTAGAATTTAGGGACGAATTACCAAAAACGAATGTGGGTAAAATTTTACGCCGACAACTTCGAGACGAAGTGAAGAAAGCATAAAATACTAGCCGGCAATTGCGCCGGCTTTTTTATTGGTGCCTTTCCCCATTTGTATTTTTTAGCGGAGCTTATTTTGTTAACGTTTGAATATATCAGTGATGATGCGAGCCTTTTGTCATTAGTTGAGCAATACCAACAAAGTACCTTATTGGTACTTGATACTGAGTTTGTCCGCACCCGTACTTATTATGCAAAGTTAGGGCTTATTCAAGCCTATGATGGTAATACGTTAGCCTTGATTGATCCTGTGGCGATTACTGATCTCAGCCCGTTTTGGCAACTCCTGACTAACCCTAATATCGTTAAATTAGTGCATTCATGCAGTGAAGATCTCGAAGTGTTTGCCCATTATGGTGAATGTCAACCAAGTCCGTTATTTGATAGTCAAATCGCGGCAAGCCTGGCAGGGTTTGGCCATGGTTTAGGCTATGCCAAACTGGTTGAAGCATGTTTACAGGTTGAAGTGGATAAGGGCGAATCCAGAACAGATTGGATGAAGCGACCGTTAACCGATGCTCAGTTACAGTATGCTGCCAATGATGTGTATTATTTGTATAAGTTGTATCCGCAATTACAGCAAAAACTAATTGAAAATCAACGCGAAGCCTGGTTGTTTGAAGAAGGCCAACGCATGACTGAGGGCAGAATGACGTTGCCCGACGGTGACAGCATTTACCTCAAAGTCAAAAATGCATTTCAACTTAATGGCCAACAACTTGCGTATTTAAAAGTACTGGCGAAATGGCGTTTAAGCAAAGCGGTTAACCGTAATTTGGCATTGGGTTTTGTGGTTAAAGACCATGCGCTCATTGCTCTTGCTAAAAAGCAGCCGACAACCCTTGCCGAATTAAGTCGTTTAACTGATTTAACTGAGCAAGAAAAACGGATTCATGGCAAAGATTTATTAGCGGTGATGGCCACGGCCGATTTAACTAATCTGCCTGAAGAGGTTGATATAGTCGCTTTAAAATCAGGTTACAAGTCTGCATTTAAAGACCTTAAAACCCGTTTAACTGAATTGTGTGAGCGCGAACAAGTGTCGTTAGAGTTTGTCGGTTCAAAACGCCATATTCATGAATATTTATTATGGCTTTATCATAAAAAGCAAACACCTACACCGTTATTATTGTGCGGTTGGAGAGGGCAGTTAATCGGTGACTTACTGGCTGATATTCAGTTTAGCTAAGTGGTCGTAAGGGATTGTGGGTTATCGTAAATGTCATTATTTTCGATAGCCAATAAAAAAGGATACTCGCATTATGCCAGTATCCTTTTTTCACCTTAGCGAACTACTTTGAATCAGGTAAGGTGACGTTAAGTTCTAATACCGATAAATTATCATCGTTTTGATCAAGTTGCACAGAGACTTGGTCGTCTGATATCTGAACATATTTGCGGATCACTTCGATGATTTCTTGCTTCATCTTTGGGAAGTAATCGGGCGCACCGCGTTCTCCACGCTGATGTGCCACAATAATTTGCAATCTTTCCTTTGCCAGCGATGCGGTATTAGGTTTTTTATTGCTTCTGAAATAATCAAGTATCGACATAGTTAGCTACCAAAAATCCTTTTAAGGAATCCCTTTTTTTCTTCTGTGATAAATCGAACCGGTACATCGTCACCTAATAAGCGAGCGACAGTATCGCTGTAGGCTGAGCCTGCATCACTTTCTTGATCAATAATCACTGGTACACCAGAGTTTGACGCTTTAAGTACCGACTGAGACTCAGGAATAACCCCAAGTAGCTCGATGGCTAAAATTTCTTTTACATCTTCCACACTGAGCATCTCACCTGTTTTGACTCTAGCAGGTGAATAGCGGGTAAGTAATAAATATTCTTTAATAGGCTCAAGTGACAGCTCTGCACGACGAGAACGGCTTTGTAACATGCCTAATATACGGTCTGAGTCGCGCACTGAGCTGACTTCAGGGTTAGTCGTTACAATGGCTATGTCGGCAAAGTATAATGCCATCATTGCGCCTTGCTCAATACCGGCTGGTGAGTCACAGACGATGTAATCAAAGTCTTTGGCTAAATTGTCTAATACTCGCCCCACACCCTCTTTGGTTAATGCATCTTTGTCACGTGTTTGCGACGCAGGTAATACAAAGAGTTTGTCACAGCGCTTATCTTTAATTAAGGCTTGATTGAGGTTTGCTTCGCCATTAATCACATTAACAAAGTCATACACTACACGACGTTCACAACCCATAATTAAATCAAGGTTACGTAAACCGATATCAAAATCGATAACAACGGTTTTTTTTCCTTTTAAAGCCAATCCTGTGGCAATTGCTGCACTGGATGTTGTTTTTCCCACACCACCTTTACCTGATGTGACAACAATAATTTGCGCCATTTTGTTTTATATCCTTTTATTTGCCAATTATTGAGGCAATGATTCAACTGTGAGAGATTCGCCTTCAAGGCGGATACAACCTCTTTGATCGAGTGCGTATTGTTGTAAATGTTCTGTTAACCAATACTGCCCAGCAATCGACACTAATTCTGCTTCAAGCGAGTTAGCAATAATCACACTTTTATTATCACCCGCAGCACCTGCCATGGCTTTACCACGAAGTGCACCATATATATGAATGCTACCATCAGCAATGACTTCAGCGCCATTGCCAACCGCACCAAAAATGACTAAATCAGCATTTTGTGCGTATATTTGTTGTCCAGAACGCACATTTTGCTTAACAATTTTAGTGGCTCTTTTAGGTAGCTCAGCTTTTGCGGCTTGTTTACCTGATTTGACCACGGCAATCGCCATGTTTTTAGCCTGTTCTATTTGCGCTTCATTCGCATCGGTAATGCCAACGATAATTAAATTTCGGTCAGTTAATAATTGTTTGAGCGCGTAAAAATCGATTTGGGTATGCTTAATCGCAGCAAGATTTAACACCAAAGGCGCGCCCAAGAAAAATTGCGGGGCTTGTGCCAGTTTGTTATCTAATTCAGCAGCAATAATGTCGAGATTACTATTATTTATGTGCAGTACTGACAGTGTAAAAGACGTGGCTTTTAATTCGAGATTTTGTTTAGCCATCCCGGCATCATTCTCCAAAACATCAGCTAGAAACTGATTTACAATTATTTTCTTGAGTCACCATGTTATAGTGTGCTTAGTTGACTATCAAGTTTGAACCTTTGGAAATTTACACTAAAATGATTTGTGCAGTATATAAAAGCAGTAGAAAAGCCGATACTTACCTTTTTGTCAAAAAACGTGATGTTTTTGATGATGTTCCAGCTCAATTAATGGAAATGTTTGGCGCACCAACATTAGTGATGATTGTACCTTTATCAAAGCGTGATCATCTTGGTATTGCTGATATTGGTAAAGTGAAAGTGGCATTAGAAGAACAAGGCTTTTATTTACAAATTCCGCCACCGAATATTAATTTACTCGACCAACACAAACAAGAGATAGGTTTTAAGCAATAAACTGAATCTTTTGAGGAGTAAACAGGACTCATATGATTCTAAAAATCATCTTAAGCACAATAGTTTACTTCTTATTTTCTCCGTTAGTGATGGCTAAGAGTAGTCATCACCAATTTGAGGATTATCTGCTTTCCCTACAACAACAATCCATTAATGCCGGTGTTGCTCCTGTGACGGCAGAGCGGCATATTTCACAGATTAAAGTGTTCAAAAAAGCCAATCTTGATTCTAAGCCACAACACACGCTTGAAACCTCTATTGCACAAGACATCCCAGAAATTATTGTCAGCACCGCTAGAGCCATGTTGCAACAACATGGAGTGCTCGTTCATAAGCTCAGCCAGCGTTATCAAATTCAACCTCGTTTTCTGATTGCCCTATGGGGAGTTAATTCGCGCTTTGGCGAGCAATCTGGTCGGTTTTCAACATTATCTGTTTTAGCATCTCTTGCTTTTAAAGGTGAAAATGAATCTTTTTATGTTAATGAGTTTATTGCTGCGTTGAAACTCATTGAGCAGAAAAATATCCCAATCGCTTCGTTGCGTAGTTCATCAACTGGGGCTATGGGGCAAATGCAAATGATGCCATCACAGTTATTAGCGTATGCAGTAGATGGCAATCAAGACGGCACAATTGATATTTGGGATACGACAGAAGATGCGTTTGCCAGCGCGGCCAATATGTTACATCAACAAGGTTGGCAATTTGACTCTACCTGGGGCAGGCAAGTTAAAGCGACCATGATGTTGGACCCTAATTTATTAGGGTTGGCCACGACTCATACTTTTCCCCAATGGCAGGCATATGGCATTAGGCGTTTTAATGGTGATAACTTGCCATCGCGCAGCGATATGAATGTGTCGTTAATTGCTCCCGACGGTAGCAAAGGTCGCTTTTATTTGGTTTACGATAATTTTCGATTATTACATCAATTTACGCCCTCATTTCATGACACCCTTGCGTTAACCTATCTTTCTGAAAAAATTAAGCAGTAACTTGAACTGTTTTCGGTGTAAAATGCTGACAAATTTTGATGAATAATTCTTTAGATAGACCATGATGACACAGTTTTGGACAACAACCCCGTTAGATGAAATGACTCCGATACAATGGGAGTCGCTCTGTGATGGCTGCGGTAAATGCTGCTTAAATAAAATTATCGATGATGAAACCGATGAATTGTATTACACCAATGCTGCTTGTCATTTACTCGATGGGGACAGTTGCAGTTGTCGACGCTACATTGAACGTTTTAAATACGTGCCAGAATGTACTGCGATAACGCCTGCTAACATTAGCGAGTTAACCTGGCTGCCAGACAGCTGTGCTTATCGTCGTTTATATTTGGGTAAAGCGTTACCTAGCTGGCACCCATTATTGACCGGTGACAAAGAGGCTATGCATGCTGCAGGTATTTCGGTGCAAGGTAAAACGGTTAACGAGATGAAAGTTAAATACTTAGAAGACTGTATTGTTTTGTGGCCATTACTTGATGTTGAATAGTAAACTATAATACTAATCCGCATTAATAAGTGACCACTCAGCATGCGTCCAGCGGTTTCGATAAAATTGCAGACACCGATGTGCGTCACGACAAAAAAAGACCTCTATTGAGGTCTTTTTTTGTTTAATCACGGTGATAGGTTATTTTGCCGGTTTTAAGCTCGGAACAAGCATAGCTAACCAAATCAGGGCATAGATAGCAAAACACACCATCATCCATTGTGCCATGCTCACCGATAACCACGTCCAAGGCAGATCACTACACATTCCGGTAGGAGAAAACACCGATGGGAGCCAAACATCTAATGGCATAAAGCTTGGGAATTCAGGATAAAAAGAGCATGTTGCAAAAGGTGACGGGTTCACTTGCATGTTGTTAAGCTCATAAGCTAAACGAAATCCCCATACAGCAGACACCACCCAACCCACTAAGCCTACAAAGCGTAAAATCCACCATGTGGGTTGAAGCATGCCAATTAATCCCGCCAATATAAGGCCAAGAACGGCTACACGCACGTATATGCACATTACGCAGGGTGACAGATCCATTCCATATTGAAAAAACAATGCGGCAAGCTCTAATACCACTCCAGAGAGCGCGAGTAATCCCCACGATAAACGACCACGACAAAAGAGTTGTAACGTTGACAAGTACTGCTCCTAGTGCAATTTTGAGATAAAAAAACACCCTCAATTGAGGGTGTTCAAATGGGTTGTGTCGACTTTAAGATAAATTATCTATTAAGTCCAACATCCTAGCTCACTAATGGCCGCTAACCATACCGCCCAAATCTTTCGCTGAGTGGTGAATAATCAACTGCGTGTCGTACAGTACTTGGGTCATATCAGTTAAGAAACCGGTTTCAATGGCCATCACTCCCACAATCGATAATACGATGGTATAAGGTAATGCCATCCACACCATGCGACCATAAGACAGACGAATAAGCGGTGCAATCGCAGAGGTCAACAAGAACAAGAACGCAGCTTGGCCGTTTGGCGTAGCGACTGACGGAAGGTTAGTACCTGTGTTAATTGCGACAGCAAGTAAGTCAAATTGGTCTCGGGTAATTTGGCCACTCAATAATGCTGATTTAACTTCGTTAATGTACACCGTACCCACAAAGACGTTATCACTCACCATAGACAATAAGCCGTTTGCAATATAGAAAATCACCAACTGCGTATTGCCTTCATAACCTAATGCCCATTGGATGACTGGCGCAAATAAGCCTTGGTCAATGATCACACCAACAATGGCGAAGAACACGGCTAAAAGTGCAGTAAACGGTAATGCTTCTTCAAACGCTTTACCCAATGCATGTTCATCAGTCACACCATTAAAGGCCGTCGCTAAAATAATGACAGATAAACCGATTAAGCCTACAGATGCTAAATGCAGTGCTAAGCCGACAATTAACCAAACACCAATTAACGCCTGAACAACCAATTTCATTTTATCTTGGTTGGTTCGATGCGAATCTTCATGAGCTGCGTAGTCAGTTAAAATGCGGTGAACAGCATCAGGTAACTGCGCGCCATAGCCAAACCATTTTAATTTTTCTACAAGGAAACAAGTAAAAATACCCGCAAACAGCACCGGCATAGTGACTGGTGACATACGTAAGAAGAACTCACCAAATTGCCAATGAGCCTGCGCCGCAATGATTAAGTTTTGTGGCTCACCCACCATGGTACATACACCACCTAAAGCGGTACCAATACCAGAATGCATCAATAGGTTACGTAAGAACGCTCTAAATGCTTCTAATTCATCGTCGTTGAGTTGGTCTGAAGATTCCGATGTATGGTCGTGCCCATCATTATCGCTAAAGCTCTTGCCTGACGCGACTTTGTGATAAATAGAGTAAAAGCCCACCGCCACAGCAATGATCACTGCAATAACGGTTAAAGCGTCTAAAAAGGCAGATAAAAAGGCCGATGCGGTGCAAAACATCAAGGACACAATGACTTTGGAGCGAACCTTCGTGATCATCTTGGTAAATACGAACAGCAACAGCTGCTTCATAAAGTAAATACCGGCAACCATAAACACTAATAGTAAAAGCACTTCTAAGTTGGCTTCTATTTCATGCAGAACCTGGGTGGGCGATGTCATGCCTATCATCACCGCTTCAATTGCAAGCAAGCCCCCTGGCTGTAACGGATAACATTTTAATGCCATCGCGAGTGTAAAAATGAATTCAACAACCAGCACCCATCCTGCGACAAATGGACTGACATAAAAGAACAGCAGGGGATTAATAATTAAAAATGCCAAAATGGCGTATTTGTACCACTTAGGCGAATTGCCTAAAAAGTTAACAAATAGCGCTTGACCCTTGGTTGCCTGCATAGCAGCCTCTCCGATATTGTTATTGTGACAGTATTGGTACCATTTCTTGATAGCAAACAACACATTCTTATTTTCAACAGGTTGGGAGAATAGAGGCAAGTTCGGATTAAAAACTTGATGAAAATCAATATTTCATTAATTTTCATTAAAACTTTACCTACTATAGTATTACAAATGGCCTGTGGTTAATTGAAAATAGTGATGAATTGATTTATTAAACAAGGTTTTAGCGCATGTTGTAATGCGAAAAACGCTATATGGCTCATTATTTTCGTCGCTAGTGTAGCTTAAACAAGTCTCATTGTAATGCCGTAGTACGGGCAAAAATACCTACACAGCACTAACAAACTAGCTACATGAGTATATACTAAACTTGTTTTATTTTATCGACATAAATCACGATATGTTGATGATAATAGTCAAGTTGTGAAGTGAATTCAGTTAATCCGATTTGAATAAATTAGGTATGTTTAAAAAACAAGCATTATATGTGTTGTGAATAAACAATGGTTTTTATTTTCCACCGCTCTGGTATGATCAGTCAATAGTTTCGCCATTGTTTAGCAATAGGATATGAAGGCTAATGATCATCAATGCCAAAGGCCCAGCAAGTTTCGCCGAAAAGTACATTGTTCGTTCCATTTGGGAAAACAAGTTCCCACCCGGATCAATTTTACCCGCGGAACGTGAGCTTTCTGAACTCATTGGAGTGACTCGCACAACATTACGTGAAGTCCTGCAACGTTTAGCTCGAGATGGCTGGTTGAAAATTCAACATGGCAAACCAACCCAAGTGAATAACTTTTGGGAAACATCAGGACTCAATATTCTTGAAACCATCGCGGATTTAAATCCAGATGGATTTCCGTTATTAGTCGATCAGTTAATGTCAGCGCGTGGCAACGTGAGTAACATTTATTTCCGAGCATCGATTAGACATAATCCCGATAAAGCCATTGCCGCTTTAGCAGGTATTCATTCGTTAGAAAACGATGCTGAAGCCTATGCCGAGTTTGATTACCAATTACATCACACTTTGGCTTTTGCGTCAGGAAATCCACTGTATGTGTTGATTTTAAATGGATTTAAAGGTTTATATAACCGTGTGGGGCGTTTCTACTTTTCAAGCCAAGAAGCTCGAGAATTGACGATGCGTTTCTATATCAAACTTGAAAAATTAGCCAAAGATAAAAACTATGCCGAAGTGCCTACGTTAATGCGTAACAATGGTATTGAAAGCGGTAAATTATGGCAAAAACTGCGTGATGATATGCCTGCTGAAATCGGTCATGACAACAGCTAAATCAGTTTGATAGCTTAAACATAAAAACCAATCGTTTAGCGATTGGTTTTTTTATGCCCATAAGCTAAGGACTTATGTTAAAGGACTTATGTTATAGCATATGTTATTAGCTTATGTAATGAGCCTAAGCGATAACGTTATAAGAAGATTGGTGTGGCTGTGGTTCTATTTCTGGGCATGTGGATAGTACTTTTATCATGCCAAGTTCATCAACTTGCTCGAGTGTCACAGTAAACCCCCATAACCGATGCAGATGTTTCAATACTTCCTGATGATTGTCTGCCAACGGGATATTATCAAAAGGGATATAACGAAGTGTTATTGAACGGTCGCCATTGACCAGCACTTGTTGTACTTGAATGTTAGGCTCGATGTTAGACAAGTTATACTGCTGCGACAGTGTATTGCGAATATCTTGATAACCTTGTTCATCGTGAATGGCGGATACGGCTAAATGACTGCGTTTTTCATCATCTAAAATCCCAAATAACTTAAAATCTCTTATCACTTTAGGAGATAAGTATTGGCTGATAAAACTCTCATCTTTAAAGTTTTGCATCGCAAAATGTACTGTGGTTAGCCAGTCGCTGCCCGCGATATCGGGAAACCATTGACGGTCTTCATCCGTTGGATTCTCACAAATACGCCTAATATCAATAAACATGGCAAACCCTAATGCATAGGGGTTAATGCCAGTATAGTAAGGGCTATTATAAGACGGCTGCGCGACGACTGCCGTGTGGCTTTGTAAAAACTCTAACATAAAGCGATCGCTGACTTTACCGGTATCATAAAGACGATTCAAAATGGTGTAATGCCAAAATGTTGCCCAGCCTTCATTCATGACCTGAGTCTGTTTTTGAGGGTAAAAATATTGCGCCATTTTACGCACAATACGCACCAGTTCACGTTGCCAAGGTGCTAATAATGGGGCGTTTTTTTCGATAAAATACAGAATATTTTCTTGCGGTTCTTCTGGAAAGATTTTGTCGTTATCTTGGGGTGTTTTTTGCGGTGATATGGGGATGGTTCGCCATAAGTCATTAACCTGAGTTTGCAGGTAATCCTCGCGCTCTTGTTGGCGTGCTTGCTCTTCTTTAAACGACACCTCAGCAGGGCGCTTGTAACGATCAACGCCATAATTCATTAATGCATGGCAAGAGTCGAGCGTGAGTTCAACCTGTTCAATGCCGTATTTTACTTCGCATTCCCGAATGTAATTCTTGGCAAACACTAAGTAATCAATAATTGAGCTGGCATCAGTCCAGGTTTTAAATAAATAGTTATTTTTAAAAAAACTGTTATGGCCATAACACGCATGTGCCATCACTAGGGCTTGCATGGTGATGGTGTTTTCTTCCATTAAATAGGCAATGCAAGGGTCTGAGTTAATCACAATCTCGTAGGCTAAGCCCATTTGCCCGCGCTTGTAACCCTGCTCCGTTTCAATAAAACGTTTGCCAAACGACCAATGTGTATAACCGATTGGCATACCAGTTCCGGCGTAAGCGTCCATCATTTGCTCGGCGGTGATGATTTCGATTTGGTTTGGATATGCATCCAATTTGAAAAAATCTGCAGCTTCAGCAATGGCATGCTGATATTGGTCAAGTAAGTTGAATGTCCATTCGGGTCCATCATCCAACGGCTTGCGAGTTGCATTAACCATGGTCACCCCCTATACAGCCTGTTTTTTAAAGAGTTCGCGAAATACCGGATAAATGTCTTCGACTTCACGAATGTGTTGCACTGCAATATTATCAAATTGTTGTTGCAGATCTTGATACTGATCCCATAAGGTCTGGTGGGCACGCTGAGTGATTTCGATGTAACTAAAGTATCGCACTTTAGGCAGTATATGGTTGGCCAATAAGTCATGGCACTGGGGCGAATCGTCGACCCAATTATCACCGTCAGAGGCCTGCGCTGCGTAAATGTTCCATTCGTTTTCGGGATAACGTGCTTGTTGTATTTCATTCATTAATGTTAATGCACTCGATACTATGGTGCCGCCAGTTTCTTGCGAGTAAAAAAATTCGTGTTCATCGACTTCTTTTGCTTGGGTGTGATGGCGGATATAGACCACCTCAAGATTTTTATAACTGCGGGTTAAAAACAAATACAGCAATATATAAAACCGTTTGGCAATGTCTTTAGTCGCTTGATCCATCGAGCCAGATACATCCATTAAACAGAACATTACCGCCTGACTGGATGGTTTTTCACGTTTTGCGTAGTTATTGAACCTTAAGTCAAAGGTGTCGATAAACGGCACATTGGCGATTTGTTTTTTGAGCAATTCAATTTGCTCTTTTAACGCGAGAATGTTTTCAGCTTTTGAGCCTGGTGTATTTTGTAATTGCTCAAGCTCGGCTGCTAATAATTTGAGGGCGCGCTTTTTACTGCCAGACATCGCAATACGGCGCGCAAGTGACGATTGCAGCGAGCGTACAATATTAATATTGGCTGGCACGCCATCGTTGGTAAAACCCGCCCGATAAATTTGATACTCAACCAACTTATTAAGGCGATTATTTTGCAAGTTGGGTAGCGCTAAGTCTTCAAATAATAATTCTAGATATTCATCTTTTGAGATATTAAAGACAAAATCGTCATTGCCTTCGCCGCTGTTTGAAGCATCGCCTTGGCCCGCACCACCTTGACCGCCACTAGGGCGCTGTATTTGGTCTCCACGATTAAACTGATCATTACCAGGATGAACGCGATTTCGTTTACCGCCTTGACCTTGCCTAAATAGCGGTTCACTGATGTCGCGAGTCGGAATACTGATCTCTTCCCCTTTATCAATATCAGTCACACTGCGACGGGTCACGGCATCACTGACCGCTTTTTTGATTTGTTTTTTATAGCGTTCAATAAAACGCTGACGATTAACCGTGCTTTTTCCTTTAGCATTAAGTCGTCTATCGATAAAGTTTGCCATACGCCCCCCAAGTCAACTATCTGGCTGAGTATGTCTCAGCCAGGGCTGGGTGTTGATTATGATGATTTTCGAACGCGTAAATACCATTCAGACAATAAGCGGACTTGTTTCTTGGTGTAGCCTTTCTCCATCATCCGATTGACGAAATCATCGTGTTTACGTTGATCATCATTTGAGGTTTTGGCATTGAATGAAATAACGGGTAATAAATCTTCTGTATTAGAAAACATTTTCTTTTCAATCACAGTGCGCAGTTTTTCGTAACTGGTCCACAATGGATTATTACCTTCGTTGTTGGCTCTGGCGCGTAAAACGAAGTTAACAATTTCATTACGGAAGTCTTTAGGATTACTGATGCCTGCTGGTTTTTCAATTTTTTCCAGCTCAGCATTTAAGGCGCCACGGTCAAATAACTGACCGGTTTCAGGATCGCGATACTCTTGATCTTGGATCCAAAAGTCTGCGTAGGTGACATAACGGTCAAAAATATTTTGGCCATATTCTGAATAAGACTCAAGATAGGCGGTTTGAATTTCTTTACCAATAAATTCAACGTACTTAGGGATAAGGTAGCCTTTTAAAAACTCAAGGTACTTCTCGCCTGTTTCACTTGGGAATTGTTCTTGTTCAATTTGCTTTTCAAGTACGTAAAAAAGGTGCACAGGATTAGCGGCAATTTCAGCACTATCAAAGTTGAACACACGTGACAAAATTTTAAAGGCAAAACGAGTCGACAATCCTTGCATGCCTTCATCAACACCGGCGTAGTCTCGATACTCCTGGTATGATTTAGCTTTTGGATCGGTGTCTTTTAAACTTTCGCCATTATAGACACGCATTTTTGAATAAATCGATGAATTATCAGGGACTTTTAAGCGTGATAACACACTAAACTGTGCTAAGGTTTCTAACGTTCCAGGTGCACATGATGCTGCAGATAATTCGGAGTTGACTAACAATTTTTGATAGATTGCCATTTCTTCTGACACGCGCAAACAATAAGGCACTTTAACAATATAAACCCGGTCTAAAAAAGCTTCGTTGTTTTTGTTATTTCTAAATGTCGACCATTCTGACTCATTTGAGTGAGCCAAAATAATCCCATTGTAGGGCAGTGCAGATAAGCCCTCTGTACCATTGTAATTGCCTTCTTGAGTGGCGGTTAATAATGGGTGTAGCACTTTAATGGGCGCTTTAAACATCTCGACAAATTCCATCAAGCCTTGGTTGGCACGACACAGCGCACCAGAGTATGCATACGCATCGGCATCATCTTGTGAAAAATGCTCAAGTTGACGAATATCCACCTTACCGACAAGCGCAGAAATATCTTGATTGTTTTCATCGCCAGGCTCTGTTTTCGCAATACCAATTTGATCTAATACTGATGGATAGACTTTTACGACTCTAAATTTAGAGATGTCGCCGCCGTATTGATGCAAGCGTTTAACTGCCCAGGGAGACATAATCGTTTTAAGGTAGCGAATGGGAATATTGTATTCGCTCTGTAGCAGCGCGCTGTCTTCTTCGGGATCAAATAAGCAAAAAGGGTGGTCGTTGACAGGGCTGCGCATACCATCTGCACTGAGAATATAAATAGGGACTTGTTGCATTAAGGCTTTTAGTTTTTCAGCCAGTGATGATTTACCGCCACCGACAGGGCCAAGCAAATACAGGATCTGTTTTGATTCTTCTAAGCCTTGAGCTGAATGTTTTAAATAAGCCACGATTTGTTCTATGGCATCTTCCATGCCATAAAAATCTTTAAAAGCGGGATAACTTGCAATTAAACGGTTAGAGAAAATTCGACTCAGGATGGGATTTTTGGCTGTGTCGACCATTTTGGCTTCACCAATGGCCATTAATAATCGCTCTGCAGCAGACACGTATGCACTTTTGTCTTGCTTACAAATATCAAGAAATTGCGCTAAGGTGTATTCCTCGTCGAGCTTTTTCTCATAACGTTGTTGATAATGCTCAAATATGCCCATGGTAACCCCCTCAAAACATACAGTTGTCTCACTTTTAAAAGCCAAAGTGATGGGAGAGGATCTAGGGGAATATGCTGCTAGACCTATCCAGCTACATTAGGCTTTACGACTAAAGTGTAGGACAGGGAAAACGACTTAGCTAAATTTTAGTTAAAATAAGTTAAAATAAGTTAAATAAAAACAAAGACAAACAGTAGCATTTGCAATAGTTGCAAAAATAGAGCTGAGCATAAAGTATGAGCGTTAATGACATGCAGGCATAAAAAAGGAGCCATATAGGCTCCTTAAGTTTTACTGTTAATTAAGATTAAGCAGCAAAATTTTTGTTAACAAATTCCCAGTTAACAAGTTGCCAGAAGTGAGCTAAATACTCTGGACGTGCGTTACGATAATCAACGTAGTAAGCATGTTCCCATACGTCTACAGTTAATAAAATAGTAACTGATTCATCTGTTAACGGCGTTGCAGCGTTGCTGGTGTTAACGATAGCTAAAGAACCGTCAGTTTTTTTCACTAACCAAGTCCAAGCGCTACCGAAGTTGTTTACTGCAGAATCTGTAAACTTAGCTTTGAATTCTTCAAAAGAACCGAAAGATGCATTGATAGCCGCTGCGATATCGCCAGTGGCTTCGCCGCCAGCGTTAGGCGCTAAACAGTTCCAGTAAAAAGTGTGGTTCCAAACTTGAGCTGCGTTGTTGAACATGCCACCTGTTGAAGTTTTAACAACTTCTTCTAGCGTCTTGCCAGCAAATTCAGTTCCTTCAACTAAACCATTCAGTTTTACCACGTAAGTGTTGTGGTGCTTACCGTAATGGAACTCGATAGTTTCTTGTGAAATGTGCGGTTCAAGTGCGTTCTTTGCATAAGGTAATGCTGGTAGTTCGAAAGCCATTAGTATCTCTCCATGGATTCAGGTTATCGTTTTTGTTTACCAATCAGGTAACATTGCTCTCTTGCTATTGTACTGATTATTTTTGTGATGTGAATCATTGTTTAGGGAATTATCGCGCTTGGGCTAATTGATTTGCTGGATTTTAGATTAACCTTACAAATCGTAGCATTTTGTTATTTGTCTAGGTGTCGTACAATAGCTATTATGTGTTCAGTCGTCGTACTTAGGAAATCAAATGGAAACTGTAGAAAAGATTAAACAGCAAATTAGCGAAAACCCAATTATTGTGTACATGAAAGGTTCGCCTAAATTACCAAGCTGTGGATTTTCATCTCAGGTTGCTCAAGTGATGATCAACTGTGGTGAACAATTTGCATTCGTAGACATTTTACAGCACCCAGATATCCGTGCTGAATTACCAAAATTTGCTAACTGGCCAACATTCCCACAATTATGGGTTGAAGGCGAGTTGATTGGTGGTTGTGATATCATCACAGAAATGTTCCAAAAAGGTGAGCTTCAACCAATTATTAAAGCCACTGCTGATAAATTCCGTACAGAAGATGCAGCAGAGTAATCGTTAACCTTTAATGTGTTTAACGCAATAAAAAAAGCCCCAAAGCGAGAGCCATTGGGGCTTTTTATTATCTGTTATTTAACCGAGTCAGGTATCAATCTTAATGTGTATCATCTGTGTGAGGCTTTTTTACCGTCGGTAAAATTAAATTCATGACTATCGCCACAATACCGCAAAGGCTGATGCCTGTTAGGCTAAATGAGCCGATGCCAAAGGCCATGCCGCCAATACCAAATACCAGAGTCACCCCAACAATACTCAGATTACGTGGCTCAGATAAATCGACCTGATGGCGTATCAAGGTATTTAAACCAACCGCCGCAATAGAGCCAAACAATAAGCACATAATGCCGCCCATTACCGGTACCGGGATCGTTTGCATTAATGCCCCCAATTTACCAACAAAAGCAAGCGTAATCGCGGTGATAGCCGTCCATGTCATAATGCGTGGGTCAAAGCTTTTGGTTAATGTTACTGCGCCAGTGACTTCACTGTATGTGGTGTTTGGTGGTCCACCTAACGCCGATGCTGCAATAGTCGCAATACCGTCACCCATTAATGTGCGGTGCAAGCCTGGCTTTTTAAGAAAATCTTTACCGGTCACATTTGAAATCGCTAAAATATCTCCAATGTGCTCAACTGCAGGTGCAATGGCTACTGGGATCATGAATAAAATAGCGTGCCAATTAAATTCTGGGGCAACAAAGTTGGGCATGGCTAACCACGCCGCTTGCGTTACCGGGGTAAAGTCAACGATGCCAAAGGCTAAACTGGCGCCGTAGCCAACTAAGATACCGGCAAGGATCGGCATTAATCGCACTAATCCTTTGGCGAATACAGCAACCAAAACCGTAGTCATTAATGCGGCAAGTGAAATAAATAATGCGGTGTTTTGTTCAATAATCACTATGCTGCCGTCGCCACTTTTACCCAGCGCCATATTGACTGCAACAGGGGCTAAGCCTAAGCCAATAATCATAATGACAGGGCCGACGACCACAGGCGGTAACAGCCTATGAATAAAGCCGGTGCCGCGTAACTTAACCGATAAGCCCAGTAACATGTACACCACACCAGCCGCCATTAATCCACCCATAGTGGCCGGAATGCCCCAGGTTTGTACGCCATATAAAATCGGCGCAATAAAGGCAAAAGAAGAAGCAAGAAATATGGGGACTTGACGCTTAGTGACGAGTTGAAACAAAAGGGTGCCGAAACCGGCAGTAAACAGGGCGACGCTAGTGTCTAGGCCAGTTAATAATGGCATAAGTACCAGTGCACCAAAGGCGACAAATAACATTTGTGCACCTTGAAGCGGGATTAACACGCGTTTCATATTTTTCTCCATCATTATCTAGAAGCAGGCTAGAAGCTGGCGTGTGATTAAACGGCGCGAATTGTCACATAAAAGCCTGTGTTTTCATAACCTGTATTAGGCCTATGTGGTGATTATAGTTATTTGATATCGCTACAATACTTAGTCAAATTGACCTTAGTGCTACCTTGCCGTAAAAAGAGTTTTCGTTATCCATTTTTTATTATGATATAATTTTGCTACTTATATTTGCTGCGTTTATGTTATCAGATGCTGAAAAAACTAATTAATCTCATTGTGTTACCTTTAATTGCGTTAACCTCAATCGCGCTCGTGCAAGCTGCTGAAGTCAGTAAGCTTGAAGAGGCTGATATTGCGGTGAGTTCACGTGCAAACGATGTTAAAAATAATGCATTGAAAGAAGCGTTAGCGGCTGTGTTTTTAAAAAATTCTGGCAGCCCAAGTGTGGTGTTAAACCCACTCATTAAAGCTCAGATAAATGAGCCTGAAGTCATTTTGACTCAGTACGGCTATTTCGAACAAAATGGCGAACTGATGCTGAAAGCCAGTTTTGATCATCAAAGAGTGATTGCCAAGCTACGTCAGGCCGGTTTGCCTGTATGGGGAAGCCAACGCCCATTAACGCTGATGTGGTTAACGGTTGATGAAAATACTGAGCCCACTATTTTAGCTGATGCCTCTTTATCAGAACTTCGTGATGAGTTAACCCAAGCGTCTGCCAATAAAGGCATTCCGGTGATGTTACCGATTATGGATCTTGATGACGTGATGGGTGTCACCGTCAATGATGTGCGTGGCGGTTTTACGGATGTCGTATTTGTTGCCTCGGCACGTTACCAGTCAGATTACTTTGCGATTGCCAATATTGAAAACCAAGGCAGTCGAGTGATGTTTACGATCAATTTATTCAATAAAACCCGAACCGATGGGGTGTTACAACCTTTAGTCGCGCAGCAAGGCGAGGCAGCAGACAATCAACAAGCGGTAAAACGCATGATGACTATTTTAGCCGATTACCACATTAGTCAGTATGCGATTGCGTCAACAGGCAGTAATGCGGCCACAGAAGTGAGCTTTTCTGGCTTAAATAACATGACTCAGGTGGTCAATATTGAAGCCTATTTACGTCAGTTAAGCGCCATTAAATCAATAAGCTTGCATTCGTTTAAAGGCAGCACTGCAACCTATAACGTTGAGTTATATAGTAGTGTCGATGATTTACAGCGTTTACTGGATATCGACAGCCGCCTGTCAAAGCTTGATACAATGGGCAGTGTGGAGTCATTTTACCAACAAAAAACTGAGGTTTCGCAACCCTCGTTAATGTATCAATGGCTCGGCCAATAAGTCGGCAAAGGTGGCGCTCTGTGATTATAGAGCGCTTACATGTATAATAACGTTTGTTCGTTTATGATTTCGAGACCTATCTGAGTGACACAAAACTCACCAAGACAATTATCTTTACCCGTTTACTTACCTGACGATGAAACCTTTCAAAGTTATTATCCTGCTTCGGGTAACGATGAGCTGATCCAAAAACTTCAAGCTAGTGCTGAAGGGTCACTTGCGTCTTCTTTATACATCTATGGTCCCGAAAAATCAGGTCGCACTCATTTAATGCATGCAGCTTGTGCCCATGCGAATGATTTAGAGCGACGTACGCTATATATTCCATTAGGGATCCACGCCAGTATTTCTCCAGCATTGTTTGAAGGGCTCGAATCATTAGAGCTGATTTGTATCGATGATGTTGAAGCCATTGCCGGACATCCTGTATGGGAAGAAGCCATTTTTCATCTGTATAATCGTATTGCAGAGCAGCAAGATTGTCGTTTGATTGTCAGCGGTAATGCATCGCCATCTGAGGTGGGATTCTCTTTACCTGACCTCGTCTCGCGTATGCAATGGGGATTGATTTATCAGCTACAACCCATGGCAGATGATGAAAAGCTCGCCGCATTACAACGCCGCGCTGCAATGCGCGGTTTACAGTTATCTGATGAAGTAGGGCGTTTTTTGCTAACACGAATGGCTCGTGATTTACGTACCTTATTTGATGTGCTCGATAAACTTGATAAAGCGTCGATGGTTCATCAACGTAAACTGACTATTCCGTTTATTAAAGAAATGCTTAGGTTATAGAGCTAGATTTTAATCACAGATAACGCGCGTAATGCACTTAAATGACAATAAAAAAACGCCAAATGAATTCATTTGGCGTTTTTGTTTATTTATATTCTACTGTTGTTCAGATTTTTTCTTTAATCCTAAGCCTAATTCGCGGCCGCGTTTGCGGGCATAGAAAGGAAAGGTAACCAATAAAATACAAATCAAGACAGATTCAATCAGTGCAAAGGCAAACGCGTCAGTGGTGATATACGCTAGGGTCAAACCATGTAGCAAATACACACATAAAATAAAACTCGCCCAGGCATAGGTGTATGGGTTGCCGGTAATAATGCCTTTTAACGGAAAGAGTAATGGGACAATCCAAATTAAACTAAAACCAAGAGAATAGGTGCCATTTAAGCCTTGTTGAATAAACCAACCGCTAAGCAGCAAGAGTAAAGCAAGGTAACCAATACGGCTGAGTTGGAATAAGGTTTGTGTGGTCATTATTTTGCTCGTTACAGAATAGATAAAACAGTTTCAGGTGGTCGGCCAATCGCAGCCTGGTTATTAGCCAGTACAATTGGACGTTCAATTAATTTTGGCGTTGCAACCATTGCGCTGATAAGCTGTGCTTCAGTCAGTGCCGGGTCTGCTAAGTTTTGCGCTTTATATTCATCTTCTTTGGTGCGCATCATTTGGCGTGCTGTTAAACCTAAAAGGGTAAGTATATTACTGATTTCGGTCTCACTCGGAGGCTGCTTTAGGTACTCGACTACAGTAATATCAACACCTTGGGCTTCAAGTAACGCTAACGTCTCACGGCTTTTTGAGCAGCGAGGATTGTGTAAAATAGTCGTTTTAGTTTTTGTCATGTTTATTTTCCGTCATAAAAAATGGCAAACCTTCAGTTTGCCATTATTCTATCAAAAAAAGACCGCTAAAGTTACACCGTTATGGTTACTTAAACTGATCAAGTTCTCTATCGGCTTGTCTAAACTGGCGGATCCTGGCTTCAATTCGTGCAAGCTGCAAGGTTTGTCCTTCAGAATAACGATAGGCATAGTTTAATTGGTCGATTGCGCCTTGATAATTGGCGGTTAATGCCATAATTTCGGCATTGCTGTAATACTCTAAGGCTTTATTATCAAGCTTACGATAAGCGTCAGCCATAATCTGGTAAGGCAACATATTTTGTTTGTCGAAAAAGATTAACTCTTCAAGCAGTGGAATTGCCTTTAGTGGTTGGTCTGCTTCAACGTAAATATTGGCAAGGTTGGTATTGACCACTTGCGATGTGGGTTTAATTTTACGCTGCGCTTCCAGTAATGCGATGGCAGCGGTGAAGTCTTTTTTCTGAGCGAGTAGATCTGTTTTTGTGTCTAGATAAAACAAATTGTTATTATCTTTTTTCAATAACGCATCGATGATGGCTTCTGCTTGAGCAAACTTTTCTAAACGGAATAATGCTAATGCTTTACCGTATAGGGCTGCATCTTCAAATGTGTAGTTGTTTTTCTTTAATTGTTGTTCAAATAACGATAACGCGCCGTCGTCACTAAAGTTAGAAAATCGCACTTGAATACGGGCTTTGGCTAATTGGTAATTTAAACTGTCAGGCACAAAGCGCTTAGGGTATTGCGCGGCACGGTTACGCGCTTCAGTAATACGAGACTCTGGTAACGGGTGAGTGAGCAACATTTGTGGTGGCGTGGTTGAAAAGCGGTAACGTACGGCAAGTTGGCCAAAAAAAGTAGACGCGGCATTGGGGTCAAAGCCTGCATCAACCAATATTTGCATCCCAATTCGGTCTGCTTCTTTTTCATGAAGACGGGTATAGTTTATTTTCGATTGAGTGGCCATCGCTTGTGTTGTCGCTAATGCCGCCATTCCCACTTGCGGTGCGGCAATCGTTAATAAAATCGCGCCTAACATGCCTGCAATCGTCGCCGTCGAGCTTTTTTGCTGTGCCTCGATTGAACGGGCTAAATGGCGCTGGGTAACGTGGGTAATTTCGTGTGCGAGCACTGATGCTAATTCACTTTCGTTTTCAGCATTTAAAAACAAACCCGTGTGTACGCCAACGTGGCCACCAAAAAACGCAAAAGCGTTGATTTCATCATTACGCAGTAAGAAGAAGTAAAAAGGGGTTTTAACGCCTGTCGCATTGGCAACTAATTTATTCCCTAGTTCAGATAAATATTGTGTCAGTACCGGATCGGCCAGTACAGGTGCAGATGAGCGGATGACTCGCATGTATGCGTCACCGTACACGGTTTCTTTTTCTAAACTGAAGGTGTTAACAGCTGCAGTACCAAGATCGGGAAGATCATTATTGGCAAAGCTGTGGGCAATACTGCCGGCAAATACAATGCTAATGGCAGTGGCTGTTAATGCTTTTGAAAAGGTCGATAATGATAATTTACGCAAGCGAAACCTTTAATGCTAAATGAGTCGTAAGTTCTTGGCTTAACGCACAAGTTGGTTTTGCAACATCGCTTGTGGTTTGTTGTTCAAGCTAGGATAATAGCCCTAGAATGATTAAAGCAAGTTCATAATGATTTTTATTGATTTAACGCCGTATTCTTGTCCGTATCCTTTAGTTAAAGTGAAACTTTTACTCAAGCAAATACAAGTGGGTGAAACCTTACATGTTCTTCTATCTGACCACGGTTCACGTCGAGATGTTCCCTTGTTAATGAAAAAAATGGGTTTTGGTATTGAAATCGTTGCCGATGAGTTGCATTGTTTGTCCGTAATTATTACCAAAACAAATTAAATTAGTGTTTTTAATATAAAGGTTGTTCAATGCTGGCATTTTTAACAGAGTGGTACAAAACCCGTTTTAGCGATCCACAAGCCATTACCTTAATGTTTATTATTATTGGTATTGGTCTTGCGTTGTACTTTGGTGCTGGTTTACTTGCGCCTTTATTGGTTGCGTTGGTGTTAGCATTTTTACTTGAATGGCCTGTGGCGCAAATGTCGCGTTTAGGCATTAGTCGAACGGCGGCAGCCTCTATCGTGTTAGTGGTATTTTTAGGCTTAATGCTAATTTTAATGTTGGGATTAGCACCCAGTATTTGGCGTCAGGGTGTGTCATTGGTAACCGATTTACCGTCAATGATTGATAAAGGCATGATCATTGTTAGAGAATTTAGTGCTGATTACCCGCAATTTATCAGTGCTCCACAGATAGACTCTATGATGGAAGAGATTAATAAGATGCTTGATACTCAGCACTTGTTAGACTTAGGTAAGCAGTTGTTAGGCTATTCTGCGTCATTATTAGTGTTGATGGTATACGCGATTTTAGTGCCATTACTGGTGTTTTTCTTCTTAAAAGACAAAGACCAATTAATGAAGGGCAGTAAGCGTTTTTTTCCCACAAATCGTGATTTAGCACGCAATGTTTGGTTTGAAATGGACCAGCAAATTTTTAACTATATCCGCGGTAAAGTCATTGAAATTGTAATTGTTGGCGTTGCGAGCTATATCTTCTTTGCCATTATGGGGCTGCGCTATTCTGCATTGTTAGGTGTACTTACTGGTTTGTCGGTATTGATACCGTATGTTGGTGCGACCTTAGTGACGCTACCCATCGCACTAGTGGCTTTTTTCCAGTGGGGATTTAGCCCTGAGTTTGGTTATTTGATGCTTGGTTACGGTATTATTCAGGCGTTAGACGGTAACGTATTAGTGCCTTTATTGTTCTCTGATGCGGTTGATTTACACCCTGTGGTGATTATCGCAGCGGTACTTGTGTTTGGCGGGCTGTGGGGCGTATGGGGGGTTTTCTTTGCGATTCCATTGGCATCGTTAGTCAAAGCGGTGATTAATGCCTGGCCTAATGATGTCGCACCTAAAGAGTCCTTTGATTACGAATAATCGATAGGATTTCTGCTGAATATTGCGCTATGAGTTAATTTACCGAGCATTATTTTAGTTAGCTCCAAGCATTTAGCTCCAAGCATTTAGGTTTAAGGTTTAGCGCAGGGCTCCTATGACTTAGAGCCAAATGACTCAGTTTCAAATGATCTAACTACTTTGACTTAGTTCCTAATGATTTAGCGACTTTGATTAAGCTCCTATGAACGAGCACTTAGTGCTCCAATATTAAGAGTCCCGCAATAAAAAAACGCTAGCCACTGCGAAGAGGCTAGCGTTTTTTTGTCTCTAATAAGCATTAGAACAGAGGCTCAAGATTAGCCATTAGGCTTACTGTCATCATCTTTTGTGTCTGACGGTTTGTCTGTGTCAGCGTTATTCTGATCTGGTGTCGCCTTGTTATCTTTTGGATCACCAAATTGTGGCATTTTAAATTTTGCTGAATACTTTAAAACCGCAATATTACTGGCAATAACACCAAGCACTAAGATAATAATCAACCAGACTTCGTAGCCTTCTAAACTCATGGGTTACTCCTTGGTAATGGTGTGTGTCGGTACCATTTAATTTGCCGCTAAAATGCGCTCACATTTTTCAATATCGTCCGGCACGTCAACTTCAGGAGCGTTGTATTTACTGATAACGACTTTAATTTTATGGCCATTTTCTAATGCGCGTAATTGTTCTAGTTTTTCAATGTCTTCTAGTCTGCCTACTGGCAACTTAGCAAATGCATTAATGAAACGTTTGGTATAAGCATAAACGCCAATGTGCTTATAAACAGGGTAGTCTTTAATGTCACGGCCAAAAGGAATGCGAGCTCGTGAAAAGTACAAGGCGTTATAGTCGTTATCAAACACCACTTTAACGTGCATTGGGTCGTCTAATTCTTTCTCTTCGGTAATTTGAAAGCCCAACGTGGCCATTTCAAACTCGCCTGGGTGTTGTTGAAATAAACTCACCATTTGCTCAATAGAGCTTGGATCGATTAACGGTTGGTCACCTTGTAGGTTAATCACTAAATCATCGTCACCTAAGCCTAGGCGCTCAATGGCATCGTTAATGCGATCTGTACCTGATGCGGCATCAGGGTCGGTCATGACTGCCTTGCCGCCAAAGCCTTCTACGGTGTTTTTAATTCTGTCGTCATCGGTGGCAACGTAAATATTGTCGATGCCTTTGGCCAGTGCAGCGCGCTCGTAAACTCGCTGGATCATAGGTTTACCCGCAATGAGAGCCAGTGGTTTACCCGGGAAACGGCTTGAGCCATATCGTGCTGGGATGATGAGAGTCACGTTCATTAAATTAGCCCTACTGTTGTAGAAAATACCTATTGAGGATTTAGACTTATCCTCAATAACAGAATATGTTGTGCGTTAACCGCACTGATTTGCAGTGCCCTGATTAATTGCATTAGTTAAGCGCGTCGTAAGTTAAGCACGTAGGTTAAGCAATATGAGTAAGCAATACCGTTAATTATATACAAGGTAATATTTTAATCTGCCTCTTTCTCTTAGCGGCAGTCAATTGCGCGTTTACATGCTTAAAAAAACAGCCTTGGGACAATAATAATACTTTTAATAATAAATATCTTAACACTTTTTAAGGCATTATTTAGGAAAACGAAGGCCTGCAAATAACCGTCGAATATCTGACGGCCATGCAGGCCTTTTGTTGTCGCGATTTGAGTCACTGTTTTACGGAATATTACGACCATGAATGCGGTCAATTGTGACATCTAAGTCGGTTAATAAGCCATTGTTAATACCGTAAATCCAGCCATGGACTGCCACATCTTGGCCGCTATCCCAGGCTTCTTGAACAATATTGGTTGATACAACATTAGACACTTGTTCCATTACGTTGAGTTCACACAAACGGTCAAAACGCTGTTGTTCAGTCATGGGTTCAAGATCGGCCTGATGAATACGATGAACGTCGCGCAAATGGCCTAGCCAATTATCGATTAAGCCTAATCGCTCGTTCCCCATTGCGGCGCGAACACCACCACAGCCATAGTGGCCAACAACCATAATGTGCTTAACTTTGAGTACATCAACTGCATATTGCAGTACCGATAAACAATTTAAATCAGTATGAATGACCATGTTGGCGATATTACGGTGAACAAATACTTCGCCCGGGAGTAGGTCAATAATTTGGTTTGAAGGTACTCGGCTATCTGAGCAGCCAATCCACAAGTATTCAGGATTTTGTTGCTTAGCTAGCTGTTCAAAAAAAGTAGGATCTTCTTTGTTGATCCGCTCTGCCCAACGGCGATTATTATCAAATAATGGTTTAAGGAGTTTCATTGGTGCTCGGATTATTCAGTATTTTGCCTGTTAGGATTTACAGGCAATATGTCATTAAGTTACGAGTATATCAGCAATGTTTGCGGATCTGGTCTATCCATTAAGTGGATTAATTAAAATTCACTTTATTCAAAAAATCAATAAGATGCTGATTAAATAAATCGGCTTTTTCAATATTTGCTAAATGCCCAGCTTGTTCGATATGCAGCAATTGGCTGCCATCAATACAGTCGTGCATTAAGTAGCTTTCTAATGCGGTACGAAGGTGGCCATTTAGCCCTACGGCAACGAGTGTCGGTAAGGTTAAAGCTTCAACCGACTCTAAGGTATCGCGTTTAAAAATCGCCATATTGGCAAATTTAAGCAACGGGGCAATTTGTTGTGCGTTAATGGCAATTAATTGTTGCTCAAACGTTTTGATGGCTTGGGCTAGGGCGATATTGTGTTGACTGATTTCATTAGCATCTTTACTGAAAAACAACTCAGTTAAGCTTGCGGCTAGCGTTACAGGAACCGCTTGGGCATTGGCCACTTGTGCCATAAAGCCTTGATATTTTATGCAGTTTACTTGTGGCTCAAAGCCAACAAAACTGTTTAGCATCACTAATGCGTGTACGCGTGCTGGCGCCAGTAATGCCATTTCTGCGGCAATGGCTCCGCCGCTGCCATGGCCAACCACCGCAACAACGTTAATTGCAAGAGCATCAAGTAACCGTAAAACGTGTTTGGCAACATCTTGTAAACTATCGCAGCCTCCGGGCAACGTTTGGCTTTGGCCGTGACCCCAAAAATCAATCGCAATACATCGGTATTGTGTCGATAACGCATCAATTTGCGCTTGCCACATGTGGCTGTTGGCTAATAAACCGTGACAAAACACCACCACTGGTCCGTGGCCTTTATCAATATAATGCAGTGGCTGTTCGTCGATAATGATATTGGGTAACAAGGTTGGCATAACAGTTGGCTCATTTAATTAGGCGACACGCAGGCGTTAAGCCGGAGAGGGCGCGACATAAAATACATAGTGATTAACCAACTCGGTTAATCGTTCAAT
This sequence comes from Shewanella sp. MF05960, assembly GCF_050849305.1. NCBI lineage: Bacteria > Pseudomonadati > Pseudomonadota > Gammaproteobacteria > Alteromonadales > Shewanellaceae > Shewanella > Shewanella sp. MF05960. The sequence goes on along the minus strand of NZ_JBOZPS010000003.1, from coordinate 65,193 downwards.
TAGCGGCGATTGTAATGATATTTCAGCATGAGACAACACCTTTGCCAGTTCATCTGCCCGAAACTGGCTGACGTAATCTTTGGCAATCGGAAAGTAACTTAAATGCCAGGGCTCAGGGCTTACGCCACTTTGTTGTGTTTGGTAAGGAAAATAAAAACCATATTCAACCGCATGTTGTACAAGCCATTGGTGTAAAGCAAAACACGGGCCTGTTTCTTGGTATTCTACGCTGACTAGTTGCAGAGCGTGTTTACTGATCTGCTTAGCATCAAATACATCGATATCGGTGCCCCAATGGTGCCTTGACGCGCCGGGTAGGGCTGACCAAATTAAAATAGTGTCGATAAGCTGTTGTTCAGACAATGATGCATAATCAATAGGTTGCGATGCTTTATCGAGCAAAGGCCGTGTACCTGAGGCTTTGGCATTCCAAATATGCACTTGACGTTCAAAAGGTCGATAAGCCGAACACAATTGCAAATCTATGCCGCTTTTTTTTGCAGCGTTCTGCATTTTGCAAAACGCTGCTGCGGTATTTTGCTCAAGTAAATAGTCCCCAACAGACACCATATGCTGGCCATCTAAGCCGTATAGCTTGAGTTGTTGTTGAGGAATATCGATGTTGAGCGACGGTGTTACTAGCACAATAATTTTTCCAAAATGCGCTCATAACAATTAGCTAATACTTCTAAATCAGACACTTTTACACACTCATTCACTTTGTGAATAGTGGCATTAACCGGACCTAATTCAATCACCTGCGCCCCTGTTGGCGCAATAAAACGCCCATCTGAAGTGCCGCCAGTGGTTTGTGGATCGGTTTCATAACCAGTGACTTCACGTATGGCATCACGTGTGGCTTCAAGCAGTGGACCATCACCGGTTAAAAAGGGCAAGCCATTGAAGACCCAATCAATATCGTAATCTAGGCCGTGAGCATCAAGAATATTAACCACGCGCTTTATCAATTCATCAGCGGTAACTTCAGTTGAATAACGGAAGTTAAACATCACTTTAAGATCGCCTGGGATCACATTCGATGCGCCGGTGCCGCCATTAATATTGGCAATTTGAAAACTGGTCGGTGGGAAAAACTCATTGCCATTGTCCCAATGCATTTGCGCTAACTCAGTTAATGCTGGTGTGGCTTTGTGAATGGGGTTATCGGCAAGGTGAGGGTAAGCCACATGACCTTGAATACCATTGACAGTTAAATTACCGGTTAAACTCCCTCTGCGACCATTTTTGACGATATCACCGAGTTTATGGGTCGATGATGGTTCGCCCACAAGTGCCCAGGTGATCTTTTCATTGCGAGCTTCCAGCGTATCAATAACGCGAGTGGTGCCATTAATAAACGGGCCTTCTTCGTCACTGGTGATCAAATAGGTAATCGAACCATTATGGTCGGGGTGCTTTGCAACAAAACGCTCGGTGGCCACAATCATGGCCGCTAAGGATCCTTTCATGTCGGCAGCGCCACGCCCATGGATATAGTCGTCAATAATGGTGGGTTCAAAAGGGGGGGTATGCCAACGATTTAAGTCACCGGTTGGGACGACATCTGTGTGGCCCGCAAAGCAAAATACGGGATTACCTTTACCGCGTCTAGCCCACATATTGGTGGTGTCTTCAAAAACCATCGGTTCAATATCAAATCCAATGGCGGCTAGGCGTTTAGCCATTAATGTTTGACAACCTTCGTCGAGCGGGGTGACCGATGGACGAGAAATTAACTCTTTTGTTAATTCAACAACATCATTATTCATTATGCGAACCACGCTTGGTATTGCTCAGCTTTAAACCCAACCAGAATGTTTTCTTGATTGACCAGAACTGGACGTTTTATGAGAGTAGGGTGTTGCACCATAAGCACGATGGCTTTGTCTTGGGTGATGTCTGTTTTTTCTGCATCGCTTAATCCACGAAAACTGGTACTGCGTTTATTGAATAATGTTTCCCAGCCGACAATATTGGCCCATTGACTCATGGTATCAGCCGTTAAACCATCATCACGAAAATCATGAAAGGTGTAATCAATCTTTTCTGCTTCCAACCATTTGCGTGCTTTACGCACTGTATCGCAATTTTTAATGCCGTATAAAGTCAAAGGTGGGCTCCCTTTTATCGGTTAAATTTTATGTGTCGAGTTTGCCGAATGAACCCTGTAATCCATAAGCAATACTTCAGCCCATGAGTGCACATGAGGCTTTTATGAAATAAGGCAATGACAACTAAGGTAATGACAATAGAGATAATGACAACATTGTGGCATTGAGTTGCAGCTTGAACAAGGGTAATGCAGGCATTTGAATAGATTTCATAAAATGCAAGCTGAGGTTGCTTGCATCTTAGTCAATCTTGGTGGCAAAAAATGTAAAAGTGAGGATGAAATTTGATTACATTTGAACGGTAAAAATCACGTCTTTACCGGCAATAACACTGCCTTGGGCTTTGTCTAATTTGATCACATCTTCCATGTTTGCCAGTACCACTGGAGTGAGTAAACTTTCGACATTGTCGCGTAAAAAGGCTAAGTCAAATGACAGAATAGGTTGGCCCGCTTTAACCTGTTGGCCTTCTTCAGCTAAGCGTTTAAAGCCTTTGCCTCTTAGCTCAACTGTGCCAACACCAAAGTGGACAAATAGCTCGAGACCCTGAGGAGACTCAATACTAAAGGCGTGGTTGGTTTCAAATATTTTACCTATGGTGCCGTCAATGGGGGCAACAATAAATTCGCCTTTAGGATCGATGGCAATACCATCGCCAACGATTTTTTCAGCAAAAACGACATCTGGTACTCTTTCAATTGGCACAATCTCACCCGATACCGGAGCCAAAATAGCAATGCCGCCAGTTAATTGCGGTTGGCCTGAAATAAGTCGTCGAATACGGCTTAAAAATCCCATATGAAAAGCCCCTTTTATTAATATTTTTATATGTTTAATTGTAAACAGCTCTGGCAACTTTACCAGTTTTAATTGTAATTAATAGTGCTGATAGCCGCGCGGATATCATCTATACGCGTTAATGCCGATACCGTTTGTGCATGTTTAACAAAATCTTGATACCGGCCTTGTACTAGCACGGCTTTCACTTCGAGTAAGTTAGTCGGATTAATACTGATTTCATCTAAGCCTAGGCCGACCAATAACGGTAAGACTTGCGGATCGCTGCCAAGTTCACCACATAAAGAGACTTTAACCTTGGCGTGTTTACATAATTGAATCGTCATTGCAATTAACTGGATTACCGCCGGTGATAACGCAGGATACAGCTTGGCTAAATGCGGATTCGTCCGGTCTGCGGCTAGGGTGTATTGAGTTAAATCGTTGGTGCCAATACTAACGAAATCAAGCAAAGGTAACATACTGGGCAGGTTAAACACTGCAGCAGGTGTTTCAACCACAATCCCTAAGCTTAGCTCACCAAAGCCTTTTTCTTGTTCAATTAATTGTGATTTAGCTTGTTCAATTAATGCTAATGCGCCCTCAAGTTCTTCAATTTGACTCACCATTGGGAACATTAATCTGATTTGACCATGATTGGCGGCGCGAAGAACGGCTTTAACTTGGGTAATAAAGGTGTTTGGGTGTGCCAGGCTATAACGGATCCCACGTATACCCAGTGCTGGGTTATCTTCTTGAGTTTGTTGTAAATAGGGGATCTCTTTATCGGCACCAATATCGAAAGTGCGAATAGACAAGACTTGTCCTTGCAAGCTGTGCAGGGCATCGCAATACAGTTTGTACTGCTGTTGTTCATCCGGCAATGCTTTGGCGTTCATCAACAAAAACTCAGTTCGAAACAAACCAATACCTTGAGCACCTACATCAGTAACATGAGATATTTCACTTAAATTACCAACGTTTGCCAGCAAGGTAATTGCGTGGCCATCAAGAGTGGCGCTGGGTTTATCTTTATATGCTGTCAATGCTTGACGACGTTGTCTTTCCTGTTGTTGTTTTTGCAGTAATTGCTCAAATTCTGCCTCGGTTGGCGCAATATGCAGCTCGCCAGACATACCATCTAATACCAGTTGTTCACCATCTTTAATTTTTACAGGACGTTGTGAAAACTGATAATTGAGCAGTGCTGGAATACCCGCAGCACGCGCTAAAATGGCAGTATGGCTGGTGAGCCCGCCTGTTTGTAACACGATGCCGGTAATGTGTTTCAGCGGTAAAATGGCAAATTCGGCAGGGGTTAAATCGTCGGCTAATAAAATAGTGTCTTCAGTGAGGGTTGATAAATCCCACTGTAAATGACCATGTATTGTGCTTGTTAATCGTTTGGCCAAGCACAAAATATCGTTACTGCGATTCGCAAGGTATGGGTCATCTAACTCAGCTAATTCAGCGGCTTGCTGATTAAATACTCTATCAATCGCTACCGCCGCGCAAACTTTAAACTGCTTGATATGTTGCAGTAGTTCTTGCTGTAATTCTTCATCTTCGAGCAACATGATATCAGCATCAATCAGCTGAAAATTTTCACACTCTTGGCACAAATGACGTTGGCAATGTTGTAAATGGTGGATGAGCAGTTCAATGGCATGGGTTAATTGTTGCTGTTGTAGGCTTATTTGTTCTGCACTGAGCAGTTTAAAGTCTAATGGCGGCATGTGCGAGGTCATGGTTAATGCCTTACCAAATGCAATGCCTGCAGAAACCACAATTCCATTGAATGACATAAACAGTCCTTTAACTGAGGGTGAGCAGCAAAGAGGCAACTTTATCGACTGCCGCTTGCGCTTGTTCTCCAGTGGCAAATACGGTAACAGACACGCCTTGGTATAGCCCTAATGTCTGTAATTTGAATAAACTTTTCGCACTGGCTTGTTTGCCATTGCATTCTACCATCACGTCGCATGTAAATGTTTTCGCTTCTTTAACTAACAAAGCCGCAGGGCGAGTGTGAATGCCATGAGGTGCGACAATCGTAACCGTTTTTTGATACATAGAGAAAATACTCATTAATGAATGACAACTAAATACTCATTTAACGCTATATTTCAGATGTTTATACTGTTACTACCGTGTTGGAACACCGTGTTAAACAAGGCTGAAATACCAAGGTATTCTATCTGAAGCGCTTAATATACCCTAAAGTGTGCAAGGCTAAAAGTGATGCCAAGCGCAAAGTCTGTCGCGGTGTGGTGTAGGAGATGAATCGTTATGCCAGTCAGGCAAATGGCTAGCATAACGATTTACAGGATTATATTTTAAATTGACCTAAAGTATGGCTCATGTCTTTGCTGACAGTTTGTAATGACTGCGCAGCGTGTGCATGGGTTTCATTGGCGCTCAGTGATAACTCCGTCAGTTCTGAAATGGTCGTGACATTACGGTTAATATCTTCAGTCACCAGCGCTTGTTCTTCCGTTGCACTGGCTAATTGCGCGGTCATATTACTGATATTGTCGATAAGCGCTAAAATCTCCACGATGGCGTCGCTAGATTGAATCGCTTTAGTTTGTAATTGCGATGACTGTTGTTGAGTATGGGTGTTACTGTCAATAACCGATTGAATGCCGTGCTGAATTTGATTAATAATTTTATTGATTTCATTGGTTGATGATTGAGTGCGGTTGGCTAATGCGCGCACTTCATCTGCAACCACGGCGAACCCACGCCCATGTTCACCTGCTCGCGCGGCTTCAATTGCCGCATTAAGAGCTAATAGATTAGTTTGGTCAGCAATGCTGCCAATAACATCCAAGATACTGCCAATTTCTGCCGATGATTGGCTTAAACTTAAGGTGACTTTTTCAGACTGTTTTAACTCGCTCACTAAGCTGTCTGTGTGCTCAACTGTTTGGCGCATTAGCTGCTGATTTTGCAAAGCCTGGTGTTTAGCATTATTAGCGCCTTGTGCGGCATCTTGGGTATTACGAGCCATTTCTTGGCTAGTGGACAACATTTGATTTATGGCAGTGGCAACGCTTTGAGTTTCATTGTTTACTTTGTTTGCGCTTTGGTTCGACTCGGTAACCGTACTGAGCAAATGAAGTGCCTCATCTTGTAAATTGACACCCAACGGCTGTAAATGGGCAACCATGTCGGCTATTTTGATCACAAATTGATTAAATTCATGGGCCATTTGGGCCACTTCATCATTGCCCTGTGTCGATAAGCGTTGGGTAAGATCGCCTTCGCCTTTAGCAATTTGCTCCATTGCGTTAATCGCCGTTTTTAAGGGTTGGGTAATCGAGTGATTCAATAATAAAAAGAAGGCAAAAATAGGCACCGAAATAATCATCATGATAATTAAATAATCAATAATAATGCCGATCATGCTTTGGTTAACATCCTGTAAACTTGCACGAGTGATGAGTGTCCAATGATGGCTAGGGAAATAAGTTGCGGCTGTTAACACCGTTTGAGCACTATTGCCTACAGTGTTAATGGTCAATTGTGTATGAACGACGGCTTGCTTAGCATCGGTTAACAGTTGATTAAAAATACGACTATTGTCGCCGCTTGCTAACGCATTAACTGACTGACCCACATTAGTAGAGTTTGCACTGTCAATTAATACACGCTGTTGTTCATCGACGACCCATAAGCCTACATGATCAGTAAAGTGTATTTCACTAATAAGCGCTAATAATTCCGGGTTAGATAATGGCTGATGCTGTTGCATCGCCTCAAGGCTACTGTTAAGTAGTGACACTTGAGCAGTTACTTGCTGTTGCTTTTGTTCGACTAAATGATTGTATTGTTCTTTAACGGAAAAAGTGCCAAAGACCACAGTACCAATCGCCGCGAGAATAAGCATAATGAAAAGTCGTTTCAAAATGGTTAAACGTCTTAATAATTCAATCATTTATAGTCCTAAAATACATATCCATATAGCGTGTTCGAATTATAATAGCATTGTGAAAAAAATTAACGATTAATGTGTGTTTTTGTGAACAAACAACGCTTATTTACAATTGTGCGGCGTGAGTAAATAGCTTTTGAAAAGTACATGTATATCATGCGGTTAATCACATTTATGATATGTTTGATGATAAAACATGCTAATCAATTGTTTTAATTTTGATTTTTTTACGTTTTACCCGCAAGATTAGCCTAAATAACGAAAAGGTATACAAGCCATGAATTCTTCTAACGCAGTTAACAACGACGACATTCTTTTAAAACTATGCCATTCAGTTTCTCATGTATTGTCGAGTGCTAGTGCAAGCCGAGTTAGCCATGCTGGCATGGTGCAAAGCATTTCTCGTACACGTTTAAAGCCTGATTTAGGCTGCTTTTCAATTTTTGATGGCGGGTTTTCCGGTCTTGTTGTTATCAATTTTTCAGCCGATGCCGCCATTGAGATATATCGTCGTTACATGATTAACATGGGCATGCCAGAGTCAGAATTGGCTTTTTCTCACACGTCAGATGATGTCAGTAATGTGATGGGCGAGCTGATGAACCAAATTTTGGGTGATTTTATTGGTAAAATCTCGAAAGAGTTACAAACCTCTATTACTCAAAGCCAGCCGAAAATGTTAACCATTAATAAAGAGTTAACCATATCGGTAGACACTAACCTTGATAATGCTGTGGCAAGGCGCGTGTCATTTAAAACTGAAAGTAATCATATTTTCTACCTTGAATTTGCCATGGATCAAACCGAGTTTATTCGTTCGGCCGATTTTGAAATGGACGAAGAGTTTGACCCAGATTCGCTAATCGAAGCACACCGTAAGACCATGTCTCCAGAACCTCGTCAATCTAAAGACGTGCTAAGCGATCCCAATGTAAAAGGGATAGTGGTTGACGATGCTGATGATTTACTCAGTGAGCTGGGTTTATAAGTAATGCAGATCGAGAGAAATAACCAATTCATCTTGGTTATTTCTCTCGAATTAGATTATCTCGGTTGTTAATTTCTTATCAAAGCTCTATAAATAAAGTCAGCTTATAGCGTCAAGAATCTTATCATTAAAAAATTATTGTTTATTATTAAGGAAGTGACGGAAGACCTTTTCATCTAGGCCAATTGTTGGACACGTTAACCCTTTATCTCTTACAGTTGAAACAGTCATCTTGCCATCAGTAATAAACACAGCTTGTGATTGTAATGAGCATTTATCAATCGCTTTCACTTGCCACCTTTTGAGTTCATCCAAAGCAGCAGGCGCTCCAGCAACAATATAAACTTTCACATTGTTGTATTGATAAAAATAACGCCCATTGTCATTAACTTTTACAAGAGAGCATGGTGTTTTTAGTTGTAATGCAATATGTTGAGTATCTTTATCGAAAACGCATTGCCCTGAATCATCGTTCAAACTGATATGAGCGTTAGCACATGACATTAACAATAATGATCCGACTAAACCAAATGGTCGAATCATGCTGACATTTCCCAGAACCATATTTGCTCTCCTAAATTAAGCCAGTCAGGATCTCCAGCCTTTAAATATTCACCATCCCATAAATCAATAAGATCAGTACTTCCCCAACCATTCATTATAAAAACAATGCCTTTTTTATCTTTTAAAACAGATAGATCATCGTTTTTAAGGACTTGTTTGTCACCAACAAATGTACAGTTTGCAGAGTCAATCTAATTTGCAAGTTCTTGTGCAGCAAGGATATGCCTCGGCGTATGTTTTAAACCAGGATAACAGCGACGTTGAGGATACATTTTATCAAAAGATGAAATATCGATTCCAGACACCTCTAATGAGACACCCATGCGGATAGCACATTGATTAGCGAATTACGTTTTGTCGCAAGGGTTGCTGGGATAAGGATGGTTAACCCATGATTTATTAAATTGAATAAGCATGTTACTAAGTCCTTTTAAATGAATAATTAACAATACCACCTTCTTAAAGTTAAAAAAATTACCCGTAGTAATTACTGGAGACATAACTTAACATGTGATTATAGATGATTAAAACCAATGAAAAAGATGAGGTTAGCTATCTCTCTTATGCATATTCAGTTCGTTTAAGTTGACCCATTACTAGCAAATGACAAATGTTTGAATAGCGAGTTAAGCGAGTAAAGTAAAATGTATACAAATTACAAAGTAGTAGAGGCTAACTGCTTGTTAATTTTAAGTACTAAAGGCATATTCGAGTGCTTTCAATTTCAACCTTCACCCAATAACTAAAGGCGATGCAGAGCAATGACTTCTAAAGCGACTTCTATTGATATAGCTTACCGTGCAGGCGTATCGCAATCGACAGTGTCTAGAGCATTACGAAACAGCCCATTGGTGAATTTAGAAACTCGCCAGCGTATTCAAGCCATTGCCAAAGAGCTTAATTATAAAGTCGATAAAAATGCCAGTAATTTGCGCACCCAAAACAGTCTGACATTAGCCTTGTTGATTTGTGAAGACCCCACAAATGATGACTCAATGATTAACCCGTTCTTTCTATCCATGCTTGGGTCTATTACGCGTGCAACAGCACGGCAAGGCTATGATTTATTAGTGTCGTTTCAACAATTGTCGACAGATTGGCACGCCGATTACGAAGACAGTAATAAAGCAGACGGCATTATTTTACTCGGCTATGGCGATTACATGGACTACGCCCATAAGCTGGATACCTTGATTGAAAAAAATACCCACTTTGTGATTTGGGGCGCCGAGCAGCACAATAAAGCCGTGTTATCGATTGGTTGCGACAATCACCAGGGAGGCGTTATAGCCACTGAACATTTATTAACTCTTGGCCACAGACATATTGCATTTTTAGGTGATGCCTCAGGGCACAGCCCAGAATTTCGTGACCGTTACTTAGGTCATGTTGATGCGTTAACTGCTGCGGGAATAAATGCCAATAAACTGTTATTGCATCACGCTATTAATACCGAGGCTTCAGGGTATGAGGCTGCTATTGCCTTGCTTGATAGTGGTGTTCAATTTGAAGCGATTTTTACTGCCAGCGATCTCATTGCTATTGGTGCAATACGTGCGTTAAAAAAGCGCGGTGTGTTAGTGCCTGAGCAGGTTGCTGTAGTGGGGTATGACGATATTCCGGTTGCCAGTTTTGCCAATCCAGCATTAACCACAGTAAAACAAGATACTCAATTTGCGGGTGAGATTTTAGTTGAAAGTGTGTTGAAATTAATCCGTGGGGAAGAAGTCAGTCAGCGGTTAATTCAAACCAGCTTAGTGGTTCGCAGCTCATGCGGTGCTAACGTAGACGAATAAGCGAGCCGTCGTTAACGATTGATAACGGCTAAAAAACACAATAAATATATAGCATCACACCCACTCTTTTTTATTGATAAAGGACACAAGCAATTATGGCAGGCGCCAGTTTATTAACCTTGTTAGATGATATTGCAACAATTCTTGACGACGTAGCAGCAATGAGTAAAGTTGCCGCACGCAAAACCGCAGGGGTACTTGGCGATGATTTAGCCTTAAACGCCCAACAAGTGTCAGGGGTAGCCTCAGAACGTGAATTACCTGTGGTCTATGCGGTTGCCAAAGGCTCATTTCGTAATAAGTTAATCCTGGTGCCGCTGGCGTTATTGATCAGCGCGTTTATTCCCTGGGCCATTACGCCGTTGTTGATGTTTGGTGGCTTATTTTTATGCTACGAAGGCTTTGAAAAAGTTTATCATTCGATGGTGCACAAAAAGGCTGCACCAGCTGACGATGAAACCATTGTTGCTAAAGGTAAAGCTGACATTGACGATTTAGCGGCATTTGAAAAAGACAAAATCAAAGGTGCCATTCGTACCGATTTTGTATTGTCAGCTGAAATTATTGCCATTAGCCTAGGTGTTGCCGCTCACATGGATTTAATGGGCCAATTTTTAACCTTATCGGTTATTGCTATTATCATGACGGTTGGCGTATATGGCTTAGTCGCTGGTATTGTCAAAATTGACGATTTAGGTTTATACCTTGCCAAACGTAAAGCCGAAGGTTTAGGACACAATATTGGCTTAATGCTGGTGTCTGCTGCGCCTTATTTAATGAAAATACTCACCGTAGTTGGCACCATTGCCATGTTTATGGTGGGCGGTGGCATTTTAACGCACGGTATTCATGTGGTGTTTGAATGGATAGAGCATGCGGCAGTGGTTGTTGAGCAAATCAATGTTGTCGGTGGCTTTTTAGGGATGTTAACCCCAAGTCTACTCAATGCACTATTTGGTGTGGTTGCTGGCGGTTTAGCGGTATTATTGATGAATGGTGTGATGAAATTAATGCCATCAAAAGGTTAACGCTGTAGCGTTAAAGCGCTTCATTGGTAAAACATGATTTAGTTTGATATGTACATTAAAGATGTAAATGAGCGATGTAAAAAAAGAGCAGGGGCATTGACCCTGCTCTTTTTTGTTTTAACGATGCTGATAATTTAAGCGGTTAAATTGTCGTTATCTGTAAAGTTTGGTTCAGCTTTTGGATTTGGGCCGTATTCGTTGTCATCTTTACTGTTAAAGCACATGACGACAAGCAGAATTAATACACCTAGGAATGGGATTAATATCAACAGTAACCACCATCCTGAATGGTCTGTGTCATGTAAGCGGCGCACACTAACGGCAATACTTGGGATCATGATGGCGAGTGAGTATATTGAGCTTAATGCTCCAGCACCAAAAGCGTCATTGTACATACCCGTACCCATGTCTATCAGCGTCAGAACGATGCTGATCACGGCACTGATTAGTCCAAACATCCAATATTCTTTACGACGCGCGCGACCTTTAAAATCGAAATACTGTTTTAAAACCTTTAAATACCAATCCATTCGTTGTTCCTTAACGTTAACATTTCTTAATCTGATGTATTTGTAACAAGATAGCGTTGAATTAACAAGGTTTTGTTTAAGTGAGTGGCAAAAATAAAGCCATTGATATTCACAATGGCTTTATTTAATCGTTAATCACATCGGTGTAATTAAAAAGGCTTATTTAGCCAGCTGCTGTTTCACCACAGGGTAAAAGTCCCATACTTGCTCATCGGTCATTGAACGCACCAATTTAACGTATTCTGCATGAGTCCAGGCCAAAGGCGTTGCTGAGTTGGTTCCATCACCCATTTTATAATCATAACGTGTTGGGTTACCGACACCGTCCCACGCTTGCTCTGGTAACATTAACCCTTGGTTTGCAAAGGTTTCCATGCCTTGCACGTAGGTGTTAATCAAAGCTTTTTTACTGTCAGGGGTTAAATTGCCTTCAGATCTAGCAAGTGCTAACTCGTAATGGCCGCGCTCGCCGGTAAAGAAGGGCCATATACGGCCGCGTTGATCTTCAGTATTGCCTTTTTCTGCATAGCTCATCCCCGTCACGGTATCTTCACCGTAGCCATCATTACCATAACGGCGATAACCCGGTACTTTACTGCCATCTTTCGCGGTAAACTCGTATTTAACCCGTAAGTTATCTTCAAGCTGTTGATTATCAATAAGCATTACGCTGTTTTTAATGACAGGGTCTTGCGCATCAACTACACCATAACGCACTAACTCTAAAAAGCCGCCGTCTAAAATTAGCCGTTGATCTAAGCCTGGCTTACCGTTGTTATCTAATAAGGTATCAGCGGTATTTGGGTTGCCATTAGGACTAATACGCACGTAATAAGGAGCCGTATTACCCTCGGTATTTGCCGCATCTGTGGTATTAAGCAAGCCGTTAGTGGTGACCATGGTTGTTTCAAGCTGGCGTTGCAGTTTAGTGGCAAGCTCACGGTATTCACTTGCTTGTGGATCATTGGCCAACTCAGCTAAATCACTTGCGGCCACTAACCCTGAAATGACGGCAGCGGTTGTCGAAGGCGAAAAGCCTGCCTGTTCTTCCCAACGTTCTTGTTGGGTGCTTGGCGGAGTAATTTCGGTGTCATTCCAATCGAGCTTTACCTTGCCACCGCTTACCAAAAAGTCAGCGGCAGGTTTTAGCATGTCTTTATACCAGGTGGTGATCTCTGTATCTGTTAACACCCCAGCTTGCCAGAGTTTCCAACCGAGCATAATTGGCATTGCGGTTTGGTCTAACTGCACGCCAACCCATTCAATTTCGCCATCAACGTGGGTTTTCTGTAAAAACCAACCTGGTGTGCCGGCAAAGCCTGGGGTTTGCTGATTAACCTGAACTTTCTTTAAATACTCAAATGCCACTTTAGGTGTTTGAGTATCGCCCATGGCCAAAAATGCCATGGCGCATTGGTAAAAGTCGCGTGGCCATACCGCTTTATAACCCGTACTGCCTACTTTTGCAGATACTGTGTCGCCCCAAGGGTTTGATAAGGATGCGATTAGTGCGCCTGCATGAGTTTTATCTTCTTGTGCTTTGAGCACGAGTGCACTGGCATACAGCAGTTTGCCGTTATCTGTGGTGTTAGCGCTCATGTCGTTTAATGGCGCTAAAGAGCCAAGGTAGTCTTTCCAACCGATATGGCTGTCATCGCCTAAATAAGCCTGCTTAACGGCATCGTAACCTGCATCTAATGTGGCTTGTGCTGTGGCTAGACTGCTGGTTTTGTCTTTACCAAAGCCGATGGCAAGATTAAAGCTTAAGCTATCATTGGCATTTGAAAGGGTAGGGTATTGAGCCGTTAGCGCAACGTTGCCGCCTTGATTATTATCGCTGGTGGTTTGGTACAGAGAATCAAGTTTACCGTTGTCTTGTAAATCGATAATCCCGTCTGATGTGCCCACAAATCCTACACTTGCGTGGACAAAATCAACATCGGTTTTAATGGTCATCACCGTTGAGTTTGCCTCATTGGTGTGCGCTACCAGCGCTTGGCCATCAATGAAGGTAATATCATTCGCACCGCTATTATCGATATGCGGATTAACGTACAAGTGTGGGGTAATTCCGGCTTCAAAAGCGGTAAATGTCACGTTCATCATTAAGCTATTTCTATCAGGATCAGTAAAAATATGCTTTTCGATTTGGTATTTGCCTTCCACGTCTTTATTAATAATCTTATACGCAAGCGACAATGGTCGGCCTTGTTCGTCGGTGTCGAGGTATTCGATGGTACTAATGGTGTTGTCTTTTTCTGTATCAACAAAGCCATTACCGCTGATAATAAATTGCAGTTCTTTTAATTGCGCATTATGAATAAGGCCAAACATGGTTTCGGTGAGTATGCCCTGGGCAATCGAAAACCACACTTTACTGACAGGATTAGTGGCTTGGTCTTGATATTCGCCATTAATATAGGGTTCATATGATGTGCCGATACCGGTTTTACCAGAGAATGCCCACGTAGGCTCAGTACCCGGTGCGCCCGGCGCGACAACACTTAAAGGTGCCGTTGTTGGTAACACTTCAACCTTTGTTGATGTGTCTGCGGGCGAGCAGCCTGTTAAAAACAGGCCTAGTAAGCTTGCCGTTATGGCACTCGAAATTGCACTACGATGTGAGTGTGGCTTTAACATAAACTTCCCCAAAAATGTTGTCTGTGACGATGACAGATCACTGTTATTGTTTTGTATTTAATAAACGGTTAATTGATTTAGTTATCTTGTTTTACAAACAGTACGGCAATGCCCGACACCATCATAAATACGCCGCCCAATACCAGAGCGTAAATCGGCTGGCCGTCAAAAAAGACTTTTAATAACAAGCCTAAAATACTGGCCGCAAGTAGCTGAGGGATAACAATGAAAAAGTTAAAAATCCCTAAATACACCCCCATTTTTTTAGCGGGTAACGCAGACGACAACATGGCGTAGGGCACAGACAAAATAGAGGCCCAAGCAAAGCCAACACCAATCATGGGGATCCACAATTGATTCGGGTTTTCAATAAACATAAAGCTGATAAGTCCCAGTCCACCCAAAAACATATTGATGGTGTGGGTTAGTCTAATGCCGACAGCTTTGGCTAAAAAGGGAATAATGATGGCGGCAATTGCGGCAAAGCCGTTGTATGAGGCAAATAACATTCCCACCCAATCGGCGCCGTCGTTATACGCCTGGCTAAGCACGTCGCTGGTAGCGTAATGGTGTGAGGTCACGGCCGCAGTGGTATAAATCCACATGGCAAAGAGGGCAAACCAGGCAAAAAACTGCACTACAGCTAATTGCTGCATGGCTTTTGGCATATGGAACAAATCATCGACCACATTAAACAGCATGCCAAAGTTTTTGCGTTGCACGTTGGTGTTGTTTGCTTGAGTGAGTTTACGGGCACAAAACAGTTGCAGAGGCCCAAAAGCAAAAATACCAATACTGAGAATATAAAGCTGTTTATCAAGTTCTTGAATGACAATGGCTGCGGTAAATATTCCGCCAATGAGCATCCAAATAATGCCACCGTTTTGATACTGTTTACTGGTGCGGCAGTTGGGATTTTCTGCTGTGTCAACATGGTTGGCATGTTGCTCAAACGAGGCTAACTCTTCAGGCGAATACTCTTTACTTGAAACAATGGTCCAACCCACCGCGACAAACAAAACCGCACCACCAAAATAGAATGAATAGCGCACTGAATCTGCAATTTCACCCGCTGCAGCGGTATTGGCTACGTCGAATACATTGGTCAACATATAAGGCATTGCTGAGGCTACAACGGCGCCTATGCCAATAAAAAAGCTTTGCATTGCGTACCCTTGGGTACGTTGATTTTTAGGTAAGTTGTCACCAACAAAGGCACGAAATGGCTCCATAGCGATATTGATTGATGCGTCCATAATCCACAACATGCCCGCAGCAATCCACAGGGTAGGTGAGTGAGGCATAATAAACAGTGACAATGTGGTTAACACTGCACCAATTAAAAAATAAGGACGACGACGGCCAAGGGCATTCCAGGTGTTATCACTCATGTAACCAATAATGGGCTGCACAATTAAGCCTGTAAGCGGCGCGGCAATCCATAAAATAGGAATGTCGTCGATGGCAGCACCTAAGGTTTGAAAAATACGACTGACGTTGGCATTTTGTAGGGCAAAACCAAATTGAATCCCCAAAAAACCAAAGCACATATTAAAGATTTGCCAAAAGCTGAGCTGTGGCTGTTGAGTCACTTTATGATGATTTTCCGCAGACATGTTATATCCCTTTTTATCAGTCGCTATGCTGATTTTTTATTATTACTTTTAATGATGCTACGTGGCTCTTAAGTTTGCCAGATACAAACTTGAGATAATGGTGTCATAAAAAATGGCGAATACACATCTCCCTAAGACAAGTATTCGCCAAGACCTAAGCTCTATCGATGGCTTATTTTCCTAATAAACCATCAATAAAGGCAATTAAGGTGCTTTAAAGCTGGTGGCCTCAACAAGTGGCTTACCAGAAACGACCTAGCCCTTCTCATCCTGCAATCTGAGAACGAAATAGCAGGTTTTATAGTAGCCTTGAGCCTGTTGTGGGTTCAACGTGCTACATACGTATTCATGCCATTTGAGCAACCTAACACGAACACTTACGTAACATATTACAGTGCTTTAAAACGAATTGCGGTACCGCCACTTGACGCGAGTGACAGGGCAAGAGTGTCTTTGGCACTCACAATCTTGGTTTCAATGACGTAATCATACGGATTTGTTAGCCAATTAGCGTTATGACCATCACGGTATATTTGGGCTTCATAACGTTTACCAGCCGTTAAAAAGTCGAGTTTAACCGTGAATTTACGTGGGTTTTCGTCAGTCAAGGCTCCTAAATACCAATCTTCTGCGCCGCGTTGTTTACGAGCAAACGCCACGTAATCACCAATGTCACCGGCAAGGGCAATACTCTCGCCCCAATCAGTTGGCACATCTTGAATAAATTGAAATGCATCAAGTCGTTGCACATAGTTACGCGGTAAATCTGCCGCCATTTGGATGGGGCTGTATAACACAACGTACAGCGCCAGTTGTTTGGTTAGCGTGGTTTGTACGCGGTTTTCGGCATCTAATCCTTGTGGGGCCAAGTTGAAAATACCTGGGGTAAAGTCCATTGGTCCTGCCAGCATTCGGGTATATGGCAATATCGCGGTGTGCTCAGGATTATTGGGTGGGCTGCCCCAGGCATTAAACTCCTGGCCTCTCGCGCCTTCGCGCGCAATCCAGTTAGGGTAAGTGCGGCGCAAGCCTGTGTCTTTAATTGGCTCATGAGTATTAATGCTAATGCCGCGTTTTGCCGCTTCCGTTACGCTGTGCAAATACTCATTAACCATAAACTGACCGTCGTGCCATTCGTGTCTCACTATGCCGTTTTCATCAATACGCTTGATGTCGCCGCCGTCGGCCACATAACCGGTTTTAATTTGAGTGACGCCATATTTTTTATATAAGTCGTATGCATCGCTCATTTGATTGCGGTAGTTGGTCACAGAACCTGAAGTTTCATGATGGCCAATTAAACGAACGTTTTTACTGTGTCCATATTGAGTTATCTCATCGATGTCAAAATCAGGATAAGCTTTAGTAAAGCTAAACACGTCGCCGTTATCGAACCAACTACCATCCCAGCCTTCATTCCAACCTTCAACTAATACACCGTCAAAGCCATATTGCGCAGCAAAGTCCATGTAGCGTTTTGTTTCACTGGTGGTTGCGCCGTGTTTAGGTCCGCTGCCCCAGGTGTTTTCGTTTAGGTGCATGCCCCACCAAATACCCACGTATTTACCTGGTTGTACCCAAGATACATCGCCCAGTTTGTTAGGCTCGTTGAGGTTTAAGATTAAGTCGGAATTGAGTAAACCAATAGCATTGTCAGCAATTTGAATGGTGCGCCACGGTGTGGTGAACCCTGGTTGAGTTTTCACCCGAATACCGTCTGACCATGGGGTTAAATCTGCGCGTAATGTACCGTCACGGCCTTGATTTAATACCATGGCAGCATAGTCGGTTAGAGCGGCTTCATGGATGCTCATGTGCACACCATCATTTGTTCTAAACGTCATAGGAGTATGGGCGCGGTCGATTTTATCCAGCGAAGTTGTGCGGTATAAATACTCATAGCGGTTCCAGCCACGTCCGGGGATCCACCATGCTGTTGTGAGTTGTGGATTTGGGATAACAAACTCGGTGAGCTCGTCGGTAATATCCAGTTTGGGTGTGCTCGCTAGACCCGCTTGTTTTGGCACAAGATAACGAAAGCCAATGCCGTCGTTAAACGCTTTAAATTCAATATCAAAATCGAGTTTACCGTTAGACAAGGTGGCTTTGATACGATTGTAATGATCGCGTACATTCTCACGCTCACCCCACGGTTGCTGCCAGGTTTGGTCAACATTGCTACGACTGACATTTTTAATGGTAAACTCACTGCCAAACTCACCTAGCTGCTGAAATACCAGGCCAAGTTTACTCGGGTTAATGACGGTTTTACCGTTAAAGGCTATTTGATATTCAGGACGACCATTGTCGTCAGTTAAACTGATATTGATGTGGGTGTCAGGCGAGCTCACATGCACGGTTTTAGCATTCACCATGTTAGAAAATGCTAAGCCAGATAGCGCTAAAGCGCAGGTTAAACTAATAATTGATTTATTAAATCGAGATTGAGTCTCAGCACTACGACACAAGGTCGCAGGCTGTGGGTATGAGGGCGTCATACGGTATCCTTGTTGTTTATTATTATATCGTTATCAACAAGTAATATATGACGCTTTTAGATTTTACCGCAAAGATCTGCATACGTATTCAGGATACCTACACAAAAAGTGTACGAATAAATTGCGTGTTTGTGTACAATAATTATTGATAATTTCTAACGAGTTTTTTTGAAAAAGCAGAATGCTAAGCACAAATTTTATTTGTTCTAACTTATTTTATGCTACAGAGGGCGATCAATATTGACGATTAAATTTAGTAAAATTATACCAGTAAAAATGCAGGGAAAATTAGACGCTAATTGAACATGCTGACGTGATGATTTAGAGAGGAAATTTATTTTAGAAGCTGGTTAAAAAGTATAATCAGCTTCTATGTAACAACTAAAACCTTAGACTCTTAAAATTTATTTTTTAAGAGCTAATTTAAATTATAGTTCTTTTTCAACAACATGTTGAATATTAAATGCACGATCATCTACTTGATCTACATTCGTAATTGGAGAGTGATTTAATGTTAGTGTTCCACTTTTGAATTCAGCAAATTTATCGCTTCTGTGATTATCACTATAATTCTGAATAACTACTTTTTTTAACGATTCTTGTATTACTTCTCTTGCAAAATCTTCAGAACACATTTCTTTAAATGCTTTTGCAAGAGGTTGGAAGTAAACTTTTGGCCAGCACTCATCATATAAGTGACTGAAGCGTTCTACTTCTAAAGTAGACCAGTTGACTTCAATTTCAAACTTAAAGCCTGCATCTTTGAATATCTTATCTTTCAAAGATTCTAAGCGATTATCTTGAAATTCTTTTGTCGCACGTCTTTCAGCTAAACCCATTTTAAATCTCCATGTTAATAGTAGGTTTTATTACGAAATTACAAAGTTTTTTCTAATTTGTTTTTTATTAAAGAGTTGTAGTCATTTGGAAGGCTTTTTGACAAACAATACTTTAATGTTATTCGGTTATTTGTTTTAGTCAAAGATAGAAAATTATTATCAACATTAACAAATTCAATCGCATCAACTTTTGAGACTAAGTTTTTACCAAATTCGTCATAAGCTATCTCCATTAATGAATCAAAAGTGCTATCTATTAACGATAATACATTGTCTATCATAACACTGTCATACATTTCAATATTTGGAGGGATAAATTTAATTTTTACACCTAGATTTTTTTGAATGGCTTCTTCAATCATCTCTGATTTTTCATCTAATGAAATAGCTCGTTCTGATTTTGAATCAAAAGAATTGGTTTTTTTGTTATTAATTTCTAATAAATTCAATTTGGTTTTCGCATTTAATAAACCAATTGAAGCTATGTTTTCGATCTGAATGTATGTTATAAAATCTTCTTTTGAATATAAAACTAAAACTCTATTATCTAAGTCTAAGTGAGTTAGAAATCCAATGTAACGGTGTCCAAATTTATCATTTAAAACGATTCTTGGCGGTTCTATATTCTCTTTTTGTTTTATTCTCTCTAAAATTTTTTCAAAAGAAGAGATGAATATTTCATATGAAGGTGGAAGCATAAATTCTCTTTTAATTTTTTATAGGGAATTAGATAACATTAAATTAAACCTTTGTCTTTACATACCATAAGACTAATTTTACCTAGTTGCTTGGATACGCTCATTGGCTTGCACATTAATTTTTGGATAGTCTCATCACGATGTAGATTATCTTCAAGAGACTTAAACATAAACTTATCACAAGATTTAGTTACTATATTAGAAGCAAAACTTTGGTAAACTTTGTCATTTTTTGATGCAGCTAAGCTAACTGCATTTTGTAACTTGTTATCAGAACAAATTTCATTTTGTTTGGTTTTTGCTGCCATTTCATAAAGTTGAATTAATTCTAAGGGTTCGCCAGCCATCTGATTTCTGTTATTTTCTACCAACCTCGCAGCCACTTTAGGACCATCATTGTTAAAGGCTAAAGAGTAACCTAGCATGGACATGCATTCATTATCAAAGCGAGTGTTACAGTTCGGATTAATGAACAATCCACTCTTAAATATATTACTCATAATTTTAGTATCTTTAAGTAAAAATGGATACCTAGATTTTATAACGGAACCCTGTTCAATATTACCGTAGAAATTGCCACTGATTATATTGCGTTCAATTAAATTAGCGAATGATTTTTTAGCTAATATGTTCCATTCTAGAGAACGTTTTGAAGGTGATATTTCAGGTAAGACATCAATAGCTTCCTGAAAACTTCCTTGTTCTACGAGTATCTGTATTTCTTGCTCATTCACAGTATCACTATAGCTGTGAGCATCGATAGATAAACTAAAGAAAAGCAATGTAGTTACTAAAAAAGTTTTCATTTTATTCCTTAAAAATGAAATAAGTTCATAACAGTCTAATATTTACCAAAGTGCTTTAAGTAGTTTTTCAAATTTTGAATCATAAGCTGAAGATGCATTTAGTTCCATTAAAAGCGTTTCGCCTTCATTTTCAAGTTTGAACGAAGCATCCCGTAATTCCTGATCTTTATGACCAGAGATGTTTATTTGCGATATCTTAGTAAGTTCACTTTTATACATTTCCGCGTATTCACCTTGAGAACATATTTCGGTAAGGTTCTCTACAAGTTTGACTATTAGTGCACCACTGAAGCGTACGATTTGTTCTTGTGATCGTCTCAGTTTTTTATAATCGTACGTGTCGTAATTTGTCCAATCAATATTGAATTTAACATCTTTATTGCCACATGCACTGACTAGTTTTACTTTTGCTTCTTGTATGCTCTCTTCTGCTTTTTTTATTTCTATTTTTGTTTTCATATCTGCAGCATTAGCTGTAAATGTGGAAAGCGTTAACAGCGAAATTGTTATGATATTTTTTTTGAACATTATATTTACCTTAATCAATAGATTATGTTGGAAGATTTAAGGGTAAAATGAAAATTTTTATTCATCCGCCTTGATGACACCTTAAATTACATGGTTGTTTTAATGTAAGATGTATCTCTTCCTTAAGAAGTTTCGGGTAATATACTGTGTGCTTAGCTCTGTTTCAAGAGTCTTTTATTATTTTCATAAAAACAATTTTTATTTAGTATTTCAGTAGTAGTTAATTGAGGTGTGTTGGGGTGTGGCCGTGTAATACTTTGTGGTGTTTATTTAAAATTTAAAATTTAAAATTTAAATAATAAGTTATTATTTATGATGGGTTTATATCTTTATGACATTATATGTGATGTTAACTGTATTAAGGGAATGCTTTTTATTGTGAAAAATTGAATGTTAATAACTGTACTGGAAAAGCCAAACAGTACATTTTTAATTGAGAACTTTCAAACTCTACCTGTGACAGATCACCATTAGTCCAGGGTGAGATCGTGAACGTTTTTTGAGCTGCTGATATTGACACACAATCTGTTTGACGCCTTGGCTTAGCTGTGATCTTATACTCTCTTTTGGGAGAGTAAATTATGTACCTTGAAGCCTTCACAACCTTTTTCAGCGAGCTTACCGACACTCGTCAATCGGCTAAAATCACTTATCCTCTCTAAGATATTTTATTTGTTACTCTCTGTGGTGTTATTGTTGGAGCAGGGCTGGAGCGAGATCCGTGATTACGCTGATGGTCATCTTGATTGGTTTCAACAGCATGGATATTTAAGTGATGGTGTCCCTGTCGATTACACCATCGCGAGGACTATCTCACGCATTGACCCCGAGAAATTTAGGCTGTGTTTCATAAAGTGGATTCAAACCGTGCATGAAATAACGCAAGGTCAACTTATCGCGATAGACGGCAAGACATTGAGAGGCTCCTATCAACGTGGGAACCGACAATCAATAATTTATATGGTGAATGCGTTTGCATGTAAAAACAAAGTCGTTCTTGGGCAAGTCAAGACCTCTGAAAAGTCCAATGAAATCACAGCAATCCCAGAGCTAATAAAGCTTCTGGATATTGAAGGTGCTTTGGTTTCGATTGATGCCATGGGTTGCCAAATTAACATTGCAGAGCACATTGTCGAGCAAGGTGGCGATTACTTATTTACGCTAAAAAGTAATCAGGGCAATCTACATAAAGCTGTAGAAACAGCATTTTTTGAGACACGTAAAGCCCCGCTAGGCGGCGTAAGCTTTGAGCAACAACATGGTCGTATCGAAGCGCGAATTTGCCATGTCTTAAGTGCCAAACAGTTTACAGAAGAATTCTCACAATGGCCTCAATTACATACACTTGGCATGAGTATGAGCTTTCGTCAGCAAAAAGGAAAAGCGCCTGAGCTCATGTATCGTTACCATATCAGTTCCGCTGAACTGACAGAGTTGCAACTCGCTGAAGCGGTGCGT
This sequence comes from Shewanella sp. MF05960, assembly GCF_050849305.1. Lineage (NCBI taxonomy): Bacteria > Pseudomonadati > Pseudomonadota > Gammaproteobacteria > Alteromonadales > Shewanellaceae > Shewanella > Shewanella sp. MF05960. The sequence goes on along the minus strand of NZ_JBOZPS010000003.1, from coordinate 42,379 downwards.
GCTCATTGGGCTGTAGAAAATAGCCTGCATTGGGTGTTAGATGTCAGTATGGCTGAAGATGCTTGCCAAATTTATCAAGACCATGGTGCTGAAAATTGGGCTATGTTACGCCAAGGCGCATTGAATATGCTTAGAAGCGAACCTTCAAAGGGAAGCATACCAGCTAAACAAAAACGAGCCTGGATGAAAACAGCATACTTAGAAGCGGTATTAAATGCTAGATTCAGTGATATGGCTAATTAATGAACACTCATGCGGTTGCCCTGCATTGATAGCGGTTACTGACCAATGGAGTTTTTTGAAAGAACCATGATGTACTCTTTGCATTTTCATAATATTTTCAACACCGATGAAGTAATCTAAGTTACGAGTACAAAATGTTTAATCGTTATCGAATAGTTGTTCGATACTTGAAAATTTACTTTCATTGGAAAGGTCGAAATAGTGCATGGCGAGTGCCAATTCTTTAGACATTAATAAAGCTCCCTATTGGGTATACTGCTATGAAGTAAACAAAACAATGGATATCAGGTTAAAATTATACGTTTATAAAAATAAGGATAAAATTACATCCATGATTATATTATGAGGTGTTCCAAAATATAAACGTTAACTATAGTTGTCATCCTTTGGCTATATCCATTAGCTGTAGGGGAAAATACCATAAAGTAAAATGCTGGTTCACGGCTCAAAGCATTGCCGTAAAGACAGTGTTATTTAGTATGAGCAAAGGAAACGTTGCGATCTTCTCAAGTTTTAAAGTTTTTATGGGAGAAGCGCCACAACGCTAGTGACGGTAGATCAAGGACTCACAAGGTAAATGGCCGCACGGGCATCATCATTACAATCTCATGTCTAATTCATTGTGGATCAACACCACACATTGCGATGCAAACAGCATTTTAGGGCCTAAGTTAATGTGTTGAGCACCAAGACGTTTAAGACTGTTAAAACTCTTCTTAGGCATAGGGATATGGTCGGTTAGTAAAAAACATGGGTTTTGCGCAAACTCAACATCGCGAACCGGGGTACCTTTTTTCTCTAACATATACAGCTGATAATCTTCGGCTAATTCTTGCACTAATTTTTCAAAGCTAACAGTGCGAACGGTGATGCCTGCTTCTACGTCACGTAACTGTTCTTTATCCATACCTTTGGATACCGTTAATGCCTTGGCTATTTTATTGGTGAGGTTTTGCTCATGAAAGCCACCAATATGACCTAACTCACTTGAACGAAAGCATATTGTGCGTGAAAAATCGGTCGTGCTTTCTAATACTAAATACACCACGACATCATCACGATGTGATTGAGCAACGAAGATGGTATTCATTAAGGTGTGGGCTAAAATTTCGGTATGAGCTGATTGGCCAATGCCCGCCAAAAACTGCTGGCTATCAACTGGAGCCGCTCTGGCTCGAACTACAAAAGCGCGCATCGTAAATCCTATTGGAAATTAAATTAAGCTAACATCGATTCTCTTCTCCGCTAATCAGTGAGTCACAGTTAAATCTGTATCCCCCAATCCATTAGCGACAAAGTATATTGGCCATTATCACAGTTTTAATGCCTACTGTAATGCGATTAATCTCAGTAACTAACATTATGAATCTTAATCAAGCTTAAACAGCATTTTACGCCATGGGTGACGGTGGGTTTATACGCATATTGCGCTATTGAAGTGTCTTGAATTTGGCGTTGATGACCTGTAGTCGGTTCGATGGTAGCTATCGCATTTTATCAATTTGAGTCCCAGTGAAAGTAAATCATAGGCTCACATTGTTCATTATTTATGTTAAATGGCCAATCACTTTGCTGAACATGTGTGCGAGATCAGGGTTTGCCTGTCAAGAATAAGATATAAAGTATAAAAATTTTACATCTTAACTGGAGATACAATGTCTGATTCAATCCACGGCCATCAAGTAATGCAAATGATGTTAACCCACGGTTCTGCGTTAACGAAGCAAGAGCTTAAAATGATGATGGAAACTACGTTTGGCGCAGAGACTCGCTATCATACTTGCTCTGCTGAAGAAATGGATGCTGAGATGCTGATTACATTTTTAGAAGGCAAAGGTAAGTTTATTCCGAGTAATGGCGGTATTACCACCGCAGCCGACAAAATCTGTAATCATTAAACTCTCTAAGGTCACTAAAGTAGCAATATATGGCTTAGCACTAGTTGGTTCTAGATAAGCCTAATATTACCTAATCTAACGTAAGATCCCCCCTTCAATGTGAATCACTTACTCTTTAGTGATGATTTCTGGCTCGGATAAATCGATTTTACCAATTAACCCACAGCTTCCCGTTAAACCTTTGAAGTTCAATATGTGACCGACATCAAATTTTAACAATAAGAAGGCTCGTATTGTGTAGGTAACGGTGTAGGTGTGGTTATACAAGCAAATATAGATTTTCTAATATTATGCAAATCATCGCGGTTAAATAGCATACTTACGTCGCACAGCTCTGCAGTGCTAAAGCCAATCCGGCTGATTTAACTATTCATGCCATTGGCTGTTTCTAAGACTAAGGCCAACTTTATGAACACATTATTTACGTCCTCAAAGTTAAACATTGCCACAAGCAGCCTTGACTGGGTTATGGGTCAAACCATAAGGCATTCATTAAACTTGAACGATGCTGTCGCAATTGATGAATTACAGCCACTTATTGTGCCAGACAAGCCGATTGAAACGCTTTATATCCACATTCCTTTTTGTCATACCTTGTGCCGTTATTGCTCATTTCATAAAATTAAATTTAATGAGCCTGTCGCGCGCGAATACTTTACGGCGCTGAGACAAGAAATTCGTCAAGTTATAGCCCAGGGCTTTCGTTTTAATCGGGTGTATATTGGCGGCGGCACGACCACTATTTTAGAAGATGAGTTGATTAAAACGATAGAGTTGATTAAGTCATTAACCTCAGTACGTGAAGTCACGTGTGAAAGTGACCCTATTTATTTTAAAGACGGTAATCCGCATTTACTCAAAGGTTTGGTCGACCGTATGTCGATTGGAATACAAAGCTTTGACGATGAAATCTTAAAAATGGTTGGCCGCTTTGAAAAGTTTGGCAGTAGTTTACAACAAGCTGAGTATGTCAGTCGTGCTATCGAAATAATACCTACAGTCAACATTGATATGATGTATGGATTTAAGATTCAAACACCTGAAGCAGTAGCTATTGATTTAGCACAAGCCATCCGGTTACATCCTGATCAAATCACCACCTATCCATTAACCCTTGGCCTGGGTAAAAACCGTAAAAAAGCCGGTTGCCTTGCTGGCAAATCTGAAGCGTTATGGCCTCAATTTTTGGCAGTTAAAGAAGCATTAGCAGAACACTATATTATGGAGTTTCCGTGGACCTTTAGCCGTAACTTTGGTCAGCCAGTTGAACATAAATATGTATTAGATGGTGAAGACTGCTTCGGTGTCGGCTCTGGCGCATTTGGTCGTTTTGGCGAGCAGTTTAGAATTTCCAGTTTTGATATTCCAAATTATATTCACCGTATCAAAGCAGGACAAAGTGGCACTTGTTATACCAAACCATTAAAAACCAAGGCACTTTCACAGCATTATTTAATGATGATGATGGGCCTTGGCTTGCTGAATAATCAACAATGTAAAGCCTACACGGGCAAGTCTTTGTGGCATGCATTTCCGTTAGAAATGAGTTTTTTAATTTCAGCAGGGGCGCTGACTAAACAAGGTGAGAATTACATTACCACCGTTGAAGGCCAGTTTATTGCACTTAAAATGTTTTCAGGCTTTTTATCTGGGATGGATTTTCTTCGCGAGCAGGCCCGTGAATTACCCTTAAGCGCAATTGAAACGCTGGCAAGTATTTAACCCCTGAACGGATTAATAAACGGCTATCAACCAGCCCTTAGTCTTACAGCTGCGTTGCATTGATTTGCCTTAGGCTAGCGATTGACGCAGTTAGTAATAAAAGACTGCGCCTTGCTAACAAACCAATGGGTAAGTCTGATATCAACAGGCCCTAAAGTCTTGTCAGTATCATTTTACGTCTTATTGATAACGTCAAGAATCACAGATTGTAAAGGGGCTAGTTCAATATCAACACTGGCACTGCCATCTTGATGCCAAATGAGTTGCTGATTGAGTGGGGTATTTTTTAATAAATCGGTCAGTTGTTTATTTCCGTTAATATGCCACATTTGCATGAGTGTATTCGGTAGCTGAAGGATAAATTGCTTGCTCTGGCTTTGGCTGAAATTACTGACGATGATTAATTGCTGAACATCGTTAAAGCGGCTGAAAGCAAATACGCTGTCATCATAGCCTTTAAGCTTATTTTGGCGTTGGATGCTGTCTAATTCTCTATACTCACCGCTTAGCGCAGTAGCGGTATGGCTTAAGTTTATTAGCGTTTGATAATAGGTGCGCAATGCCTTTTCATCAGGTGTTGACTGTCCACCATCAAACTTGCCGTTATTCATCCAGCGTTGATGAGCTGGTACGCCCACATAGTCAAAAATACTGGTGCGAGTCGGTTGTCCAAAGCCTGCATTTTCAGCGCCTTGCTCGCCGACATCCTGACCAAAATACAGCAAGGTGGGTGAGCGACTTAACGTTGTAGAGACCACCATTGCCGGCAGAGCATTAAATGCATTACCGGCAAAATCGGCGGTGTTAATACGTTGCTCGTCGTGGTTTTCTAGAAAGTGCAGCATATGTTGTTCAATGTCGCTCACTTTTGCTTGCACTGTGGCGATAACCGCTGTGCTCGCTTTACCTTGAATAATGGCTTTTAAGCTGTCGTATAAATCCACTTTGTCGTAAAGGTAATCCATTTTACCTAAATGAATATAATCACGATATAAATCAGGGTTATATACCTCTGCCAGAGTAAAGGCATTGGGGTTTGTGTGTTTAATGTGGCTGTTGAGGTAGCTCCAAAATTCAACCGGCACCATTTCGGCCATGTCGTATCGAAATCCATCCACTCCTTTGGCTAACCAGTATTGGGCAATGCGCTCAAACTTACGCCATGAATCTGGGATGTCATCCGCGGTTTGTGCTTGCCAAAAAGCCAAATGCTTCGCGGCCGTTTTGCTTGCATATTCAGCGGGCAGTGCAGGGAAGTCTTGGCTGCCATCGGGCTTAACACCATAATTTATTTTAACGGTTTCATACCAGTCGTTGGCGTCAGGTTTGGCTAAACGTGAGCCATTACCAGTCCATTTAGCTGGAGATTCAGTAAACTTACCGTCACTCAGAGGATGAGTTTCTCCGTCTAACGGGGCGTAACCATTAGGAGCATCGGGTACGGCAAAGTCTTCACCGCTCACATAATAAAAGTTGTTATGTTTGCTATAAACCTGTGAGGTATCGTCATTGGCACCAAAGTCTAGTTCACCTTTTGGGGCTGACAGAGAGTGATAGTTACGGGCAATATGATTGGGCACTATGTCGATAATCACTTGCATGCCATTAGCGTGAGTGCGCTCGATTAAGGCTTCAAATTCAGCTAGGCGATTGGCTGGATTGGTCGCTAAATCTGGGTTGACGTTGTAATAATCTTTTACCGCATAAGGTGAGCCTGCACGGCCTTTAACGACATCGGGGTCGTCATTACTGATCCCAATACTGGTGTAATCGTTAATGACCGCATGATGCGGCACTCCGGTATACCACACGTGAGTGGTGCCGAGGGATTTGATGTCTTGTAAAGCGGTATCGGTAAAGTCGCTAAATTTGCCGACACCATTGTCGGCAATGGTGCCCCAAGGTTTATTGGTGGTATTAGTGTTGCCATATAAGCGAGTAAAAACCTGGTATACCACGGGTTTACCGGTTGTTGGCGATGACTTAACTTGTGTCATTGATAATGCCGATTCTCTCACATTTTCAGTTTTTTGAATGTCGGTATTGGTGGGCTTACAGCCGCTGATGCTTAAGCTTAACCCTATCACGGTTATGTAGGCGAGGGGACGCATGTTAACGTTAATTGATACTGAAGGTAATAACATAGGGACTCTTTTATCTTGGTATCCACTTGGTGTGGTGCATAAGCGTGTGTGTTTATCACGGCTAGGCTAATCCACAGTGGTTCAGCCTAGCCTTAGCAATGTGTAATCTTATCGTTTGAGCGACAAAATGGTCACGCCTTTTTGCTCAAGCTTAAGCGGGGTATCTAATTGATATGATTGTTGATTGATAATATCAACGCCTTGAGTATTGCCATTAAATATGCTGCTAAAGCGTGATAAGTCGAGCTCAACGCTTTGCTCATTTTTATTGTAGATAATCAATAAGGTTTCATTATCAGCATGTCGGCTTTGCACGTAAACGCCATCTTTAGGCACAAAATGACGTAAATTGCCGTGTTGTATTGCTGCAGAATTTTTACGGTAATTAAGCAAGCTGCGCATAAATGACAATGTGGCTTGTTGCTGGTTATCTAAGCCTTCACCGGTAAAGGCGTTGACCTTATCTTGCGGCCAACCACCCGGGAAATCACCGCGCACCGCGCCATCGTTTCTGCCTTCACTTGGGCTTTGCATTAGCACTTCTGTGCCGTAAAAAATCTGTGGAATACGGTTACTGGTGAGCACGTAGGCCATTGCGATATTAAACAAGCCTAAATCGTTTTTCATCAGGCTGTATAAACGGTTGGTGTCGTGATTGCCCTCAAATAACACTAAGTATGTCGGCTTGGCATACACCACATCGTCGGCTAAGCGTTGGTACAAATTAATTAAGCCTGTGTCCCAGCCTTCTGGCTCGGTTAAACTGGCAATCAAAGTGTCGTACAGCGGAAAGTCCATCATACTTGGGGTGTATGAGGTGTAACCATCGTTATTTTGTTTACCTGACTGCCAGTAACTCACGGTAATCGGGTTGCTTGTCCATTCTTCGCCAACAATATTAAAGTTTGGGTATTCGTCCATAATGGCTTTAGACCAACGTGTTAAAAATGTTTTGTCTGCATAAGAATAGGTGTCTTCGCGTATACCACTCAAGCCTGCATATTCAACCCACCAGATACTGTTTTGAATTAAGTAAGTTGCCATGTGTGGATCGGTTTGATTCATGTCGGGCATGGTGTCGGTAAACCAGCCTTTGTCAAAATCAGCGGTGTCACTGGTCACCGCGTATGGGTCTTGTACTGTGGTGCGACGGTGGCTGGTGTACAAAATCTCTTGCGGATTTTGCTGCCAGGCTTGTTGGCCGTTAACCCAGGTTTCGCTCGGAAAATCGGCCATCCATTGATGACCTGAGCCCATGTGATTCACAATGACATCTTTAATGACCCCAATGCCAAAGCTGCGCGCCTCTTGCACTAGTGCCTTGTACTCTTCGTTTGTACCAAAACGTGGGTCTATTTGATAAAAGTGGGTGGTTGAATAACCGTGATAAGAATACTTATCTTGGTTGTTTTCAAGCAGTGGGTTAATCCATAACTGAGTCACACCTAACTCGTGCAGGTAGGGCAGCGCTTTACGGATCCCCAAAATATCGCCACCGTGACGACCACCATCAAAGCTACGATCGCTCTTTTCGAGCATGCTTGGGTGATTATCGTTATCTGGATTGCCGTTAACAAAGCGGTCTGGGGTGATTAAGTAAATCACATCTTTATTACTAAACCCCTGGCGTTCGCGCGCGCCAGGCTCCCTTGCTTGAATAGCATAATCAAATTGCTCAACGAGCTGATCATTATCATAAAGGCCAATTTTTAGTTGTTGTGCTTTGGCATCTTGTAAATCTAAATTGATAAACAAATGATTGGAGCTAGCGGTTTGCTCAACGTTTACCAGCTTTACGCCCTGTGCGTTGAGCAGTTTAACCTGGTGGCCACGAATACTATCGCCAGCAACCAATAATTGCAGTTGTGGATTGTGCATGCCTGCCCACCACGAAAGGGGTTCAACATTAACCGCCGCATTCACAGATAATGCACTGCAACTGATTGCTAAACCGAATAAAATTGAACCTGCAAGCAAACACTTTTTTGCTGGCGTTAATGAGTTTGGCTTTGCGTGAGTCTTTGAGCGTGACTTTGAGTGTAACTTTGAGTTCGACAAGGTCATGAGGTGTCCTTTTTAGTTCTTATTTTTTATGGTATTGAGCTTCTTATCTTCAACAGATGCCATGCACCAAATCCACTAAAGCGCGCGAATAAACGCGATATGTTCAGGCATGTTGGCAACTGTGGTGTTAATCACTTTACTGATGTTGCCTAAATAATCTTGTAACGCAGCAGGCTCAACCGCTGCCGCGAGCGGATGAAAGTCTGCCGGTGTAATGCCCTGGCCGAGCATCACCTGTATCCAGGCTGCTTCGGTGAAGAGTTCGTCTTGGTGCCTAAATACACAGGCTGTTTGGCTAAATAAATCGATTTTTTGCTGCAAGCTCTCAGGAATATTCATGTCGCGGCAATGCTGCCATAACCCAGTATTATCGGGTTCTGTTTGTTTGGCGTTGAGGTGGTAGTGCAAAATAATAAAGTCGCGAATTTGTTCAAACTCAGTTTGTGATTGGCGATTAAACTCATCGACTTGCTGAGATTGAATGCCATGATGCGGGAACAATTTAGTTAGACGAATAATCGCCGATTGCACTAAATGTAAGCTGGTGGATTCTAGCGGCTCTAAAAAACCGCTCGATAAACCAATCGCGACACAGTTTTTATGCCACTGCTTTACCCGTCTGCCCGTGGTGAATTTGATTTTACGGGGCTCAGCTAATGGTGTGCCATCAAGGTTATTGAGTAACAGCTGTTTTGCTTGCGTATCACTCATGAATTTGCTGCTATAAACAATGCCATTGCCGGTGCGATGTTGCAGCGGAATACACCATTGCCAACCTGCATCATGTGCGGTGGCTTTAGTATATGGCAGCAGTGGATGAGTACTTTCACACGGCACGGCGTAGGCACTGTCACAAGGTAACCAATGTTGCCAGTTTTCATAATCGACACCAAGCGCTTGCTCAATTAATAGGGCAGAAAAGCCCGAGCAGTCGATAAAAAAATCACCGGAGATGGTTTGGCCGTTTTGCAAGATAACACTGGCAATATTGCCGTGGTTATCAAGTGTTGTGTTATCTATTTTCCCCTCAATACGGTTTACACCTCGTTGCAAGCAATATTGTTGGAGCATGGTGGCGTATAGGCTGGCATCAAAATGGTATGCATGAGTAATGCCGGACATTTGTGCATTAGGAATATTGGCAATAGGCTGAAATTTATTGTGTTTAGCGGCCTGGTAATTGATGGAGTATCGCCAAAAGTCTGCTGAATTATATTGTGTGTTTGAGTCAGCATTTTGAGTGGCCTGGGCACAAAGCCAGTAATGATGGAATGATGTAAAGCCTAGGTCGCGGCCAACATTACCAAAGGCATGCATGTAAGCATCACCTTGTTGATACCAGTTTTCAAATTCGATACCCAATTTATAAGTGGCTTGGGTCGCGTTAATAAAGTCGCTTTCTTTAATGCCCAGTACGCTATTAAAAATTTGTAGCGGGGGGATTGTCGCTTCGCCCACACCAATAGTGCCAATGGCGTCAGACTCGATGAGAGTAATATGGAGTTGGGTGTTAAACAGCCTCGCTAGCATGGCCGCTGTCATCCACCCTGAGGTGCCGCCGCCCACAATGACAATGTTTTTTATTGTTGTTTGTTTCATTGTTATCGCCTTTGTTTATTGTGTGATGAGTGCAATAAAGTAAAAAAGCCCCTGTAAAAGGTACAGAGGCTTTTGAGGGAGGTTTTATATTACAAGCCGTTTAAAACTTGTAGTTGGCACCTAACATAAAGTTACGACCATAGTTTTGATAATCACGTACGTGACGTGCATCTTCACCTGTGTACGAGGTAAATGGCTCGTTGGTTAAGTTGTTGACCTGGAACTGAACCGATAGACCGTATAGTGCATCGATTCCGCTTTCAGTAAAGTCATAACCAATTTGCGCATCAACGACGGTTTCAGCTTTCACGTTAACGTTAACGCGCGTTAAGCTGATTGCGGTCACTTCACCTAGGAAGTCGCTGCGGTAGCGTGAGCTAATACGCGCTTCAAAGCCGGCGTTTTCATAGTAAACCGTTGCGTTAAAGGTTTTTTCAGATAGGCCTGGCAATGTTGTCGCTGCGCTATCTGAGGTTTCTTTCACTTCACTGTCGTTATACGAACCACTTAAGATGGTACCAAAACCTTCAAGTTGATCTGCAAATAAGCCGAAATCTAGTGATAAAGAGGCTTCAATACCTTGTACATAACCGCCTTGACCATTTTGTGGTTGAGACACAAGCCCGATTGGGTTGTCGTCAGCGCCTTGAGGTAAAATAGTGCTAAAATCAAAGGCTGATTGTTGGTCATAGACGTAGTTTTCTAGGTCTTTGTAGAAAACAGCTAACGAGAAGTAACCTTGATCGCTAAAGTAGTTTTCGTAGCTAATGTCATATTGACGCGCTAACCAAGGGCGTAATTCAGGATTACCCGCACCACCAGACCAGTTAACACCGTCGTTTGGATTTTCATTGTAGCTAAAGTTAACGTTAGCATTCATTTTGTCCATACGCGCACGGGTTAGGGTACGCGCAGCTGCAAAGCGAACCATTTGACCGTCGGCAACTTCAAAGCCTAAATTCATGCTTGGTAGCCATTCAACGTAAGAGTCACCTGCGGTGCGAGGTGTTAAGCTAACCACTCCGCTTTCAACGGTTGCGACTGTTCCGTCAGAGCTTTGGTCAGTATGTACGGCTTGTAAACCGACGTTACCCATTAATGGGAAACCCATTAATTCAGATTCCAGGTTTGCTTTAACAAATACAGTAGACACTTCTTCTGAAACAGACCAAGAGTTAGTTGCGCGAGATAAATCCACATCTGCTACGTCTGTTTCGGTGTAACCACCGGCATTATAAAATGCTAATGAGTCATAGCTGAGTACATCACCCATACCGAAAAAGTCGAGTGAAGTCGGCGATAGCAAGAATTGATCTGGCACGGTTTCTAGGTAGTTATCTGACCCATCGTAGCCGGCAAGTGTTAAGTAATAACCTTTATCAAGCTTACTCTTGTCACGATTTGTGCGATTAACACCAAATTCAACGCTACGAACAGCGCCTTCATCAAAAATGTACTCAGCACTTAAACGGAACGAGTTTAGCTCATCTTCAATTTCTGGTTTATTAATAAAACCGTCTTGGGTGTTAGGCCCTAATGGACTGCCCCAGCCGAGTGGGTCGCCTAATTTAATCACATTTGGATCGGCGTAATCTAAGTTGTGAGTAAAGTCATAACCGCCATCGCCATTATAGGCAAAACCTAAGTCATCAACCGCGCCAACGCCGGTACCACGACCTGTGCCGCTGTAACTTTCCATACCAATGTCGGTACGATCGGCTTTTGACATTGCAATGTCAGCTTCAACGCGCCAATTATCATTGATGGTGTACTTGTTGTTCCAGCCAATTGATAACGAGTCAGCATCACGTTTGTTGACATCGTTACGCACAACAACTTCAGCGCCACTTATCGAGCCCGACACCATCAAACCATCTTCACTTATAGGTGAAACTAAACCACCGTTAGATCCCCAAGCACCAGGAATTTCTATACCACGTAAACGCTGATCATCAGTAAATTTAGTGTAATAAATATCAACAACTGAAGTGAATTGGTTATTAGGTGCGTATTCAAATACAGCTAATACACCATCGCGCTCTAATTCGCTTGAGCGTACAAACGGTTTTGCTCCACCTAAACCTGTGAAGCCAGCAGCTTCGCCATCGACATCGTTATATGACCCGTTTGCATTGTAAAACTCTCGCCCATTATCAACATGCTTGTATAAATCTGGGTAACCCCATGCCTGCCAGCGCTCTTCTTGGTTAGGCGACTTCATACGGGCATAACCCAATGCAATACCAATAGTGTCGTCGGCAAACTGGTCGATATATGAAATGCTGCCACGATAACCAGTGTCGCTTGAACCACTGTTAAGTGAACCCAAATCGTTCATTTCGCCACGTAATGACACCGCAATGGCTTGCTCGCCATGAGTCAGTGGGCTAATGGTTTGCATGTCTACCGTGCCACCAATGGCTTGCGCCATAACCGAGGCGTCAGGGGTTTTGTACACCACAACACGGTTAAGTAATTCAGAAGGGTATTGGTCAAATTCAACGCCACGGTTGTCATTGACAGACGCTTGTTCGCGACCGTTTAAGGTGGCAGTGGTAAAATCTGGGCCTAGGCCACGAATAGAAATAACGTTTGCACGGCCATCAAGTCGCTGTGCGGTAATACCAGGTAGGCGAGCGAGTGACTCTGCGATACTGACATCAGGTAATTTACCAATGTCTTCTGCAGAAATGGCTTCAACGATTGAAGATGAAGACATTTTTAATGATTGTGATTCTTGTAAACTGCGACGAATACCTGTGACCTGGATCACTTCGATATTTTCTTCAGCGGTTTCTGTTGTTTGTACATCATCTGCAGCGTAAGCGCTGATACTCGCACCCGCGGCGGCTAATGCTAACGTAAGTAGGCTCGGTTTAAATAGCAACATTCATCTTTCCCCTTTAGTGAACACTTAACCGCTTGATTTAGGTCGAGTGTTAGTGTCCTTTTGAATTATGGTTACAGTCTTTATTGTGTTTATGCCCCAGCATGCTCAATGACTATGATAAATAACTATGTTAAATAACCATTATAAGTGACTGCATAAGTGCTGGAGTTATGACCAAATTGTTGCACAACAGTGACGATACTACTCCCAGTACACTTTTGCCGACAATATTATGCATACGTATTCAAAGCTTGTTGCAGGGATATAGAGGGGTAATTGTATATTTAAAAGCCATTGTAGCTGACATCAAAATAAAAGGTAAGATTCTGTTTTTATTATTTATTTATTGTTTCTGGTAAAGTGGTAATGCTATTTGTTTCTTTGCATACGTATGCAGGTGTATTGAACCTGATTTCCTTATTCACGTATCCTCAGGGATATCAATAAAACAACAGCGGGCTGTTACTCGTTCGCAACATAAAGTTAACTTGCGAGTCTTGAGACGGGTTAGCTTATTTTAAGGGGAAACAATGGGTCAGGTAACCTGGTGGCGTGGTGGGGTGATTTATCAAGTCTATCCTCGCAGTTTGATGGATTCGAATGGCGATGGCGTGGGTGACTTGCAGGGGATCATAGCCAAGCTTGATTATATTGCTAGCCTCAATGTTGACGCGATATGGATTTCTCCTTTCTTTAAGTCGCCAATGAAAGATTTTGGTTACGACATCAGTGACTACCTTGAAATTGACCCATTATTTGGCACCATGGCTGATTTTGATCAACTTATTGAACAGGCTCATCTACGCAATATTAAAGTGGTGATTGACCAGGTATTAAGTCATACCTCTGATCAACATGCGTGGTTTGAGCAAAGTCGCCAGAGTCGTGACAACGATAAAGCCGACTGGTACGTGTGGGCGGATCCTAAAGATGATGGTAGCGCGCCAAACAACTGGTTAGCTATTTTTGGTGGTTGCGCATGGGAATGGGAGCCTCGTCGTCAGCAGTATTACTTACATAACTTCCTTAAAAGCCAACCAGATTTAAACTTTCATTGTCCACAAGTCCGTCAGGCGGTGTTAAACAACGTGGAGTTTTGGCTTAAAAAGGGTGTCGATGGTTTCCGTCTTGATGCGATCACGTTTTGTTATCATGACGAGCAATTACGCGACAATCCTGCTAAACCGAAAGACCAACGCCAAGGCCGTGGGTTCAGCGAAGACAATCCTTACGCTTATCAATACCACTATTACAATAATACCCGGCCGCAAACGGTGGGCTTTATTGAAGCGTTGCGTGCATTGATTAACCGTTATCCCGGTGCAGTGACATTAGGTGAAGTTTCGTCAGAAGATTCACTCGCGACCATGGCTCAATACACTCAGGGCGATGACCGCCTACATATGGCCTACAGTTTTGAGCTATTAACCGATGATTTTAGCGCAGCCTATATTCGCCAAACAGTAGAAGCATTAGAAGCCAGTATTGGTGACGGTTGGCCATGTTGGGCAATAGGCAACCATGACGTTCAACGTGTTGCCACGCGCTGGGGTAAAGAGCAAGCTAACCCGACCATGGTTAAAATGCTCAATGCCATGTTGTTTTCGTTACGCGGTAGTGTCTGCAGCTATCAAGGCGAAGAGTTAGGCTTAACTGAAGCGCCAATCGAATTTAACCAGTTACAAGACCCGTTTGGTATTGCCTTTTGGCCAATGTTTAAAGGTCGTGATGGTTGTCGTACGCCAATGCCCTGGGTTAAGTCTGCCGACAATGCCGGTTTTAGCCATACACAACCCTGGTTACCCATCTCAGCAGAGCACATCAATAGTGCAGTGGATGTACAAGAAGCCGAGAGCGACTCTATTTTAAACAGTTATCGTCACTTTTTAGCATGGCGTAAACAACAAAATATACTCATCGACGGTGACATCCAATTTGTCGATGCACATCCTAATGTGTTGGCTTTTGTCAGAACACTCGGCTCGCAGCGGATGTTGGTATTATTTAACTTATCGACACAACCATCACAGTTTGAGTTAGCTGACATTAAGGTCAATACCGTGCTGAACGACCATGGACTAGCAGCAGGGCATCAAGATAAGCAGCAAGCAAACACCATTGTGTTACCAGGGTTTAGCAGCTTTTATGCCTTTATCGACTAACTTAATTAAAGCCGAAGTACGCTGAGTATTTCGGCTTTTTTGATCAAAAGGTTCTATATCGAGTTGAATGGGCCTTGATGTGCCATCTCACAGACATCACAGCAGATGTCCTAAACAGCTAAATCAAAATCGAAATCACTAAATCTACATAACTAACAAGAAGAGACCAATTATGGCTTCAACAATGCAAAGTTCACAACACACAACCACAGACGGTGATAGCGGTAATTATCGCTTTGCTCTGGTGTCATTAACATCGCTGTTTTTTATGTGGGGGTTTATTACCTGCCTAAACGACATTCTAATTCCGCATTTAAAAGCGGTGTTCTCACTTAACTATACCGAAGCCATGTTGATTCAATTTTGCTTTTTTGGTGCTTACTTTTTGGTGTCATTGCCAGCCGGTAAGTTAGTGAAAAAGATGGGATATCAAAAAGGCATCGTGTGCGGGTTATTGATTGCCTGTGTAGGGTGTTTATTGTTTTACCCAGCCGCTGCGTTTGCCACTTACGGTTTATTCTTAGGCGCGCTGTTTGTGTTGGCGTCAGGCATTACTATTTTACAAGTGGCCGCTAATCCTTATGTTAATGCCTTAGGCAGTGTTGAAACCGCATCGAGCCGCTTAAACCTAACTCAGGCGTTTAATGCGCTGGGTACAACGGTTGCCCCTTATTTTGGCGCGGTATTGATTTTATCTGTGGCTACGGGCGCAGTAGCAGGCTTAAGCCATGCTCAAGCAGAAGCTGAAGTCGTTAAACTGCCATATCTTATTTTGGCAGGTATGTTGGGTTTGCTGGCCTTAATTTTCTCTAAACTAAACTTACCGACCATTGCAGAACACAATGAAGTGTCAGACAACAATGGCGTTGTTACCCATAAAGGAAAAACCAGTGCATGGCAGAGTATGCACTTAGTATTAGGTGCGGTGGGGATTTTTGTTTATGTGGGCGCAGAAGTCTCAATTGGCAGCTTTTTGGTTAACTTTTTAGGCGAAGAACATATCGCCGGATTGCAAGAAGCCGATGCGGCTAAGTACATTACCTATTATTGGGGCGGGGCGATGGTCGGTCGCTTTATTGGTTCAGCTGTAATGCAAAAAATTCCAGCTGGCACCCTATTAGCCTTTAATTCGTTAATGGCGGCGGCGTTGGTCTTAGTGGCGATGAACAGCAGCGGCGCGGTGGCGATGTGGTCTATTTTAGCGGTGGGTTTATTTAACTCGATTATGTTCCCGACCATTTTCAGCTTAGCGTTGCGTGATTTAGGACCTCACACCTCACAAGGCAGCGGCATTTTATGTTTAGCCATTGTCGGCGGCGCCATTGTGCCGTTACTGCAAGGCGTAATGGCAGATAACATGGGCTTGCAATTAGCCTTTATTTTACCGGTTGTGTGTTATGGCTTTATTTTGTTCTATGGTGCTAAAGGCTCAAAAATGTAATCGCATCTTATGCGTTAACGGCTGATAAACTAAGCGACCTTCGGGTCGCTTTTTCTTGCTATCAGTGGTCTAAATCCCTATGATCGGCACGTTTTTACACTATTGTTATTTTATGAGAGAGCCCATGTTAACTTACCCGCTGTCTGGCAGTTCATCTGAATTAGTATTAAACGTACTGACCATGGTGTTAACCCGAGGAAAACCACTAGATAGAGCTTACTCTGAGCACTTTTCAGGTTTATCGCTTAATCCATCAGAACAAGCGCGGATCACCCAAGTTACTGGCGATATCTTACGTCGGCTGAATTTATATTGTTTTTTAGTCGATATCACCCCAGATGAGTTTGAGCGTCTAGGTTCAAAACTGCTTAATGGCTGGCATGTGTTTCATGGTCTTGATTTGCCAAAAATGCAGTATTCATTGCAAATCGAACAAGCATCATTTGATGCCAATCTCGAAAAAGCCAAAGCCGATCCTGTGTTATGGGACGGTTGTCCAGAATGGCTAAACGAGCTAGGGCAAACTCAATTAGGCGACAAGTGGCCAGCAGAGCGCGCCGCATTAGCCGAGCAACCTAAGCGGTATTTACGTGTTAATGAGCTTAAGTGCGATCGTGAAAAGCTGATTGCTCGCTTACAAAAAGAGGGTGTAACAGCCGTTGCATTGTCCGATGTTGCTTCAGCAGTTGAAGTGACCTCAGATTCTGCACTGTTTCGCACCGATGCTTTTAAAGATGGCTGGTTTGAGCAACAAGATGCCGGTTCGCAATTAGTGGCCGATGCAGTAGGCGCCAAACCGGGTATGCGTGTGGTTGATGCGTGTGCAGGTGCGGGTGGTAAAACATTGCACATAGCAGCTCAAATGCAAGGCAAGGGGCGTTTATTGGCCATGGATGTTGAGCAATGGAAACTCGATAACCTTAAAACCCGTGCCAAACGTGCCGGCGCGCATAATGTTGAAACCCGCATTATTGCCAGCTCTAAAACCATCAAACGTTTAAAGCTAACCGCTGATCGTGTCTTGCTTGATGTGCCATGTTCAGGTTTAGGTGTACTAAAACGTAACCCAGATTCAAAATGGCGTGATACTCCAGAGCGTTTGCCAGTGCTCATTGAACTGCAAAAGCATATTTTGCAAAGCTATAGTCGTATGGTCAAAGTGGGCGGAATGCTCATTTACGCAACGTGTTCAATTATGCCAGAAGAAAACCGTCAACAAGTGGATGCCTTCTTAGCTGAAAACCCACAGTTTACTTTATTAGAAGATGAAAATATTTTAGTGTCGGAGCGCGGCTTTGACGGCTTCTACCTTGCTAAGATGGAACGCATTGCCGAATAATATTTGCGCAAGGTGTTATCAACGTTATTGGACTGGATTTTCTGTAACTGATAATTAACAATTACTTAACGGTGCTTTTTTAAGCACCGTTTTTTTATTTGTACAATAAAGCATAGATTTTATAGTGTTTTATATAATTAAATCTTAATTTAACGTTGATAAACTTTCTATAAATGCATAATCTTATTAACATATTATTCAGTTGTAATATGAGTTTACTCATACCATTGTGGAGCCATATGGATATAGGACCGAATATCGACAACTCTGAGCAACAACCTCTTGAAGAGGGTTACCATGAGTCAAGATTAGAGCGTTACAGCACTATCTTGAATATGGTGTTGCAAGGCCTGCCACTTGGCGAAATGCTGAACGCATTAGTGCTGCTTATCGAAGCGCAAAAAATTGGCACTCGCGCGTCAGTATTATTAATCAGCGAAGACGGGAAACGATTAATATCGGGTGCAGCACCTAACTTACCCGATGCGTATAATCAGGCCATTAACGGGATTGAGATAGGTCCTCAAGTCGGCTCATGTGGTGCGGCTTCCTTTTTAGCTGAGCGGGTTATTGTTGAAGATATTGATGGCCATCCTAATTGGCAGCAATATAAAGAAATTCCAATTAACTGTGGGTTAAAAGCCTGTTGGTCAGAACCGATTAAAGACAGTGATGGTAAAGTGCTCGGCACATTTGCCATGTATTACGACACCATAAAATCGCCTACTGAACAGGATTTAATTTTAATTCAAGAAGCGGCTCGTTTAGCCAGTTTGGCCATTGAACGCAGTCGCGGTATGCATGTTCAGCGCTTGAGCAGTAAAATCTTTAACAGCTTACCTATTGCCCTAGTGATCACCAGCGAAGACAATTCAGTATTGTCAGCTAACCCGATTTTTAAATCGTTAACTTCGACTTATTATGCCAATCTCAAATTATTTGATGTGCAGCGATTTTTAAGCCATTCACCCGCCGAGCAAATTGTCGATTTATTTGAGCATTTATCACGAGGCCATGCCTGGCAGGGTGAGTTAAAAGGCTTAAGAACTGATAACGACATTATCGATATATCGTTAACCGTAGCGGTGATCCGTGACTCGTTTACCCAGCAAAATTGTTTTGCCTGGTTAATTAATGATATTTCAGCCAGAAAAAATGCTGAGCAAACGATTCATTTTCAAACAAATTATGATCAACTAACCGGTTTGGCAAATCGTAAATATTTGTTCGACAGTTTACAAAGCATCATTGAACCTGATGATTTACATAAAAAAAATGAAAAACAGTTTAGTTTGATGTTGATAGACATCGATCATTTTAAACAAATTAACGATACATTAGGCCATGACAAAGGTGACGTAATCCTCACCTTGATGGCTAAACGTTTGTCGAGTGTCATCCCTGAAAATGTGCTGTTGTCTCGGATTGCCGCCGATGAGTTTGCTTTAGTATTTCCGGGCGAAAGGTCGACAGAAACACTCATCAGTATGGTTCACGATGTCTCTGCGGTATTAGATAATCCCTTTTCAGTAGGTGGACAACATCTTAAACTGACTGTTAGCATTGGCTTAGCGCGATACCCAGACGATGCTGACAAAGTCGAGCAAATATTAAATTGTGCCACTCAAGCGATGTATAATGCTAAGTCACATGGACGTAACGGTTTTAAATTTTTTAATCAACAAATTCAGAAAGATGCAGAACGCAATGCCGAGCTTCATCTGCGTTTAAAATCGGCCATTAATGAACAGCAGTTTGAACTTTATTATCAACCGATAGTGAACCCAAATACCGGCTTAATTATTAAAGCGGAAGTATTATTACGCTGGCAATACGATGGCCAATTTATCTCGCCAGATGAGTTTATTCCCATTGCAGAAGAGTCAGGCTTTATCGTGCAAATTGGCGAATGGGTAAGAAACCAGGCTATTGATACTATTACTACCTTACAAAACCGCGGTTTAGCGATCCCATTATCGATTAATGTGTCGACCATTGAGTTTTGGACCACCGAATTACAACAACGATTTTTAGCGTATTTTGATGCCAAAGAAGCCGAGTACGGTGCTGAGCGGTTGCCGTACTCATTGATTACCCTAGAAATCACAGAATCGTTAATGATGAAGCAGCTTGAGACCATTAACCAACTTCTTATCGAATTAAGGCATCGTGGTATGCAAATATCGGTTGATGATTTTGGTACCGGCTATTCATCATTATCATATCTGGCGAATTTCCCCGTTGATCAGGTGAAAATTGATAAGTCTTTTATTCAAAAAATATCAATGGGCACTCGCCATGAAGCACTCATTGAAGCGATTGTCAGTATGAGTCGTGCTTTAGATTTATCGATTGTCGCCGAAGGCGTTGAAACTCAAACAGAACTGGATTTTATTAAACAGCAAAATATTGAGGCGGTGCAGGGGTACTTTTTCTACAAACCGATGCCAGAACACGCATTCTTTGAGTTATTAGCCAAACAGGCACAAGCCAAATAACCGCTATTAGTTTAGAGGCTGCTAATCTTTCAAGGTTATTTTTTGCGATTAATACCAATGTCAGTGTGTGTTTGACAGTGTTAAATAAAAAATGCCGCATAATACTATGCGGCATTTTTATTGAACCAGCTTAAGCTAAATCGAGTTAACCCTAACTGAGTTAACTCAAATAAGGCGATTAGTTAAGCATGCTCTTTGGTTCAGTAAACTCAAGGTTTAATGCTTCAGCGACTTCTTTACACACGACTTTACCGTGGATAACGTTCAAGCCATTTAATAAATGTTTGTCATTTAATAAAGCTTGTTTGTAACCCTGGTTAGCTAACTTAATGATATAAGGAAGCGTGGCATTGTTTAATGCGAAAGTAGATGTACGTGCAACAGCACCAGGCATGTTAGCAACACAATAGTGTACTACGTCATCAACAATATACGTTGGGTCTTGGTGAGTGGTAGCGTGTGAAGTTTCAACACAACCACCCTGATCGATTGCCACATCAACAATCGCACTGCCAGGCTTCATACGCTTAACCATGTCTTTAGTGATAAGCTTTGGTGCTGCTGCACCTGGTACTAATACACCACCAATAACTAAGTCAGCTTCAAGCACATGACGCTCAATGGCATCTGCAGTTGAGTAAATGGCTTTAACAGCAGAACCAAATTGCACGTTTAGACGACGTAATGCATCAATGCTACGGTCAAGTACAACCACATCGGCACCCATGCCAACAGCCATTTGCGCTGCGTTAGTACCTACCATGCCGCCACCGATGATCACAACTTTAGCCGGTTCAACACCTGGTACGCCGCCTAATAGCATGCCGCGGCCACCTAACGATTTTTCAAGTGCACGCGCACCCGCTTGAATCGACATACGGCCAGCCACTTCTGACATAGGGGCAAGTAGCGGTAAACCACCACGGTCGTCAGTCACTGTTTCGTAAGCGATACACACTGCACCGCTCGCAACTAAATCATTCGTTTGAGCCAAATCTGGCGCAAGGTGTAAATAAGTAAATAAAATCTGGTCGTTACGTAACATCGCTCGTTCAACAGCTAACGGCTCTTTCACTTTTACAATCATTTCAGCTTTAGCAAAGACTTCTGCAGCAGTTGCTAAAATTGAAGCACCAGCATCAATATAATCTTGATCGGTAAAACCGATACCCACACCCGCATCAGATTGAACAAATACGTCATGACCTTTAATGGTCAATTCGCGCACGCTTGAAGGAACCATGCCAACACGGTATTCGTGGTTTTTGATTTCTGTTGGTACACCAATAATCATTTTTGAGCCTCAATTTGCATAAAACCCACTTGTAAGTGGGTATAATTGTTATTAATTGTGACCTGAACGTGCTTATTTCAGGGAACTCTAGTATAGTTCCGGTTAAGCAGATTATGCTGCTGAAGATTCCCCTTAAAAAGGTTTAAATATTGTTTTAGGGACAAAACAAGGTTAAATGTATGGCAACTAATAAAAACTATTCAATTAAAGATTTAGACCGTATCGATCGCAACATACTCAATGAACTTCAAATTGACGGACGCATCTCTAATGTAGAGTTATCTAAAAGAGTGGGTTTAAGTCCAACGCCCTGTCTTGAAAGAGTTAAACGACTTGAAAAACAAGGGTTTATTAACGGGTACACAGCACTCGTTAATCCACATTATTTAGGTGCATCACTGTTAGTCTTTGTTGAAATAACCTTAAACAGAGATACTCCAGACATTTTCGACCGCTTTAATCGTGCAGTTCAATTACTTGATGACATTCAAGAATGCCATTTAGTTTCTGGTGATTTCGACTACTTATTGAAGACTCGAGTATCAGATATGTCTGCATATCGACGATTATTAGGTGAAACCTTGCTGAAATTACCGTCTATATCAGATACTCGTACTTATGTGGTGATGGAAGAGGTAAAGCAAACGAATAAAGTTGCTTTATACAACCTAGGATAACCTTATCTTAATCACTAAGTGGTTTTACCTGTTAGGTAGCATGAAGTGCTAGCTGCAATGCCTTATATTTCAATCGTGATGGACAATAGCGCTGCAACTTATCAGTTCATCATTGATTTTTTTTGTCGATAAATCATTCAGTTTTATGCATCTCAATCGCAGTTTTGATTTGTTGGATTAATTCCCTATAACAATCCATTGAGCTTGATGAAATCAAGGTGCATAATCACTGCAAATACAGTGATATTCTGTTATCTTAACCCTTATTTTTCACTCTTTTATGGATGTTTTCGTTTGACTCAGGAAAATAGTCTAAAAACACTCAGCGGCTTACAACGCTTGCTTGAAGGTGGTTTAATTCTTTGTTGCATGGTTGCAACCTACATTCTATTGGCGCTATCCAGTTTTAACCCGAATGATCCGGGCTGGAGTCAGTCGCATTTTCAAGGTGAAATTCATAACTGGACTGGCGCTGTAGGTGCTTGGACAGCCGATGTGCTGTTTTACTTTTTTGGCTTTATTGCCTTTTTAATCCCGGTGATTATCGCCACCACAGGGTGGTTTATTTTTAACCGTGCTCATCGGGTATTTGAGATTGATTATTTTTCCGTCGGATTACGCATCATAGGCTTTATGCTCATGCTGTTGGCGTTAGCCGCACTAGTCAGCATGAACGCCGACAACATGTTTGTGTTTTCAGCCGGTGGCGTAGCCGGTGATGTGATAGGGCAGGCGATGCTGCCGTATTTTAGTACGTTAGGCACCACACTGTTATTAATGTGCTTTATTTGTGCCGGTTTTACCTTAGCTACAGGGGTAAGTTGGCTCACTATTATTGAGTTAATTGGTTTTGGTGCCATTTGGTGTGCCAAAAAAGTATGGACGTTACCAAGCCTGTTTAAGCGTGAGCGTGAAACCGAAGACACCAAAGGCTTTATGTCATTGGTTGATAAGTTTAAACAACGCCGTGATGAATTAGACGGTCAAGACGCTTCAGGTATACCCGTTACATCAAAAGAGGCTAAAAAAGCCAAAGAGATGTTTGCAACCAAGGCTGCAGTCGAAGACGACATAGCCGTTGCGCCGGTGGAGAAAAAACGCAGCTTCTTTAGCCGTAAACCTAAAGTGGTTGACGTATTTGAACCCCGCGATATTGATGATGACGAATTAGACACCGATGACCGTCAAGAGCCGTCGATTACACTGCAAGATGACGAGCCAACATTTGCACCATGGGTTGCCAGTAAAGACGATGTAGATGAAGTCAGCTTTAGTGTTAACAATGATATCGACGATACTGACACTGAGAATGATATCGACATCACGCCCGATCCATTTGCAGGAGCGTTTGAGAAACCGCATTCTGTAGGTGCGTTAGTGGCTCAAAAACAACCGAAAAAAGAAGCCAAAATTGTCGATGGTTTAGTGGTTATTGATGGCCAGGCGCCACAAGAAAAACGCAAAATGGATCCGCTACCCAGCATTACTTTACTTGATGTGCCCGATCGTAAGAAAAACCCGATTAGCGAAGAAGAGCTCAACCAGGTTGCGAGACTTGTTGAAACCAAACTGGCTGATTTTAATATTATTGCCAACGTGGTTGGAGTCTACCCAGGCCCGGTGATTACTCGTTTTGAGCTTGAGTTGGCTCCTGGGGTAAAAGCATCAAAAATCTCTAACCTTGCTAAAGATTTAGCGCGTTCTTTATTAGCTGAAAACGTGCGAGTTGTAGAGGTTATTCCGGGTAAAGCATATGTCGGTATTGAGATACCAAACAAGTTCCGTGAAACCGTATTTATGCGCGATGTGCTAGACAGCGAAGCGTTCAACGACAGTAAATCAACGTTATCGATGGTGCTTGGCCAAGACATCGCCGGTGAACCCGTTGTCGTCGATTTAGGTAAAATGCCGCATTTATTGGTGGCAGGTACGACAGGTTCTGGTAAGTCTGTCGGGGTTAACGCGATGATCACCAGCTTGTTATATAAATCTGGCCCTGATGATGTTCGCTTTATCATGATTGACCCTAAAATGCTTGAGCTGTCTGTATATGAAGGCATCCCACATTTATTATGTGAAGTGGTCACCGACATGAAAGAAGCGGCCAATGCACTGCGTTGGTGTGTAGGTGAAATGGAACGTCGTTACAAATTAATGTCGGCTTTAGGTGTACGTAACTTAAAAGGTTACAACTACAAAATTAAAGAAGCTGCTGCCAAAGGTGAATACATTCCAGACCCATTATGGAAATCATCTGAGAGCATGCTAGATGAAGCGCCGCCATTAGAAAAGTTGCCATCAATTGTGGTGATTGTCGATGAGTTTGCCGACATGATTATGATTGTGGGTAAAAAAGTTGAAGAGCTCATTGCTCGTATTGCGCAAAAAGCACGTGCGGCAGGGATCCACTTAATATTAGCGACACAGCGTCCGTCGGTTGATGTGATCACCGGTTTGATTAAAGCCAACATCCCAACCCGTATAGCGTTCCAGGTGTCGTCACGTATCGACTCGCGCACCATTTTAGATCAGCAAGGTGCAGAAACCTTGTTAGGCATGGGCGACATGTTGTATTTACCACCCGGTACCAGTGTACCTAACCGTGTCCATGGTGCATTTATTGACGACCATGAAGTGCACAAAGTGGTAGCCGATTGGTGCGAACGTGGTAAACCACAGTATATTGATGAAATTTTAAATGGGGTGTCAGAAGGTGAGCAAGTGCTGCTGCCGGGTGAAACCTCAGATACTGAAGAAGAATATGATGCGCTTTATGATGATGCCGTGGCGTTTGTAACCGAAACCCGCCGAGGCTCTATTTCAAGCGTACAACGTAAGTTTAAGATTGGTTACAACCGCGCCGCTCGCATCATTGAAATGATGGAAGGCCAAGGTATTGTGAGCTCGCAAGGCCACAACGGTAACCGCGAGGTGTTGGCACCGCCACCACCAAGAAGCCAATAGGAATAATGATGAACAAACGCATTACAGTTTTAAGTACAGTATTAAGCCTATTTTTAACGACGAGCATGTTATCTGCCGCCGTGCAGGCCGATGACGCCACCGAATTACGCACCAAACTAGCTAAAATAGATAACTTGCATGCCACGTTTTCTCAGCAAGTGACCGACATTAACAATAAGCCTATTCAAAGTGGTAACGGCGTTTTTGCACTGGCTTATCCTAATCAATTTTACTGGCACTTAACCGAGCCAGACGAATCATTAATTGTGGCCGATGGCACCAACTTATGGGTGTTTAACCCCTTTGCTGAAGAAGTGACTGTAATGGATGTTTCACAAGCTGTTGATGCCTCGCCTATGGCGTTATTAGTGCATCGCGATGATGAAACATGGAATAAATACACAGTAATAAAGCGTAAAAACAAAGCTAAATCGAACTGTTTTGATATTCAACCTAAAAAGTTAAATAGCAGCGTTGTTGCGGTCAGTGTGTGTTTTAATGCAGATCAATTAACTCAATTTAACTTAACTGACGAGCAAGGTAATTTAAGCCAATTCCAATTGTCTGCGCAGCGTGCTGTGTTGCCTGCTGAAAAAAACTTGTTTAAGTTTGCCATTCCAGACAACGTTGATATTGATGATCAGCGTTTAAAGCAAGGTAACTAAGTTGTTTCATGGCTAATCTAGGTTTCGATTTTGCACCCGATTTTCGTCCTTTGGCTGCGCGTATGCGGCCAAGGGAAATTAGTGAGTATATTGGCCAGGCTCACTTGCTTGGCGAAGGCCAGCCGCTACGTAAAGCGCTAGAGGCAAACCGAGCCCATTCAATGCTATTGTGGGGGCCACCCGGAACAGGTAAAACCACCTTAGCAGAACTTATTGCCCATTATGCTAATGCCCATGTCGAGCGAATTTCAGCGGTAACCTCGGGTGTAAAAGATATTCGAGCGGCCATTGAGCAAGCCAAAGCCATTGCGCAAAGTCGTGGCCAGCGCACCTTATTATTTGTCGACGAAGTTCATCGTTTCAACAAAAGCCAACAAGATGCCTTTTTACCGTTTATTGAAGACGGTACGGTTATTTTTATTGGCGCGACAACCGAAAACCCCTCGTTTGAAATCAATAACGCCTTATTGTCACGTGCGCGTGTGTATTTAATCAATCGGTTAACGCCCGATGAAATAGCCTTAATCGTCAATCAAGCCTTAACGGATGTTGAGCGTGGTTATGGCAAACGCCAATTAATGCTACCGACAGACGTTGCTAAGCAACTTGCCGACATCAGTGAAGGTGATGCCCGCAAAGCGTTAAACTTGCTTGAGCTCATGAGTGATTTAGTCAGCGATGGCGGTGAGTTTACAACAGAGATGCTCACTCAAGTGGCAGGCCATCAAGCGGCAGGTTACGACAAAAATGGCGATCAGTTTTACGACTTAATTTCAGCGGTACACAAATCAGTTCGAGGCTCAGCGCCTGATGCTGCACTTTACTGGTTTTGCCGAATTTTAGAAGGCGGCGGCGATGCACTTTATGTTGCCAGGCGTTTATTGGCCATTGCCTCTGAAGACATCGGTAATGCCGATCCTGTAGCCATGACTGTTGCGCTTAATGCCTGGGATTGTTATCACCGTATCGGCCCCGCAGAAGGTGAGCGCGCTATCGCACAAGCGGTGCTTTATTTAGCCAGTGCGCCTAAAAGTAATGCCGTTTACAGTGCCTTTGGCGCCGCACGAGAGTTAGCTAAACAAACTGGCCATGAGCCTGTGCCCAATCATTTGCGTAATGCGCCGACCAAACTGATGAAAGAAATCGGCTTTGGTAAAGAATACCGCTATGCCCATAACGAACCGGGCGCGTTTGCACCTGGTGAGAATTACTTTCCTGAATCACTCAAACACAGCCAGTTTTACCAGCCAACGAATCGTGGTTTTGAGAAACGCATTCAAGAAAAATTGGCACAACTCAACGAGCTTGACAGGCAAAGTGAGGTCAAACGCTATGACTAATGTATTACTTGTGGCGTTGGGTGGCTCAATTGGTGCTGTTTTACGCTATCTTTTGTCAATATTTATGATCCAGCTATTTGGAAGCAGTTTTCCTTTTGGTACACTGATGGTCAATATATTGGGATCGTTTTTAATGGGCGTTGTTTATGCACTCGGGCAACTGAGTCACGTGAGTCCAGAATTAAAAGCCTTGGTTGGTGTGGGTTTATTAGGCGCACTCACCACGTTTTCAACTTTCTCGAATGAAACCTTATTGCTGATCCAGGACGGCCTTTGGCATAAGGCTGTTTTAAATGTGTTGTTGAATGTCACCTTGTGTCTTTTTATGGTGTACATCGGTCAACAACTTGTATTTTCTCGCGTTTAACTAAAAAGAACTGACAACATGCTAGATCCAAAATTTTTGCGTAACGAACTCGAAGTCACTGCCGAGCGTTTAGCCTCTCGTGGTTTTACTCTTGATGTCGATAATTTGACCAAGCTTGAAGAAAAGCGTAAATCGCTTCAAGTAGAAACTGAAGACTTACAAGCATCGCGTAACGCGATTTCTAAGTCGATTGGCCAAGCTAAAGCTCGCGGCGAAGACACCAGTTCCATTATGGCGCAAGTGGGTGATTTAGGATCGCAGTTAGATGCGAAAAAGGCTGAGCTTGCTGAGCTATTACAACAAATTAACGTTATTGCCATGAGCGTACCGAACTTGCCAGACGAGTCAGTGCCAGTAGGTAAAGACGAAACCGAAAACGTTGAAGTGCGTCAGTGGGGCACCCCAAAAGTATTCGACTTTGAAGTCAAAGATCACTTAGATTTAGGCGAAGCACTTGGCGGATTAGACTTTAAAAGCGCCGTTAAAATCACCGGTTCGCGCTTTATTATTATGCGCGGCCAAATAGCCCGTTTAAACCGTGCATTAGGTCAGTTTATGCTAGACCTACACACCACAGAACATGGCTACACAGAAACTTACGTTCCGTTATTAGTTAACGAAGACAGCTTAATGGGCACAGGCCAATTACCTAAGTTTGGTGAAGACTTATTCCATACTAAGCCGGCTACAGAAGAAGGTCAGGGTTTATCGCTTATTCCTACCGCTGAAGTGCCATTAACCAATTATGTGCGCGATATGATTGTTGAAGAAAGCGAACTGCCAATGAAGATGACCGCATTAACGTCATGTTTCAGAAGTGAAGCGGGTTCATACGGCCGTGATACTCGCGGGTTAATTCGCCAGCACCAATTTGATAAAGTTGAGCTAGTACAAATTGCTCATCCAGATAACTCTATGGCAGCATTAGACGAAATTACTGCTAATGCTGAAAGAGTATTACAGCTATTAAACCTGCCTCACCGCACTATGGTGTTGTGTACTGGTGACATGGGCTTTGGCTCAAGCAAAACCTTCGACATTGAAGTATGGTTACCCGCGCAAAATACTTACCGTGAAATTTCATCTTGTTCAAATATGAAAGATTTCCAGGCGCGTAGAATGCAAGCTCGATACCGTAGCAAAGTCGACAATAAGCCTGCATTATTACACACACTCAACGGTTCTGGTTTGGCTGTCGGCCGTACCTTAGTAGCCGTTCTTGAAAACTATCAAAACCAAGACGGCACCATTACCGTGCCGGAAGTCTTACGTCCGTACATGGGCGGTTTAAGCGTAATTGGTTAATGGTTAATGGTTAATGGTGTAATGTATTTGTCGTGCTCCTCGAGTGCGACAAACATTTTTGATACTTGCAAAGGATAATAAGCGGTGGCTACTGGTCAGCGTAATAACAGCAGATTTGTGTCGTCTTCGATTGGGATGTTTTTTGTATTATTGGTATTCGTGTTGCTTGGCCAAGTTGCCTTTATTTTATTAGATAATGTCGTACCTCAGTAAAGCCTCTGAATATAAAGCCCTGAATGTAAAGTTCTAAATTTAAAGCCCAAATCAAGCGTCGAAGTAAAAGTACCGAAAAATAGTGAACAGTAAAAAGCCCAGTTAAGCATGCTTAACTGGGCTTTTTGTTTGGTATTTATACCATTGCGCATTAATAAGTGACCACTCAGAATGCGTCCAGCGGTTTTTGATTAAGGCGTCGCTATGTAGTAATGGTTGTTCCCTTTCAAATAGCGAGAACGCAAAGCAAAAGCCGCTGAGACATTCCTTTCAGGCGAGTTTTAAAAGGGCTTACACTGCGTTGCATGACTTCGAAAGAGAACAACTATTCATTCAGTCATTCGCCTTGTTTAAACCCTTTTAAATTCTCGCTGAGAGATCATTTACTAACGCGCAATGGTATTTCAATAATCTACAAGCATTTAGCCGGTTTTGGTAATCCGGCAATTTTAGTGGCTTGTTTGGCAGGGCCAATTGGGAATAGGGTATACAGGTATTTAGAGTTACCTTTATCAGCACCTAAGCTTTGGCCGATGGCTTTAACTAACACTCTGATCGCTGGGCTGGTTTTGTATTCTAGGTAAAAATTGCGTACAAACCGAATCACTTCCCAGTGTTGTTCTGTCAATTCAATGTTTTCAGTCGCTGCAATAACCGGCGCCATTGGCTCTTGCCAATCTGCAACATTTTTTAAATAGCCTTGATGGTCAATTTCAATCTGTAGACCATTAAATTCAAAAGAGTTTACCAAGTGATGACCTTGCTATGCTTAAGTGATTGCTCAACAAAATCTGAGTAATCAATAATATGAAAAAGTTCGGCTGACATATGTTCTGCAATCATATCAATACGCTGCTGTAATCCCCGCGCTTGAATATCATCTTGCAACACAAATAGGTTAACCGAGGCTAAACGCTGTTGCCACGGGGCTTGTAATAAGCAGTTAACGGCATCGCCAGCCAATAATATACTGTCGTTAGAGTTAATGTACCGTAAGCAGGTGTTGAGTGCGTTGTCGGTTAATGCTGATGTTTGAATATGATGTAAAATCAAAATACTAATACCTCATCAACCGCTTGCAATGTTTGGGTTATCATATCGGCACTAGCAACCTCGGCATCAATACTCAATTCGCTAGCATTCATCCCCAAGTGCTGCATCGATTCACTGCACACTAATACCGTTTCAATATCGTATAACGGCAGTGCTTTTAGGGCCGCTAAGTAATCTTTTGCGCCTGCTTGCTCTGGGGTTTGCCCACCCAGGAGATGTAATACCGCTTCGTCAGTAAAAATAAGACTCACTTGCTGCTCAAAGCTGGCGCTAAGCATAGCAACATCTAAACCTTCGCGGCCACTGGTGGATCCAAATGGTGCATGGCGAAATACAATGGCCACAGATTTCATGATTGATCCTATCGATTTTAAAAGCTGATTAAACGATCGGCTTTTTCTATGCCAACCACTAATTCGCCTAAGCCGCCCATGCTAAAGGCCTCGTCACTGTTCCAATGGCTTTTACCGTTTTCAAGTGATTCTTGCTGTGATAACACCCCACGGCGAAGCGCAGCAGACACGCAATTAGTGAGCGGCACATTATGTTGTTGTGCAAAAGCTTGCCACTGTGCATGCATGTCTATTTCGTCAGAGGCTGGGCAGGTAAGGGCGTTACTGTTTGTCACGCCATCTTGGTAGAAAAAGACCGTGATAATGTCATGACCATTGACCAACACACTTTGACAAAAGGTCAATGCACGAAAACTGGCGCTAGAGCCATAAACACTGCCGTTTACTTGAATAATGAATTTGCTCATGATAAAAAAAATGACCCTAAAGTAGGGTCATTTTATCGTAATTTAACGCTGAACTCTATCGGCGATTAATCGTCGTTGCCCATACCCATTAAATGCAGAAGACTCATAAATAAGTTTAAGAAATCTAAAAATAATGAAACGGTTGCACGGATGTAGTTGGTTTCGCCGCCGTTCACGATACGGCTAGTGTCATATAAAATAAAACCGGTCATCAGTAATGCAATACCCGCGTTCATTGCCATAAACATAATCGAGCTTTGCACAAATAAGTTAATCACTAGTGCGCCAATCATGACTAACATGCCAGCAAACAAGAACCCGCCCATAAACGAGAAGTCTTTTTTGGTAGTCAGTGCATAAGCTGATAACGCCACAAAGATAACGGATGTTAAGCCTAGTGCTTGCATAATTAAGCCAGGGCCATTGGCCATACCAGCATAATGGTTAAGGATGTAACCTAATGAGGCACCTTCCATACCGGTAAAGGCGAATACCCAAAAGATACCCGCCGCAGTGTCAGCTTTTTTCAAAGTCACAAATAATAATACTAAGCCACCTAATGC
Organism: Shewanella sp. MF05960; assembly: GCF_050849305.1. NCBI lineage: Bacteria > Pseudomonadati > Pseudomonadota > Gammaproteobacteria > Alteromonadales > Shewanellaceae > Shewanella > Shewanella sp. MF05960. The sequence continues at coordinate 11,178 of NZ_JBOZPS010000003.1, read as the reverse complement.
TAAGCCCAGTGATGGCCAGCGACCAATTTCAAATAACATGCTTAAACCTGCGCTAGCCGCAGCAAAAGCCAATGTCATTGATAACAGCATATAGGTGTTTTTTAACAGTTTATTGACTTCAGTAGTCGATAGACTAGGGGATATAACTGATTGTTGACTCATTATCGTCTCCAGAGATTAACTCAATGATTTGTTCAACGCGAAAACCTATCGTTTTCACTCTGACAGTAAATCTTTGTTACTAGCGTAAGCAATGTACATTAAATATAAATTAATTTATGACATCGATTCATGTCGCTACGTTACCATAAAGCTAAGAGTAATATAACCTTATAATCTTCAATAGCTTCCGTTTAGCTTAGCCATTCTTTTTTAAGCTTAGGTGTCTCGCCTAAATAATCGAGAACCCACTGCATTGCAGGGGTCATATTGGCATGATTCCAGGCCAAACAGCAGGCGGTATCTTGTTTGGGTTTGTCTAATTGCTTTTCTATTAATGCACCGGCTTTAATGAATATATCCGCCAAATGGTTAGGCATATAACCTACACCTAAGCCTTCACGAAAACAGTTTAATGCGCGGATCCAGTCTGGCACCACAATACGGCGCTGGTTGTTTAATAACCAGTTAGGTCTGTGTGCGATATTATGCGCTGTATCTTGTAAACAAATAGACGGATATTGTAATAACTCCTCGTCAGTTAATGCATGTTCAGCTTTAGCCAATGGGTGGTTTTTACCGACCAAAAACGACCACTGAATCATTCCCATATCGCGAGACTTAAATACCCCACCAACAGGAATACTCGAGGTCGCGCCAATGGCAACATCACTCTTACCTGTCGATAACGCTTCCCATACGCCGTTATACACTTCAAGGCGGATGATTAATTCAATGTCGGTAAAGTGGCGATAAAAATCGGCAATCAACCCGCTTATCTTGTCGGCGCGCACCATATTATCAATCGCGATAGACAAAGAAGGCCGCCAACCATTGGCGACTTTTTGAGTATCACGCTTGATGTTATTCAATTTAGTCATGATCTCACGCGACTGAGCCACAAAATGCTCACCCGCAGGCGTCAAACTCACACTACGATGATGACGTTCAAATAAGATGACCCCTAGGTCATCTTCAATTTGTTTAATTGCATAACTCACCGCCGAGGGGACTTTATTTAATTTATTGGCGGCGGCAGTAAAACTGCCCACTCGGGCAACTATATCTATCATTTCGAATGCTTGTTCTGAAAGCATCTCGCTATCCTTGGCATTGGCAACATTACTTGCTGTAAAGGTAAACATTAACCCCAATCAAATCAAGCAAAGTCGCGGTTATCAGCTGTTTAATCACATATTTTGCTGAGCAAAAGACCAGATAACCTGTTTAATGAATGCAGACCATTCTCAATACCTTATAAATGACAGCCATGTGAGTCACTATATCGACCTTAAAGTGCCGATAAATTATAATTCACAGGCTATCTATTCATCTTCTGAGTGTTTTATCGCCACTTAACTGATTATTTTCAATTTACCCTTTACACCAAACAGCCATTGTCATATTATTCGGCCGCTCGGAGGGATGGCAGAGTGGTCGAATGCACCGGTCTTGAAAACCGGCAACGGTTTATCCCGTTCTAGGGTTCAAATCCCTATCCCTCCGCCACATTAAATACGAGAAAAGCCGTTGATTATCAACGGCTTTTTTTGTTTTTGGCGTTTGAGGGGCTCTCCATAAGGATTGACTCAGACAATGTATCTTTATCGAGCACCCAACAACGTATACTTCACACGCATCTGTTTAGCCAAATATTTACGCGACAAGGGCTTTCCCTTTGACGTAAAAGTCTCCTTATTGACTCGTGACAGAGCAGAAGCGGTCATCCGTAACATTGATGTTGCCGGAGCACTCAAAAAAATCATCAAGTCTATTGACCATCAAACCCGTATTAATGACTTTATTCGCTACGTTGATGAGGTCATTAACAATCTTAGAGCTCAGTTTGATGCAGCTGATCCTGATATTACATTCAACATCACGCAAAAACCTCATGCTATCCCCATTAGAGAGACTAAATTGTCTCAGCATCGTGAAACTACCGCTGTGGCGCAAGCAAAGCCTGTTATTGGGTTAAACGAAGCATTAAGCGCATTTATTATCTCAAAACAAAAATCAGCCATTAGGCCTCTGTCTATCAAGCAGCTTGAGCAGCGTACTCGGCATTTTATTGATACCGTATCATCAAAATCCATTCTTAAAACCAAGCTTAAAACTGATGATAAATGTGTGCATGACATCACCAGTGCTGATGCGATGACCTATCGCGATGCTTTACTAACTCAAGGCCGAAGCTACAAAAGCAATAAAGAGTACTTAGCTGCCATATTTCAGTTCTTTAAGTGGTGCCAATTAATGAATTACTGCACCAGCAACCCCTTTGAAAGCGTTACTGTCGGTCAAAAACCAAAAGCTAAACCGAATCAAGCTAGAGACCGCTGGACGCATCCTGAACTTAAACGCCTACTTCGCAGCTCATCATTCAAAGCTTCAACAATCGATTTCAAATGGGTCACCCGATTAATGCTTTATGGCGGTTTAAGGCCTTCAGAAGCCTGCCAGCTCAAACCTGGAGATATCAAACTAATCGACGGCGTACACTGTATTTGCATTGATGACAGTGGCGCTGTACAACGATTAAAGAACCTCAATGCCAAGCGTTATGTGCCCATTCATCAGTGCTTGCTTGAGCTAGGCTTTATTGCGTTTGTTGAGCAAAGAAAAACAACACATACCCAGCTGTTTGATTATAAACCTGTCGGCATCATTGAAGATTGGTCAAAAACTTACTGCAAACAGCTCGCCAAGCTTCAAACCGAGATAGGCATGCAAGCGAACCTGCGCCCCACGTCATATGGCTTCAGACACACGTTTATCGATGAAATGAAGCAACTGGATATCAGTGAGCATATTGTTGCTCAAATCGTCGGTCACGCTAATCCCAACATCACTTTCAGTCGTTACGGCAAAGATATAAACGTTGCAGCATTGCTCAAGGATATCGAGAGAATTGACTATCAAATTTGATGATCGGGTGTGCTTAATCGATAAGCATTAAACCTCGAAAAATATCCAGACGCAATTGGCAGTAACAGCGCCAAATGAGGCACAAACACTGCCAAAGCTGTCATTATTTCGCTACAGCAGAGAGCGAAAATTAATGGTGTTGAAAATGGCTCGCAGTCAGTGAGTGCGAAAAAACGTGTAAATCAAACAAGCGTTTCAAACGTTGCTTTTTTAATAAATTGTCTTAAATGCTCTGCAACCCAGCACTCATCAGCTATAGGGTAGTGCGAAATAAACCTTTTCGCTCTCACTGAGAGCGAAATCAGTCCCAATGCAGTTCTGCTCAATCTAACAAATTTTTGCCCCAAACTTTGCTAACCGCAGATTAAATTTGAATCAGATAAACAGATAATTGCTATAATGTGGCCAACCAAAATTCGTTCCTTGGATTTGTGATGACTAAAAAAAACTTAACTGAAAAAGAAGTGCTAGAAAGTATGACTTCTTATACCGCACATGCAGATGAACTTAGTGAAGTCAGTATTAAAGAATGGACTGAAATGCTAGAAAAAGCTGAACTAATAGCGTTAAACGACGCCGACTACGAAAAGTTTGTAACATATCTTAATTCAGAGACAGAGCCAGCCAAGGTAGAAGCTCTCAAAAAGCTGTTTAAACGAAAAGCGCCTTGGGAATAAACCGACGCATTTTTGCCCCAAAATAAGTTATGAACGACAGAAGGTACATTAATTGAGATTTGGTTTTGGAATACTTTACCTAATGAAGGAAAGCGTAAAACCAGATCCTATTGTTGTTTGTGACAACCTCTTCAGGATGGTTAACCCATCCATATGAACATCACGGTCGCCCAGCTCTATTACATTGATACGGGCGGCTTTTACGAAGATTCTTTCGCCAATAGCTGCATGTTGAGCGAACTTGTTGTCAAACCGGCTCTGTCAAACCGATAGCGCATAAAGGCCGAGATATCGTCCTCGTGGGAGGATACAACCAATTGACAATGCTTGAGTTCACAACGGAGTAGGTCGGTCAAGGAAGCAACGTTTACTTCATCTAGGGATTGCGACGGATCATCAATTAGTATGAGAGGTACCCGAGCATAGACCTTGTTGAGCGAGAGGAAGAAGGCAAGGCTGAGGGCGGACACCTGACCAGAACTCATGGACATGACTGCGTCGTGTTCAGACTTCTCGGCAGTCAGGAACCTCAACTGCGTACCTTCGCGGCTCTCGATAAACAGGCCCAGGCCACGCTGATAGTTTTGGATCAGTCGGCCACTGTAGATGTGGAATATGAGCTCAATCGCCGAAATTGTCTGGTCGGTATAACTCTGCTCTGTCTTCTTCAGTGTGCTGCGGAGCTTTTCGATTTTACCTTGTGCTTTTTTGGCCGCCAGGGTTTCTTTTTCGATAAGCTTAAGATCGGAAATGCAGGTTTGGAGCCTGGCGTTTTGAGCCTCGTTGGCTTTAATCGATATGTACTGTTCTTTGTCCTTTAGGTCTTCAGCTGTGATTATGTAGAAGTCCTGAAGGTCTTTGAAGACGCTATTTGTTGTTTCTCGCCAGTCCTCCGGCAGCGCTAAAGCGTCAGCTTCAACCTGTTTTTTATTCCTTAGAATCTCTTTGAGCTTTTCAAGTCGCTCATTTACTACGTCATCAATTTCCGTAAATGAGTCAGTAAATTGAATGTTTTCGCTTTGCAGCTTCTCCAGTAACTGGGTTATTGCCGGGAGCCGAAGCTTAATCTTAGTCAGTGCTGCATGAAGATTTGGTTCAAATGTAGGCTTGAGAAGTTTGAGGCTGTCTTGTATATGAGTGTCGATGAGCTTCAGCTCAGCGTCCATAACAGCGATAAAGCTAACTAAATCCTTACCGTCTTGGCCAAGCGAATCAGAGATCTGCTTGGTTCTCGCTTCAATGGCATCCACCATTGATTTGTGAACTTCCCAGTCAGCGCCACAGAGAGGGCACAACTCGTCGTCGGGATAGGACTTTTTATGTTCTTCAAGCAACTGCTTTTTCAAGCGTTCCAATTCGGCTACGACTTTCGCGTTGGCGCTGCTTTTTCCTCCTAGTCTGTTTCGGGACTCAATTTGTAACTCAAACCACTCAAGGCGCCCATCCTTCCAGTTTGGTAGTGTTCTGGCTTCTTCGACCTTGATGACTGTGGCACCGCGTTTGATGATGTTTGCTGCGCGCTCTAATTCATCAATCCTCTTCTTGATAGCTTCAAGCCCATCAAGCTTACCAAGGTCTTTACCGAACCGAGCCAAGCTTCTCAGAGACTCCTCGTTACGATCAATGTCGGCATCGATTGTCTCGTTGTAAACCCTGGTTTTTATCGTGGCTTTGAGTGGCAGAAGGGCAATAATCTTGCTTACTGATTCTTGGTAAGCAGCATGGTCTACCGCTGAATACGTTGAGAACAGAATCTCATTGTCCCACACTGGTTGGACATCGGTCGTCGAGAGCTTTTTGTACTCAACGATCCCTGCCTCTGCCTGCAATGTGTTTCTTAGGGTGGCTATCTCTTCCGTGAGTGACTCAACTTTTGCTTTACGCTCAGGGTCGTTGATGTGCTTTGTGAATTTATTGTATATGGCGTTGCAGCTCTCGATCTCGGCTTCGATATCACTAATGTTGAAAAGGTTTCCTAGTTTATCCTTACGTTCGTCTACCCGAGTATGTAGCAGCCGGTTTTGTCCTTGCTCCAGATAGTTCAGAAAGGAAAAATTTTCTCTGAAGTTTTTACCAAAAACTTCGTCAAGGAAATTATTATCGCGCTGATTGGTTTTCGTGAAGTCAGATGATTCAAATTCCGGCAGCTCGTAAAGCTTAAAGTTTTCATACTTGTCTGCACGATTGTTCGCTGGTTTTTTGAATATCGCAGTTGGACAATGTCTTGCTAAAACAAGTTTACGATCATCATTAATGAATTCAATTTTAATGCAGAGGTCATTCTCGCCGGAGCGGTTGTTCCAGAAGAGATTGTCCGCGTAGTCCCTTTTGTTCTTGGTTAATAAAGTAGAGAATAGGTTTTGTATTCGATTGATCTGGCCGGTGAGTAGTAGTTCGATGGCGTCGAATATGCTTGTTTTACCATAACCGTTAGGGCCGTCCAGAGTTAGCAAGGACGACTCGCCAAGATCTAAGTAGATATGCTTGAATGCTTTGAAGCTAGAGACTTCAATCTTGGATATTTGCCAGTTCATTGTTAATCATTTCCTTGATAATTTCGTCGGCGTTTTTGCCTGTGACTTTCTGGATAGTCGAATACGTATCGTTCAGATCGGCTTCTGCAACGGCCTCAGCTGCCTGTAACCTCAAGGACACAAGGTTTCCTTGATGGCTAGGTAGCTCTAAGAAAGGAAGCTTGATAAAGGTCTTCGCCGCAAAGCTGTATTGTGTGGCAGCAAGAGGGTTTTCTTTGTAGTTAAGAAATTCCTTTTTGTCAGCAATCACAGATACCAGTTTGTCGTAGGTAAAATCAGTGAGAGCGCTTTCTTCCGCAATACTGTAATAAAGGACATATTTTTTATAAAAATGCGGGTCTTCCTCGATAGCGAATATTTCTTCTTCGTGATCCTTGAACTCGGCCAGAACGTCAAGGCGATGAATGCAAATCAAATCGCAGTTTTTCTTAAAGCTAGGGTTACTGAGAAATTCCTCAGGAGCAAGGTTATTGATTTTATTATTCAGCTCAGCTGGGTCTGGGAAGTCGTCAAGATTATGTAGGACTGCGAACCTGATGGCAGATCCAGACTCGCGAATATAAAAGCTTGTGGTACCCAGTTCGCGTATACTCACAAAGCCATGGGCAACAAGTGCTTCATTAATGAGTTGCTTTATCATTCAGTCGAACCTCCGCGTCGTCTTTTGTCATTACGCTAATGCATAGCGACTTGGTGATGTTGCTTTCAAGCTTTTCAGTGGTCTGCTTGTTGTCGAAATCATCTGAGTTTGTGAATTTTGTATTAAAGGTGAATGAGGCTTCCGCTTTGCTGGCGATTAGATGGTTGTACTCAAAAAGTAGTCTCAGTAGATCCCTGTTGTTTTTCATTTCACTGATCATGTCAGACTCACACTCTTCGCTTTCATCTACGTCAAGAGCGGTAGGTACGTAGAACCGATTTTCGCTGTCGAGGTAGTGCGGGAGATGGTTGAATATGGGCTCCACCGAAATAGCCTGGATAAGCTTGGTGTATCGCCTGATGTCGTTCGTCTGAACGTCTTGAAACCGCTCGGATGGCTTCATCATCTGACATAGGGTTTTTAATTCGTTGATGTGCGTTTCGCGAATGTGCTCACACAGACGCCTAGCTCTCTCATAAGTGGCGTCACTCATTGTTGGTAGCGTCTGATCCAGTCTTTCTTCTAGATGGGTTTGGAGCCTGGCCTTTAATTCAACTGCATAATAGTCCCTATTCTGATAGGGATTTTCGGCCAGCAGGTCATCTAAAATGTTTCTGGCGTTGATGCGGCCCTCGTATGCGGCTCTGTCTTCTGGGATTCCGTCAACTTGATTTAATTTATGGGTATGTATTGCCTTGGTGCTTATTTTTTCTGACAGTAAGCAGTAGTTAAAATTTATAAGGTTATCACTGACAGTGATGGACTGTTTCTCACATATTTTTTTTATGAGTTCTTTGGTCAGCCCTTCAATTTCACCCAGTCCGCAATGATAGTTGTCTCCGTAGCGGTAGAATTTCACTGTTTCTCCGCTAGCGCCTTTGTGAACGTCTGTATTGTTTAGCTGGACGGATACGTGAAAGTAACGGGTCGTCCCTTTGATTTTGTCGTATTCGATTAAAGTGGACTGCTCCAGCGCCGTGGTGTAGCCACTACGATATTCGCTAATCTTCGCTTTGACTTGATGGGCGGTATGTAGCTTTCCATCTTTATAAATAGCGAAGTCGTCGCTACTGTCTAGCTGAAGCTCGAAGTCCAAGTCGCCATCGTGAATAAGCTTAAGTGAGTGATATAGTGCAACTTTTCCTTGATAAACGAAGCCGCTCCACGAGGATATGGCGCTGGCTGGGTATTTCTCATCATCTTCTTGACTCACATGAACTCCTTGCTGCCTGCGTGATTGAGTCATGTTACTGTATTTATGATGCTTTATGTAATTATTTCGTTTGGTTGGTAAACATATTCTGAACTTTTCGGCCTTGTTCAAGAATATTGTCTGAATAGCTACATACTCAGTAGACACTTTCGAAACTTTATTTGACCGAACTCAGCTTATGCGAAGCTTGCAGTTTAGAGCACTAACCCTAACTCATTTCTGTCCAAAAGTGTGTTTGAAGTGACAACGAAGCTTAGCCTTTATTGTCTCCGAATAAATTAGGTCTTCAGGCTTTTGAATTTCACTTATACTGTTATCAAATAATCGTTTTCTGTGGGAGTCGGCCTGTATGTTCAATAAAGCGTTTTCAGCATTAGTTGGTACATGCATCAATGCTCCTCATCATGACTCACATAGCGATATAGAGCTTGTTAGGCAGGGCTTAACTGCTGCCATGCTAACTAATGCGATGACGTTTACTGGCTTATCTAAGCGTGAATTAGAAACAGTATTAGGGGTAAAATTAAGACTTCACGATAAGCTGTTGCCAGTCATCGCGACCGAGCGTGTGTTGATGCTCATCAGTACTATTCAAGCAGGAACAGAGTACTTTGGTACGCAAGATAAAATGCTTTTATGGCTAAAGACACCCAACCAGGCGTTTGCTAATCAACAACCGATAACGCTGTTATATACCATAATTGGTGTGGACATGATTAATGCGACGATAACTAAGTTATCTTATGGCATGACGGCGTAACAACCTCAGTGGATTTACAGCGCGTTGACGACAATTTTAATTACCAAACTCTATTCCATCCAACATTTTCAACGGCAAATGCCGTTGAAAATGTCGATTGACTCTACTTTGTGAATAGTATGCCTTAGTCAATAATGCCTTTTGCCAACTTACGTTCAACCTCCGCTGCTCTTTTTGATTTCATCTATCAATTCATTGACGGCATTGAGCTCAATGCCTTTTGCATATAGCTCGGTATCTAACACCTTGATTTTGCCATTGATGATGGGGCTATATAAATGAAACTTATGACTAAGCAATTTAAAAGCATTGAGTTTATGTGTTAACTGCTTGATATGTTGCTGAAGTACATTATAGTGGTTTTTTACCATGCTCTGATTATCAGTGTGCTTATGTAAAGCACTGTCTGGTCTTTTGGGTAGCATATGAATTGGGGCTTGTAGATTTAATCGTTGTTCGTATTGTGCGTTGCGACTTCTTTTAGGAGAAAGCCGTTTCACAAAGTGGTATTTTTCTAATCGATATAAATGGTTATGCATGCATTTTCGAAGAATGGCGGCATCTTCAGTCTCATACGTATAGATAAGGGCTTGTAACAAATACTCAGTAGTAAACACGATGGGGCAATGTTTATTAATAATGTCTATAAAATCAACTTGTGTCATTTTGAAGGATTCGAGTTGTGAGTAAATAAACCCACGGATGCTAGCATCCGTGGGCGAGCGTTTAGCTAATAAGGCAGCGGCAAACTGATATTAGCTAAGTGATTAATCACCACAAAACACACTATAGTGTGTTTTAATTTAATCTACAAGATAAGAATGAAAAAAAAGATTGCGATTGAGTTTGGAAAAAAACTCGCAGAAAAAAGAAAAGAAAAAGACATACTTCAGAAAGACCTGTCACAGCAATGCGGCTTTAGCCTCAACTATATTGGTATCGTAGAGCGTGGTGAGAAAAGTATCAGCTTAGAGAAAGTGTATGTTATTGCAGCGATTCTTGAATGCTCAGTGCATGATTTAATCCCAGACGAGAAAGCGATTTTACTTGAGGCTGAATAGCTTAAGACACAAGATTGTTGAGTAAAATGAAGGTTTATTTAACGTTAGAAGAGACGATATGCTGCGTAATGCAGTTACGAGAATAATCTTATCGAAGCACGTCTAGAACAACTCTATGACAGTATTTTGCGGTATATCGATTATCAATGCTTTTTATGTATGATTCAAACTTGCAAAAGCCACTTAAGCACAAGATAAACGGCTAAGGTGGGTAAAGCTGCCAAATATAATTTTTGCTCATCAATACACAATGTCATTTAGTGATACTTTGTTTGTATTGAAAGTGATGACTGTAAAGTTGACTAAGTTACTGCATGCTATGACAGCTCAACAATGTCGGTAACATTACTGTGTCATGACGAACCGTTAATACTTCCCCCCCCTCAGTCTTTTTCTACATATTCAAAAAATAATTTACTCATAATATAAATTGTTGTCGATGATTTCAGTCATATTAAATGTGTTCGCTATGACATTTAACACTGTGATTATGTAATGTTTTATTTTGTTCATGACGTTGTAATATTGACTTTTTAAAATATTAAATGTATATAAATTATTGAAATATAACATGTTATTTAATATTTCGTATTGTGTATGTTCAAAGATATGTTAATCTAACTCTAAGAAAAGCAGCCGTAGAGCTGCAGTAGGGTTCGTTATGCAAGACCTCAGTATCAAGTTTTATGTTGAACAATATTTATCTTCAAGAAAACATGAAGTAGCTCCTTCCACGCTAAATTCAGAAACGTGTAAAGCTAAAAAAGTTATTAAGCTTGTCGGCAAGCACGCAATTAATTCCCTATGTCATAGTGACATCATTCAATTACGTCAAAAGTTACATAAAAGCTATGTAAACAAATCAATTAATGAGTTTTATATCATTCTGCGTGCAATATTTAACAATGCTTTTCGGGATGGTGTAATCGTTAGAAATCCAATGGATGGGGTTCAAAATCTATCGGTTTGTCACGCAGAGCCTAATCCTTTCTCTCGAGCTGAATTAACATCGTTAGCACAAACAGAAGTGCTTTGTTTGTCCGGGAAAAATGCTTTTCAGTTATGCGCCCTAACTGGAGTATCTAGCGTCAATTAACTTGGCCGGTTCCGCGTCAATTATCTTGGCCGGTTGACACCGAATTTTATTTGCTCTTATTGAGCGCTGTTTTGCGTCGGTAACTTTCACCTTCGCAATGAATAATCGTT
>NZ_JBOZPS010000029.1:0-31576 GCF_050849305.1 Shewanella sp. MF05960 | reverse complement strand
CTGTTGTATCAAAGCAGCCCAATCTTGATGTGAACGTTTAGCCATGTTAACTCCTGATTGTAATTATTAGTCGTTAAGATAAAGGCTCGATGAGCGCAGTTGAAGACGTACTTGCCCGGACGCATACAACGATAACAGCTAAGCCATTTATCGATTTACGAAAATCCACCGGTTCACGGTGCAGATAAACACTGGGAAGCTCACGAAACATCAACATGCTTGTAGGCCTTTAATAATCTCAAGCAGGTAGCGTGGGGGTAAGGAACTGGGGAAAGTCCATAGCCCTGTATGATGCTGAAAATGGATAGCCTGGGCTGAAGCGGAAGGTTGAGCTTGGGTTGTCATCGCTGTCGGTGAAGCCAGTGTTGCCTTAACAAACTGCGCAGTCTTTGGGCTACTCGTTTTAGCCATATCCGCTTTACGGGCATAAAAGGTACTGATACTGACCTGATGAAGTCGGCAAAAAGCGCTAATCGTTAAGCCACTGGCGGGGTGCTGTTGTATCAAATCAGCCCAATCTTCATGTGAACGTGTAGCCATGTTAACTCCTGATGTCATAATCAGTCGTTAAGATAAAGGCTCAATGAGCGCAGTTGAAGACGTACTTGCCCGGACGCATACTCTGCTATATAACAATAAACGCAAAAAAGTCACAACAAAGAAAATCTTGAAAAGACATAACGTTAGATGGAATTTTTGCAGGCCTTAATGCTTAAGGTCCAGTGTATGAGTCGTTAATATAGAAAACTAATAAGCGCTGCTGGAGATGGACTTGCCCAGACGCTTAGCTTATTTTTGTCTTATTTTAGATAAATACTCTTTCGCAACATGGTTAGAAGGATCAAAGGAAAGAGCTTTTGAGAAAGCAGTTTGAGCAGCGTCGACTTCATTAACGTCAATCATAAATAAACCTAATTTTAACCAAGTAACTACATCTGTAGGAAATCTTTCAAGGTAATCGAGATACACATTAACAGCGCTATTAAGCTTTCCTTGCAATCGAAGTATATGGGCATATTGCGGCATATACTGTTCACTATATCCAATTATTTTCTCAAGTGTTTGGCTCGCTAATTCTAATTCTAGAAGAATTAAAGCTAGTTTTAAGGTTAATTTCAAATACAATTCATCGTGCAAACCTTTATAAGTTTGTAACACATCCAATGCTTGACGAGGGTTATTCTGTAACAAAAGCTGATTCGAGTAAGCTAAATGATACAAATAATTGGTATCCTTATCAGTATCAACGAGAAGCGCTAAATTGCGTACCATATATTTTAGCCCTTCAACATGTTTTGTATGAACCAGATACAAAATTTTCTCTAAAACCTTTCTTGTCGCAGATTGACTTTTAACAACATCAATATACACAGTCGGCTTTCTTTCAAACTGTTCCTGATATTCTGACTTTAAAGATTCAATTACTTGTAAATTGCTTGATTCAAAAATAAAGCCTTGTCGTTCTTTAATCTTTAACCAACCAAACACTCTACCGGGTTGGTGGTCATCCCTCCACTGTTTAGCTAATTTAGTTACCTCGATATTTTGGGCTAGCTCTTGCAACCTTGACTTTATTCTTGAGATTGTTTTGTCTGTTTGTAGAATAAGATCGGATGCAATATCGTTAAAAGCACAGTAATAATCTTTCGACATTTCAAGTAAATGCTTTTGGTCCCAATCTTCACTTTTTTTAGTAGTCAAAAACTTTGAAAACTCGTAATAACCATAGAATTTAATCAATTTAGCAAAGTCAGCATAATTGGTATTTATAAATAATTCAATAGATTCCAACTTTTGCGATACTTCAAATATGGCTTCTAGCTCAGCATCTTCATAATTAACAGACTCTATACTAGCCAAAGCTTTGCTGGCTTTATCAGCTAGAACATTAAACACTTTGTTTGCTTGTTCAGTTTGGATTAATACGGCTTTATAATCTGCATGTAACTTTTTTTGCGGGTTAAGTTTAATAATCTTATCAAGCAGACTCAGCGGAGTTAAATCACATTCCGTAAGTTCAATATGTTGGAAATGTCGATGGGGAATACTGTCTATTTTTGTGGCATTTTCAGATAAATTTATAATTGAAACATGCGGATTATTTTCTGCATCATCGGCTAAAGATTCTGCTGCCATTTTCAATTGCACCACAGTCTCTGCAAAGTTACCAGCATAAGTTTGGACCCATTCACCAATAAAACCTAAATTAGGTCCCAAGCCCGTCTCTAGCGAGCCTTTTGCATGAGTAAAACCTGCTGGCGAAAAACAAAAATCTGACCCTGTTAATAACACCTGTTGGAACCCAAGGTTAATAGCTAAGTGAACAGATGTATTGGTTACGGTTGGGCCTACTGTTTGAATATTATCTCGGTCGGCAGTTTGTGACCAGGCTAATCGTGATCCCATATACAAAGAATACCCTTGCCATTGAGACAACAACCTAGAGCTCACATGATAGGCATTAACAAAAAGACACTTCTCGGCTAGCCTCATCATTCCTCGGTTAACTTCAAAACTAAAATCTTCTGGGTCGACAGACACAATTATATGAGGAATGATTCCCGCTTCATAAAGCTTACCAGCCACCCTTGATACTGCAAAAATAATTAACTTTGATTGATTATCTTTAATCCAACTAATAGTTTCATCTAAAGATGGACCTCCAGCTACGATAATAGCTGTCATATTATCAAACGAACCTTTTAATACAGATACAGGAGTATGATTCTCGCAAATATTTTTTAGTTGCTGCCTAAAAAATATTCTTTGTGTAAAACCAATACTCACCTCAAAAACAGCATCATTGACTAGTTTTTCCACATTAATAGCAAGACAAGAATATTGAAATAAATAATCACCCGAAGCAGCTAAAGAACGATGCAAGACATATTGGTTTTTAACGAGAAATATATTGATCCGATCATCATAAATTATTTTCTCAAACTCTGTATAATTACATACTGATACCTGATGTTTTTCTGGAGGGATATCAATATTTAGTAATTCAATTACCTCATCAATTTCAACAAAAAGGTATTGAGATCCTTTTGCTAACGGCATCGATAATACATAGTTAGCCAGTAAACCAGAGTCTAAGCCAATGATGATGTATAAAGTATCTTCTTTTTGGAAAGAAGACTTGAATTGCTTATCAAATAAGCTTTTAGAATCGAACTTTTCAAACATAGAGCGATTAATACTAGGCAAGTAATACTCATCAAAAGCACTGATCGCAAATACATTTAAAATCTCAGTTTCTGGCGGCATAAATATCCCATGTCCTTATTCCGTGAACGTTTTAAATGCTGACAAAATCGTATCACTGATTCTATCAACTAGTGAAGTCATAAAATATCGGTTAGTCTGCTCGCATTATAATTTTAATCAATTTTGCGGGTTGACCTGCAACCACCACATTATCTGGCACATCTTTTGTTACAACACTCCCAGCTCCGACAACACTATTACGCCCCACGGTCACACCGGGTAAAATGATGCAATTGGCTCCCAACCAAGCTCCTGTAGAGATCCTCACTGGCTTCACCTTTTCATGTCCTTGAAAATAAATCGCTAAAGTAGGATCTGAAAAGCAATGATTGGCAGTATAAATATGAACACCGGACCCCATTAGGACATAGTCTTCGATAATAATATTGGAGCTACTATCCCCATGTTCTGAAGCAAACAACATAGATAATGGCCTAATGATAACTTTTTTACCTATCGAGATATGCTGAGTACAAATAGCATAACTGCCATATCGCATTTCACTTCCATCATCAAACTTGGCGAATTTTTTTTGGCATAACCAATGACCAAGTCGTCTTGAATGTAGCAGAAAGTGCGTTAACGGTATATCAGGACCTATACGGTAGCTTGTAAACCAGAATTTAAATTTACTCAACATATTTAGAGTGAAAACCCATCATCTATAATTAAGTTCTGACCAGTCATGTATTGTGATTGTTCAGAAAGAAGAAACGAAATGGCTCCCGTCATATCCGTCGCATTCAACATCCCAGCCCCCATCGTTAGTTGTTTGTATTTGTCTAAAAATGCCTGAGGCTGCGAATCATATAATCCACCAGGGCTAATACTATTCACTCTAAAACGACTATCACGCATAAAACTCGAAAAGTATTTATTCAGATGTAAAATAGCCGACTTAATTGCCGCATACTCTACTGGCATAGTCATATTGGTGTTTTCATACACCTCAAACTTGGGGGCTACAACACCATAGATAGAGGAAATATTAACAATTGATAACGGGGAGTTTTGTCGCAAAAATAATGCTGCACTTTGCTGCATTATCAAAAAAGAAGCACCTAAATGAATAGACACATTATCGTTAAAACTCGCTAAACTAACGTCAAATAATTTTTTCCCATAATCTTTATTGCGAGGATAACTGCAGTTCACTACGCCATCGATACGTTGCTGATCATTAAAAAATGACACCACGTTAGCTTCGTTATTAACATCAAGGGATGTGATTTCAAGCTTACCTGCATAATCCGCGGTAAAATGAGTGAACAAAGATTCGGTTTGAATGTCTGTCGCAATCACCGCTGCATTATTGACTAAAAGTGCATCGACAACCACTTTCCCCAACAAGCCACCGGCACCTAAAACTAAAACTCGCTTATTAAACAGCATGTTTTACCCTTTCTTTAAAATGGCTTCCGCCAGCATAAAATCATAAATATCATCAATATCGATTGCGCGCTCTTTTGGCACTTCAATGCTGGTTATCTTGCCATCGAATAAATTTTTACTCGATAATACATATTTAGGCGTCGTGCTATAAACAACCGTTGTCATATCAAAAACTTCTGGTACATCTTGCCTTCTAGCGAAATTGCCCTCTAATGGATTAACAACTGATATCTGTCCAGACTCATACTTAACCACCATATTAAAATATGGGCTACGATTGGCAGGCGTTACCGAAATACAAGCATCAAAGGTGGGTAAACTATTGGGTGAATCGGGTAAAAGTGCAACAATTGCAGCAGATATATCTTCGCCACTTCGCAGTGGGCTTGTCGCAGGTAAACTCACTAGATAATCAAAGTCACCATATTTATCTTTTACCCACTGGCAGGCATGCTGCCACGATAGCCACTCAGGGCTGGTATCACTCGCTAATTCAGCTGGCCGAGTAATCACTTCCGCACCTGCTTGAGTTGCTATAGCAGCAATGTCAGTATCTTCAGTTGATACAAAAACCTTATCAATCATTGGCGACAAAATGGCACTTTCTATCGAATAAGTAATAAGTGGCTTACCGTGTAATAATTTGATGTTCTTTCTGGGTAATCCTTTTGACCCGCCCCGAGCAAAAATAAATCCATATGTTTTCATATTCGCCCTCTGTAACACGCTTGGTCTTTCACAGTATCGATTAATGCAATTGTTTTAGCTGCTTGTGAAACTGCCGAGTTATCGCTTAAATCATTATGAATTTGAGCAATAAATGACTCAAGCATGTCGAGATACATTATGTTCCTATCCCAAGTAGGTTCTGAATAAATCAATTGCGTTCCTTGCAGATTAAACACAGTGATACTGTTTTCAACTAAGTCCCATTCCACACGACCTTTATGCCCCATGAATTGGCATTTACGCTGCGGTATGCGCTGTAAAAAATCCATGTGGAGCTGACATATAATCCCTGAATCCGTAGATAAAGTTAAATCAGCTATCTCTTCAACATTTAAATTAAGCTCATTTGAACTACGTAATATTGCATGTTCAAATTGCAGATCACCCAATATCCATTGTAAGTAGTCCAACTCATGACTGAGCTCTAATAATACCCCGCCACCTAACTCTGCGTTGGCAGATACTGTAGATAAATAATTTATACTGGGGCGCCAATCTGGTAAGTATTGTCCAACGTTACAAGCGCAATGATAAATGTCACCCAGCAAATTACTGTCGATGATGGCTTTAAGCTTTAATGCTGCGGGCATAAAACGTAAACAATAACCAATGGCAACGGGGGTGCGATGTTCTACAAAAGCCACGACCAAAGCATTAGCTTGAGCCGTTGTCGCGGCGATAGGTTTTTCAACTAATATCGGAATATTAGCTTCAACTAACGGAATAGCATGCTGAGAGTGTAACGAAGATGGTGAAGCAATAATGACAAAGTCAGGATTTAGCAGAATAACCTCACTCATACTCGATAAAACAGCATCAGCATACTCTATCGGCAGAGTGATGCTTCTGCCACTGGCAGACAAGCTATAAACTTTTACCCCTGGTAAGAGCTGTTTTATATTTTTTCGGTGCCGAGTGGCAATGCCACCCAAGCCGATCACTACAGCGGAAATCATTCACTCATTCCTAATGCGCATATATCCGCTTGAGCACGATTAAAATCATCTAACCGACCGATATCTAACCAATACTCATGCAATGGGAACATTAACACATTACCGCCCGTTTGAATCTTATTGTCCAACAGGGTCGGCATATCAATCACTTGATTGACACTCACTTGTTTGATTATCTCTGGTGAGACGACATAGATACCTGCATTGACAAAAAAGCGTTGAGTTGGCTTCTCTTCCATACTCACAACAGTATTACCTTTGCCATTAATCACACCATAAGGAATTTGATATTCGTATTCTCTCACGCACATAGTCGCATGAGCTTCATTTTCATTATGAAAATCCAGTAAACGCTGAAAATCAACTTTTGTTAATACATCACCATTCATCATAATAAGCGGCAACGCAGGAATATCATCAGGCAGTAAGCCTAATGCTCCACCAGTGCCTAACGGTTCATCTTCATGGATATAGGTAATATTGACGTTGAGTCGGCTGCCATCACCAAAATAGTCTTTAATCTGGTCAGGCATGAAGTGAGTTGAAATATAAAAATTCACAAACCCAGCTTTAGCAAAATTAAGAATCGTCATTTCTAAAAGCGGTTTATTACCTACTTTTAGCATTGGCTTAGGGCAGTTATCTGTTAATGGACGTAAACGCATGCCAAAGCCACCCGCCATAATAAGCACAGGATTATCATAGTAAGGTTGATTCAACACCTGTTTTAAGGTTTGAAGACCTGCCACTTTTCCAGCTTTAATCAATGGAATAGCTAAAATACTTTTTTGCTCCATTAAGCGGATGAGTTTTTGCTTGGGCGTATCAAACGTCGCAATAATTGGATTGCGGTTCATTACGAGAGCCACAGACTGGTCAAGAGTAAGGTTGTTTAATAAAGCTCGTCTTATATCACCGTCTGTAACAACACCTTGCAGTTGATCATTGTCATCGACAACCAAAGCAACTTGCAGAGCATGAAGGTTAATGATTTCTAAAGCATCACGAATAGACTGTTTAGGTGCTAAAGCAACATCTTTCCAATGCTTTTTCATAACATTTCATTCCTTTTTATGATTAATGCTCTGTGCCCATAAACAATGGCTTTATCTTCAATATTTTTTGTGACTGTAGCACCAGCGCCAACAATGACATTTTTACCAATATCAACACCCTGTATAATACAGGCATGCACGCCTATATGAACATCATCTTGTGTAGTTACATTGCCGCAAAGTGTCGCGCGAGGTGCAATATGGTTATTCGCACCAACATTACAGTCGTGCTCAATTATAGCACCGGTATTAATAATACTGTTTTCACCAATATACGCACCCGTTTGGATAATGGCTCCAGACATAACTTGCACACCCTGTGCCAAATATGCAGATGAAGATACAATCGCGTGTGGTGATATAACCGTTGCAAAACTAAAACCTAATTTAGAGAAAAATGCCGCCACTTTTTCTCGGTTATTTTGTTTAGGTAAACTACCCAGCCCATTCACCAAAAGCACATCATCGGGATTAAATTGACTTATATCGCCATCATCACTTGAGTACTGTATTGATTCAAACATCTGATTATTATTTTTATCAGGTGAAATATATGCAATAACATTACACCCGTTAAGCTGGAGTAAATCCATTAATACGCTTGCGTGGCCACCAGAACCAATCATGATTAATGGCTTATTCATCGATTAAATCCCCTGACTGATAGCATTTTGATGCAACTTGGCCAGAAGTAAGCTGCCAAAATATATCCGGAGACATACCACTTCCGGGCCTTTTTATTGTCAAATTACTGACATTAAAAGGTTCTCCTTTTTTTATATCGGTTTGTGCCACAATACTTTTTCGGGCAATAGTTATATTTTTAGCTTCCGAAATAGTGGGATTTTTTACACCGTTACCTAAGGCTTTTTCAACTTGCCTGATCGATTCCACCATCATTTTTAATTGCAAAGGTTCGATAGAGGCACGATGATCTGGACCAGGTAAGGAGCAATCTAGCGTAAAGTGTTTTTCAATAACCACAGCCTCTTTAGCCACTGCCGCAATCGGAATAGTAATCCCCTGGCTGTGATCTGAATAACCAACAGGCAAACCGAAACTGCGTTTCAATGTATCCATGGCATTTAAATTAATTTCATCAAACGGTGCAGGATATTCTGTGGTGCAATGTAAAATGGTCACTTTTTCGGATAGTACTTGTTGACCCACATTAGATTGAAAAGCCAGCTCAAAGTCTGCCAATGAAGGTTGACTATCAAGTGGAGCTATATAACCAAAAGCAATGACTGCTAAGGTGTTTCTGACTTCTTCTAACGTAGCCATGCCAGTTGATAAAATAATATCTAATCCTGTACGAGCATGCTCTAACACAAACGGACTATTGGTTAATTCACCTGATGGAATTTTCAATCGCTTAACTTTAATTTCATCGACTAAAAACGCTAAGCTTTCTGAATCAAATGCTGTTGATAAAAATTCAATATTTTTTGAAGCGCAATATTCAAGTAATTGATGGTGAGCGTCGTAACTTAATTCAAGGCGCTTTAACATAGCTAACTGCGACTCTTGATTACCGGTAGCCTCTATTTGATATTGAGCTTTACATGCATCAGCGGTCACTAGGTTTTTCGCTTTAAATGTTTGAAACTTTACAATATCAGCACCAGCATCAACAGCCACATCAACGAGCTTAAAAGCCATTTTAAGTGAGCCATTATGATTAACACCTGCTTCTGCTATGACTAATACTGGCTTCATTTTATAATCTCTTTTAGCAACATAAACGCTTCTGCTGAATCACAACCAGCTTGTACACCCCTTATGTGTCCCAAAGACTTAATAGCCTTTATACTTCGCGGAAATGGAAATTCATCAATCTCAGATTTATACAGTTTCAAAATTGATATTTTCTCTTCCACATAAGCAGAGATATCCACAAATATATTAGGGCTAAACATTGTATTCCCTGGCTTGATATTGAAATCAGTTTCAGACAAAGTTTCATAAGCTAATATTTTTTCAATGAAAGGGTATCTAAAAGATTTAGTAGTCGAAGCAACAACATCAAATACCACTTCATGGTCACTGTGAACATCATTTCGAAATGGGGTATAGACTATTTGCGGCTTTACTTGAGTCATTACTGCAGAAAAAACATCAACTAAATTGCTTTTTGATTCTGTGTCTAATAATGCTGGCGAAAATGATAATTGATGGACCGATTTAAAACCATATTGCTGAGTAACTGCCAACACTTCATCTTGCCGCGTTAGTATCACTTCTTCTGAATAACCGCAAACAGAGGACATCTGAGTTACGATTAGCCAATGAATTTCATCACCATTTTGTTTGTGCTTTAATAAAGTTCCACCACAGCCAAGCGATTCGTCATCCGCATGAGGAGCAACTACTAAAACGCTTTTATTCAACATATAAAGGGTCCTCAGGTTTATTCAGAAGCGATTTAAAATCTATTGATTTTATGAGATTATGGGCTTTATCCGCTGAATGGCCATCACCATAAATATTAATAACACGCTCCATTTTCACAGTGAACTCAGCTGAAGCGATTTCATTTAATCCAGCTTGAATAGCCTCTATTGATGTGTCCACAAACAAAACATTATCCGAACAATCTCGCCCTCTTTGGCGTAACCCGACATTTAAACAAGGTATTGGGATACTCGCAGATTCAAGCAAACCCGCTGATGAATTACCCACAATGATATTGCATGCACTAAAAAGATTAAGAAACTGACCTCGAGGTAAATTTCCATATAGTGTTATTTCAGAGTATTTGGCCGCTAAACCTGACAATGTTGAAATAATTATAGCGTTGCCAGGATCACTATTTGGCGAGCCGATAAAACAATGATAACCATTTTTTATCAAAGTCATTAGCATGTTAGTGATAATATCAAGGGCTTCTATTATTTCATCTTTTATAGGGTGAAAAATAACCAACGCAGCAGGTTTGTCGACAATTCTACCCGCAATGAGATCTTTTATACCCGCGATCGGTACAATATTTTTAAACTTATCAAGTGCAATACTTCCCACATCAAAAATTCGATTTGAAGGCTCTTTTAACGCCAATAAACGTGCTTTGTGCAAAGCTGTACTGACAAAGTGCACCGTTGATAACTTACTTACAGCATGACGGATAGGATTGTCTATATAACCATCACTAGCATGGTCTCCACCATAAAAATGCAAGGTAGGAATAGATAAATAACCACCCAGTAATGCCCCAACCATGACATCTTCTCTATCACCGGCATAAATAATTAAATCTGGCGAAAAAGCGGCAACAGCATCGACAGCCGATAACAATAAAATGGATGCGCTTTTAAGTCTAGATTTAGCCGTATCACTATTAATTAAACTATCAATCTCAAGAAGCACATCAAAACCATCACGATGAATATCATTAACCGTATAGTCATGTACTGCCGAGTTATGTGTGCCACCAACTAATAATTTCAATTCAATATCAACATCATTATGTAGTCGAGCATATAAAGGACTTAACAAATCATAATCAGACCGAATAGACGTCAGCGCTAAAATTTTCATCAAAATATATCCGACATCGACATCTGTACAAAGATATTTGGCGCGGTTGCCAAATTAAAAGTTCGATACCCAAAGCGGTACGGAAATGAAGTATTCACGCCTTCAGGTAACATGTCATCTTCTTGGATAGGTAAAATAATATTGTAATCTTGTTCAAATGATAAATCGTGCAAACTTCCTCCTGCACCTAAGTGCATTATATCTGAAACACCCTCCAAAGGTTTCACTCCTAATCCATTGATATAATTCCATTGCTGATTAGGTTTATGGGTTCTCCAGTATCTAATATACTGCTTTTCCATATTTAGCGTTAAAGAATCAGCTGTTTTCACTCGGGCAAGTTTTTCGGTAGCAAAATCAATTGATGGTTTAGTAATTTGCATCACTCGGTATTCATCCGAAATGACCCACTGTAGTCGCCTTATAAATCCAGGTGTCGAATTTTCATTGGGAAAACCAAATACCATTGCTGGTTGATTAAATGCTTGAATATAGTCATATACACGCTCAGCTAACTCTTGAAACAGTCCGTGTTTTCGGTAATTGACTCCCACCATTGTGGTCATGGATAAAAAGCCCAAAACAGATCCACTTTCAGACTCTAAATTCATCGGGACAACTGCATAATGACCAATCAACTTTTTACCATCAAAAGCCATCGACACTATAGGATCACCAAATGGATTATCTAAATAAGCCCATTGCCATAACTCTTTTGACAAAGGTTTTTCGAAAGACTCCAAAAACAACTCAGCAATGGCATCATAATAATTGATCAATTCATCTTTGTCGGTGACATCAATAATTTTAAAATCATGACTCATCATTTTTTCTACCCTTGTGGTTTAACATTAGTCTCAACGTCATTTGGATTTATCAAATACTATTTATCTAAAATTAAGGCACTACTAGGAATGTTAATAAGGCGCTGAGAAAGCCATTCCGAATAACTTAAGTCGCCTCGATGTGCATTCTTAAACATAGGCAGATGATGCATTAACATCCAAACTGGACGAGTCATCACTCCGCTATCATTAGTCTCATTGAGTAATGTATTTCTCGACTCGAGGCTTTTGCATATCACCGCATTGAGCCAATAATTAGACTTTGCATAGCTAGGTTCTTCAACAAACTTGATATCAGAACCTGCAAAAAACTCTCTGTATTGAGTCGCAAGTAACCTCTTACTTGCTAGAAAGTCATCAATAACTTCCATCTGAGCGCATCCCAAAGCGGCATTCAGATTAGGCATTCGATGATTAAACCCTGGTTCATCATGATAAAACTCATAAACATGAGGTACTTTGGCTGTCGTGGTAATGTGCTTTACTCGTTTGCCACTTTGCTGATTAGCGCAAAGCACCACTCCCCCACCACCGGTAGTAATAATCTTATTGCCATTAAAGCTAATGGCGCCATATTCGCCCATAGTACCAGTGTGTTTATCCTTATAAACCGAACCTAAACTTTCAGCGGCATCCTCAACCATAATCAGCTGCCATTGATGACAAATAACTAGCAACTCATCCATTTCAGCAGGATGACCAAATGTATGCATTGGCATAATTGCTCTTATCCGTTGTCCTGTAAGTTTATGAACACAGCCTTTATCCGTTAAACTGGCATACTGGTTAAGATATTTTTCTAACGCATCAGGGCATAAACTTAAGCTAGTCTTTGATACATCGATAAATATAGGCTCTGCACCTAGGTGGTAAATAACATTACAGGTGGCTACAAACGTTAAAGCCTGAGTAAAAACTAAATCACCGCGTTCAACTCCGGCCATATATAATGCTGTCTGTAATGCTGCGGTCCCGTTAACAACCGCAACCGCTTTAGCTGTACCTGTAAAGTGTTCTATTTTGTTTTCGAATTCATCAACATACTTACCAACACTAGACACAAAAGTACTGTCAATGGTATCTGTCACATAGCGTTTCTCATTGCCTGCAAATGTTGGCGCATGCAAAGGAATAAACTGATCTGTTTTATAAATATCACGAATAAACTGACAAATATGAGCTGATTTCATCTAATTTCCTACATTTTTCCATCTAAGTATTTACCGGTTTCTTTATGGTCAAACTCAGGGATCATTTTATTAAATAACGTAACTATTTGTGTTTTAGTCCAAGCTTGCTCTCTTTTCATGGTGTTGATTTCATGTTCAAACATATTCAACAGTTTCTCATCAAATTCAGCAGAATGCTTTATCACCCCAAGATCAGTAAAACGATCCATATCTAGCACATCTTTGTGGGTAAAAAACTCTTCAACATCTTTCTCACCAGTGGTATCACTTTGAGTAAACAAACAAGGCCACTTCCCCTGCCTCGGTAAAGAATGAACTAGCTCTCTAGCCTCGGTTTCACCTTTGCAAAGATAAGGTTCATAACCTAACTGGGCCAAATATTTAACGGCAATATCTGCAAAAGAAACCAGCGGTAAAGACTGAGTTTGTTTAGGGAAAAAAATGTCACGGTTATCACCTAACAAACAAGACATTAAACATAACTCACCCGACTCTTGTGGCGTAACAAAGTAACGCTTCACATCATTAGGTGCCACAATCGGCTGTTGTTTCAAAATACGTTGATTGAAACTGTGTAAAAGGGAACCATCTGAGAATGCGACATTAGCAAACCGCGCAGTTGAAATGCTTAACTGATGACTGCGGCGCATCAAAAACATCTCCATAATTCTTTTCGATGATCCCATCATATTAACAGGGTTTGTGGCTTTATCAGTTGAAACACAAAAGTATTTTTTGACACCCGAGTTGATAGATTGCAGGATAGTTTTGTCGGTATTAAACACATTTACATCTATCATTCGCATCAAGGTAAAAGGATCTTTCTCGCTACGTACATGCTTTAAGGCTGATAAGTTCAGCACATAATCATACTGACCATCAGTCTTGATAAACGCATTATACTCAATAGAACCAATATCAAGCGCGAAGCTTTGAAAATCACCTGTAATATAGCCAAAAGCACTTCGAATATCCCGAACAAGTTCAACTAAATTGTTTTCACTAATGTCAACAACATGCAGTTTAATTGGCTGTCTTTTAAAGATTTCTTTTGTCACAGCTTGACCAATGGTACCAGCTGCGCCTAAAACCAAAAAACGTGAGTTGGCAACTATCGTATTTAGCTCGGAAGCTAATCTCGAAACATCACTATAGAGTAAAGGAAACTCCCTTCCAATTAACGATAAATCAAACAATTGCATTCGTTGAATTCCTTCTTTAAATCAATAGCAGATACATTGCTATACATTCACTGTCAAAAAATTATCACAATTGAAATACAGCAATAATTATTCCAAGAAATTAATAGATGGACATAAAGCTACTATAAGAGACTAGAAAGCAATTTACTACTTGATTGTAAAGTAAATAAATCGCTTATCAGTGAGTATAAACCAGATAACTAATGAGGCAGGGAAGTCGACTAAAAAAAATGAAAGCTTAAGCTTGAAAATGAGAAAGGAAATATATGGTCTCCCCACAGGGACTCGAACCCCGATCGGCCGCTTAGGAGGCGGCTGCTCTATCCTGTTGAGCTATAGAGAGACCCTGTGATTATACTGAGTTTATAATTGATTTAAACCCTTTAAATTTAACTGCTTATTTCTTAACCTGGTTTATTAGCCTAGTTTCTTAGCTTGAACTCTTAACCTTACTCTTAACCTTATGCATGACGGTCATGATGATCAGTTTTTAATCGCGATATCATTTACTTGGATATTGTCTGCTGCATCGATGCCGTCAAATATGGCTGTGGCGCTGTCTTCACTGACTTGCTCGATTACCACACTCGCTCGGCTTTTGCTGGCGATGGGGCGCATGGTGTTTAAGCGATCTGGGATATTTTTTTGCAATACTATCTGAAACTTATCACCCATTTTTACGCCATTTTTGCGGCCTAAATTGATGATAACTCTATCGCCTTGTCTGGCAACAATTTGGCCTAATAGTGGCCTGCAATTTAACTGGTTATCTAACGTCAGTATGCTTTGTTGAAAGATTTCAATAATAGACTGGCCGTAGGATGAGCGCCAAAAACGTTGATTAGCCGGTGACACCACTTCTTGTTTTTCAAATTCCCAGGGTGCCGATGTGGCAAAAGTTTCTGTCCACACCACTTCGCCGCTAATACCATGATAAAGAGTGAGTTTTATCATGAATTGTCTTAGTGGGTATTCTTCACTGAAACCTAAAAAACCACTTTCGGCAGGCTCAGTTGAAATATCAATAATATCGGGTTGTAGTATGTACTGACTTTCGGTGATTTCGCCTAACCATGTCGGGATGCGGTAACCTCTAAAATTAACCAATTGGTTAGTATTATCAATTTTTTCATTGGCGTGTACACGAGCAAAACTATAACGAGACTGAGCATTGATCATCTTGCCGAGTTTTTCGGTTATCTGTTGTTCAAAATTGGCCAGTTGCCCGTATCGAAGCTGAGCGCGATCTTGAAGATAAGATTGCGGCAACATAATCGCGGCTTTTAATGATTGGCTTTTGCATTGGGCGTTAGGTTCTGGTTCGGTGAGTTCTAATTGCAAAACCACTGTGATGGTATTTTGGCTGATCATTTCGCTCATCAACTCAACATTATTAGCCGACCCCATACGCTGAATTTGAAACGTATCCTGGGTTAATCGCCCCTGATCGATTGATTGCTCACTGGAAAAATTAACCCCCGCTTTTAAGCTCGCATAATTTAATGCCTGACTGATGGCATCTTCGCGGGCTTTATCGATATCGCCATTGACAATTTTAGCTCTGCCGGTGACCTCGACTTGTTCTGCAAATGCCGTGTTAACCTGAAAAAAGCTCCACAGTAACATCAGTGCAAGCGCGAATGCTTTATGGCTGGTTGCTTGTTTAATAAGGCTTGTTTGCGTCGGCATACGATGTCCTAATGTCAAAAAATCGTCAGTTTTGCCTATTAAGGCACATAAAATATTACGACTAACGCGATAGTGTTTAATTAGTATAAATTAAGCAAAAATCGCGCCACTAACATATTTATGTGCATTTAAGCCTTTAAGGATTAAATCTAGTAAAGCTTTTACGCTATTTGCCGATACAGATTTAGCGTTCATTGACGGCTATGTCGCAGTCAATAATGGCTTAAGCATCAATCTTGCACGTTTTGATTGAGTGCCATTAATGCAACATATCGCGTCGGCGACATTTTTAAAGGAATCATCATGATTAACAGGCTTATCACCCCAGTTGCTGTACTTGCGTTGTTGTCTGTCGCAGCGTGTAGCCAAACGCCTAACCCGGCGAATAATTTAGCGTTTAATAATGATGGCAAATACGTCAAAGTTAAAGATGAATATAACGTTTCTCATAAGCAATTAGCGTACGACATTCAAGATGCCGGCTTGGCGCCAAAAGGCCAGATTAATGTATGGGCCGAAAAGTTAGTCAATGAATTGGTTGTGCAAAATGATGCACTTCGCCCTGATCAGCCGTTATTAATCACTACGCCTGTTTTAGCTAATAATTTAAATGCCACCAATGAGCTGGCCTTACAATTACAACAAGGTTTGTTAGCCGCGTTTCATGCGCACGAATTTAATTTAGTGGATATGAATGTCGCCACCAGCTTGCGTGCTACGGAGCAAGGCGAATTTATGTTAAGCCGTGATTGGCAATTATTGCCATCCGGTTTACCTGTGGCACACGTGTTAGTGTCAACCATGACCATGACCCCTGAGGGCATTGTGTTTAATGGCCGCGTTGTAAACGTCACCAACAACCGCGTTTTATCGGCAGTGCAATCTTTTGTCGCTGCGTCAAGTTTGTCTGGTTATTTACAAGAGTCTGAATTAATCGAATCTCGTAATGGTTTGCTGTACCGTCATGAGAAAAAAGGCGATAGCCGTTATACCGTATTGGGAGATAAGCTATGAAGTCACTGATGTTCGTTATGATTTTGGTGCTACTCGGCGGCTGCGTCAATAAAGATAAATATGTGCAGTGGGAAACTGAAGCGCCCTCTTCATTCCCTACGTTAACAGCGGTAGGTTATGCACCGCTAGCGACGCAACCTAGCCCTGAAGCGTCTCACCGTATTTTAATGGCAATGCAAGCGTCGAAAATTGCCGCCTACCGTGAACTCGCTGAACAAGTTTA
Source organism: Shewanella sp. MF05960 (assembly GCF_050849305.1). Taxonomy (NCBI): domain Bacteria; kingdom Pseudomonadati; phylum Pseudomonadota; class Gammaproteobacteria; order Alteromonadales; family Shewanellaceae; genus Shewanella; species Shewanella sp. MF05960. The sequence goes on along the minus strand of NZ_JBOZPS010000029.1, from coordinate 14,477 downwards.
TGGTCAAAAGATTTCAGCTAACAGCGATGTCAGTGAGTGGTTATTAACTGACGACAATATTAAGTCCAGCGTCAGTGGCATTATTCGCGGCGCGAAAGTGGTTAAGACCTACCCTTCTAGTGAGTTTTATGTCACTGAGTTAGCCTTAGACTTTAAGCAAGTATGGCAATTGTACGAACAACAGAATCGCCCTAAACGTGTTAAAAAAGTCACTTATTTTTAAATATGCTCCTCTAAAGTCAAAAGCATTACATCCACAGGGTGAGATCGCGAACGTTTTATGAACAAATCGAAGGTATTTATCAAACTACATTTATTCGGAATGTTATCACTTCATGAATGATTGGAAGTGATTCTACATTGAAATCAATTATTGTGAGCGAAAAACGTACACCCATGTGGTTACCCTGATTACATCCAGTGTACACAACAGACTTGATAATTAATGTATAATCCTAATTGTGTTAAAACCAATTTACATGCTAATTTTTATTTACTACCTAGGGACTCATGATGAGTGATTTATTCACTAAAAACATGGACATTATTGAAAGCCGATGGCCACTTTTAGCACCATTAATAAAAAACCAATCAATTGAGCATTTTGATGCTCAATTAATAACTGGCAATACTCAAACAATTAGCGTAGATGGCATACAGTTAAGTAGCCGTCATGATAGAGTTAATGAAGCTAAACGGTTAATCAACTCTTTACCTAAAAATACTCAAACAGTTTCAATTTACGGTATTGGAATGGGTGATTTACCTTCTTTTTTGATTGATAACGAATCAATATTGCAAATTAAAGTTTATTTATTCAGCTTGTCACTTTTCAATCTATTGATTTGTTATACAGATCAAACTGAATGGCTAACAAATCGAAAAGTTGAGTTGTTAGAACCGATAAATATAAACACCTTGGATAAAGTGTATTTATCATCTACACCTGATTTAATCCTTGTTAATGATAAGTATGCTAGAATAAGAGACTTAATCATTTATGATAAAAATATTGATTATGTGAACGGTAATCACGAAAAACAACGGCGAGAAATCAACACTAGATTTATTGAAAACCTTAATTACTTAAAGCTGGATAGTGACATCTCAGAGTTAAAAAAAAAATACCACAATCAAGAAGCTCTAATTATTGCAACTGGGCCTACACTCGAAAAGCATTATGATTATTTGCTAAGCCTTCAAAGCCTAAATGAAACGAAGAAACCTTTACTCATCGCTGTAGATACCGCTTTAAAAGCCTTAAATAGCAGAAACATCATCCCAGATATTGTTATTACTCTCGATTATCATATTACTGAAGCATATTTCCCTAAAAATATATCTCCTAGTATTAATTTAGTTTATTTCCCAACGTCTTCTTTGGATGTTATAAAAAAATGGAGCGGTTCTAGATTCAATGCATTCCAACAAGGAAGGACATACAGCGATAAAACTTTATCTAAAACAGAATTATTTAGCAGTGGAAGTATTGTCCATCCAGCTATAGATCTTGCTGTTTACTTAAACATTAAAAATATAACATTATTAGGTTGTGACTTTTGCTATCCAGGTAACAAAACACATGCTTTTTGGGATGATGGTGCATTAGGAGTAACATTAAAATTCCATAAACATCATTGGGTTTTAAATGGCAGAGGTGAGAGAGTTGCTACAGAGTTAAATTTTAGAGCATACTTAAGAAGCTTAGAAGTTTATATAGCGTCTAAACCTGAAGTTAATTTTTATCAATCTAGCTTAGAAAGCGCTTATATCGAAGGCACAACATTCAAAGAGTTAACATTATGACAACATCCATACTCGTATCACAACTAGTAAAAACATCTAATCTTATGAGGTCTGGGAAAGAAGCTGAAGCAGCTCAACAGTTTCACAAATGCATTGATTTACTTGAAACTGAATTGATAAGTCATAGGAATCAACAATCTATAATAAATATTCTACCATTGATCCTTGCTGCTCAAGAGCGAAACGACTGGCTCTCTCTGGCAGACTTTTTAGAATATGATTTAGTTGAAATGCTATGTTATTAGAACCGCTAATTGTAACGACTGAAGGAATATTATCTGCCTACTGTAATCATGTCTATTTCAATATCGTACCTGTATTTAGGACTACTAATATCAATTGATTTGCTACTTGTCACATATGAATCAACAATCACTACTCACTGAAAAGCAATAGTATATCGAACAACGGATTGGTGACTGTTTACACAATGACGGAGATCATCAATGGCTCCAAGATATTGCCCAAAGAACATTAATGATCTCGTCTTGTAAGAACTAATCCTATAATCGAACATTTTTAAACTTTTTCTGTGAATTTTAATAACTTCCTAGAGAGCCATTCATAGTAGAGCTCATTACCATGGATCCAGTCGTGCTGACCATCTGAATACGATACGTTCGAAACATATTCCATTGGCTCAGTAATTTCCTCGTCAAATAATCTAGCTGCATCAAAGAAAGGAATATCGAACTGCTCCAATACATAACGAAGTGCACTATGATATGCATAGATTATTTTCGAAGCAGATTTTGACTCATCAAAGTACTGAGAAAAGGGCGGATCTGAGACCACGATTACATTATGCCCATTGTCTTTTAGTGATATCAATATAGATAATTGTTCAGATTGATCTTCATGGAAAAAATCTACAAAATTTTGTAATCCTAATGGATTATTAATTCTACTATCTTGCGCTTGTAACCAAGCTGCAAATCGAGCAGCATTTTGATGCGTTTGCAATCCAATATTACTAATAATAATTGATTGTTCATTATGACCTAACTTCTCATGAGATTTTATATTTAGTAATGCGGAAGCCCAAAGCTGCCTAGAAGGTGCATTTTCCAGAGGGACAAAATATTCTGTTTTACAAAGCGCAAATTTCTTTTGAGCAAATCCAGAACCGTTCATGATCATCCCACCAGAAAAAGGAGTATTCAGAGCTTTAAGTGCAGTTGATAATTTCCCCATATGGCTATCACCGACGAGTGTTATTTGCGTCAAAGCTTGGCTTTGTGATGATTGAGATAATAAACTGAAAGCTTCGAGCTGTTCTTCTTCACATGCAATTTCATTGATTGCACTACTAATTGGTGGCTTAATCAATGTATTACTAACATTTAAAGCGGTTTGAAAATGTTTCATTACGTATTCAACACCACTTGCGGAAACCGTCCTTCTATTATCTTCGAATCTAAAGTCATTATTTGAATTAACTGAAATAATTTCAAATGAAGGGAAATAGTTCATATCTTCAAAAGAATCAGAAAGGTAACCAGCAACTGCCCGCAACACCGCTTTTGAATATTGACTCGCGACAAGGATGTGTTTATCTGTAGCCGTCGCCGTTAGCGGCACAGGTGATACGGTAAGTATAATATTAAGGTTAGGATTGAGTTCTTTCAAACATTGATGGATTTTTAACAAATCTGACAATATTTCATTATAATTAAATTCATGCAGCTTATAAATTTCTTTATCAAATTTTCCCGCAATAATTCCAGGGCAACTTGGGTAGTATATGTTATTACCATCTTTCCAAGCTTCGGTTAACCCTAAAGTAAAAATAAGAGTGTTTGTTGAAGACAAGGTACTAATCAACTCTTCCTTTGCTTCAAGACGAGAATACTCTAACTCGCTTTTCGATGTAAAACCTTGTGGATAGACATTTGGCCTGAGTAAATCAAGATAGGTGTCAGTTTTCTGGCAGTAATATATATCATGTTGATGATTTTCATTATTATCTAACTTTAGCCACTGCAAAAAGCACCGTGGTGTATAGATGTTTCCTAAAGCAAAACTAGATACTTGGGTAGAATCTAATTTGCTTTGAATAAAAGGATAATTATTGTTTATTAACCACTTACCTACATGTTGAGCAAAGCATGACCCTATGGAGGCGATTGCTCCTTTTTTACAGTCAATTGCTAGGTTACTAAGTAATTCAAATTGTTCTGTTCCTAAATTGACTTGTGCAACACCAGTTTTCCAAAAATGCTGTTGCTTTTGTAATTCATATGGCGATAAATTTTTTGTTGTCATCGTTTTATACTCATTGTTATGAAAGCTAGATGCCAATTATTAAACAATTTAAAAATTATGCACATTTTGCGCCAGCATAGCTGTTATATGAAAGACCTTTTCAAGATAGTTGATATTTATTTCTTAAATTTATGATAATTTACTTATTTTCGAATTTATTGTTAATGAAAATTTTACTAATAGAATATTAATTTAATTGTTCCGACAAAAATGCCGCTGATATCAGCGGCATTTTTTGCTTTAAAACGTTCTATCTATCTATCAATTTAAAACGTTAACTTAAACACCAAGCCAAATGCGGCCTGGTCTTCTATGTCTTCGGTGACATCAGGCTCGCTCAGTTCCATTTCGCCGCCAAAGTAGTAACCGGCATAGGCGTTTACACTCACATTGTCGGTGGCTTTCCAGCCTGCGCGGACAAAAGCAACCCATTCGTCGATCTCAATGGTTTGATCGTCATCTGCTATCAAAAAGCGCTCTGTCCGTTTTGAACTACCGATACCAAAATCAATATCTGGGCGATACTGATAGCTCAGTTCTAGGCCTGCTGGGCCACTAAAACCGGCTTGAAACGGGTTAGCTAGCACTAACTTGTCGTTGATTTGCCAGCGAACGGCTAAATACGGCACGGTGCGCACTTCGGAAATATCATTTAAATACGCCACACCAAAACCCAACATATTACCTGAGTCAAAACGGTACATACTGGATGCTACAACACCATAGCTTTGGGCATTAGATGATGAGGCAGTATCGGCATAAGCATATTTTAATTGCGGTGCCACTAAAAACATCCAGTGATTATCTAGACGATATGTGATTGATAACCCTGCGCTGTATTGATGAACCGTTGACCAGTCTTGCTCGTTAGAGCGTAATGGCGTGGCCTGATTAATGCGCCAATCGTAATCGAGGTTGTCGTAACCGACATTCGCCCCCAGTGACCATTGACGATTTAATGGCATTGAGGCTGAAAAACTGGTTTTCCAGGCGTCACGCTGAAGCTCATTAGCACCAACATCGGCAGTAGCTGCGGACGTACGCGCAACCGTTAATGAAAATGGTGAACGGTCTGGCGCGGCTAAGGCCTGTTGGCTGAGTAATAACCCTGGGATTAACAATAACGATTTAATCAATAAGCTCAGAGTATTGGGCTTAGCGATAACAGCTTTATAAGATGTCATAACGATGTGCATCCTTTCAAAATAAAATGATGAGTAGCGTAAACTATCTGAACCAATACTGATTTAGTCGCGCTTCAGTTCAAATCCTAGGTATTATTTTATCGCAACTTTGTGAGCCCGCAAAAACATCTCAGCGGTATCTTGTAAGTATTGTTGTCTACTTACTAACAAGTGATCAGTCTCTAATGCTAATTCTAAGCGTAATTTTAGCTCACCAAATAACATTAAACATAACCTTACCGCACTGTCGTGAGGGTTAGCGAAATAATACTCACCGTGTTGGTTAACCTTGGTTAAATATTCGCGAATTAATCCCAAAATATGTTTTGGCCCTGCATCGTAAAACAGTTTGGACACTTCTGGGTGAGTCTCTGCTTGTGCGACGCAAGTTTTAAATACAGTCATGGTGTCTTTACTGACTATCAATTCACCAAACTGTTTGGCAAATAGCAATATCACTCGCTGCGGATCGGTTGCATCAATTAAGGCATCGTCAGTGAGTTGATGTACTACACACTTAGAGTCTATTGCGGCAACGAACAAATCATCTTTAGAGCCAAAGTGCGAGTATACCGTCTGCTTTGATACACCCGCATGTTTGGCAACCTCGTCCATACTGGTTAACGGAAAACCTTTGTGGCAAAACAACTCCATTGCCGACTCAAGCACTTGATTGCGCTTTTGTTCACTGCGGCTCAAGTTAACTTGTTCGTCATTGTTTGTGGCTGACGTCTCTTTTGTCATGTGTTTTCCATAGGCTTAAACGAGCGTAAAAATTGAAGGGTTGTATCTGTACAATTAAATCATCATAACCAAAAATAGACTGGACAGTCTAGTTTTATAAAATTAGACTACCAAGTCGAGTTAACAATTAAGTTACATCTTACGGTATGTCGTGCAGGCTTCTGCCATTCCATATTGTTAACGATGAGTCATTGCCAAACCACATATCGCTTTAAGGGAATAATTATGTTTGCTGTCAGGTCATTCACCCAACATCTTCGCTACTGTGCATTAGGGTTGAGCATAATGCTATTAAGTGGTTGTGGCTCTGAGGTTAAAGAGCATTCGCAAACCGTTGAGTATCAGTCGGTATTAGCGCAAAGCTTAGTGCTTAATGATCGTTACCAACAAATGCAAACCTATACCGGTACCATCCGCTCAGCAAACACCACAGGCATAGGATTTGAGTTAGCGGGTAAACTCAATAATATTGTGGTAGACAGTGGTGATGTGGTCACAAAAGGCCAGGTGTTAGCCCAATTAGACACCGACTTATTAGTTGCAGAAAAACAACAACTAGAAGCAAGCCTATTACAAACTCAAGCCGATATTGATTTAGCCAAAAGCACCCTGGTGCGTACTGAAAAATTGAAAACGCAAAACTATGTGTCGGCGCAACAACTCGATGAAACCCAGCAACAGGTGATTAGCCTTCAAGCCAATCAAAAGCGCATTGAAGCCAGCTTGAGCGCCGCTAAGTTAAAGCTTGAGAAATCAACCTTACTCGCGCCATTTGATGGCGTCATTAGCCAACGTTATCATAATCTTGGTGAGGTGATTGCCCTTGGCAGTGCGGTGTTTAATTTAGTCGGTAACAGCCAACCTGTGGCTTATATTGGTGTGCCGGTTGATATCGCGCAGCAATTAACAGCGCAACAAGGTGTCGACGTGCGTGTAGGCAAACAAACTTTTACCGCCAAAATTGCTGGGATAAGTGCTGAAGTCAACACCATTAGCCGTACGGTACAACTCAGAATTCAATTGCCCGATTCTGCTAGAGTGATTAACGGTGAAATCGCTTATCTGGTGTATCAACAAGACAGTTTAACCGAAGGCTATTGGGTGCCAATGTCGGCATTAACCGACGGCGTCCGCGGTTTATGGAATGTGTATGTTTTGGTACAAGATGAACAACCGCTTTATCAAATTGAGCGCAGAGATGTTGAAATTATTTATACAAATGAACAACAGGCTTATATCAAAGGTGCCATACAAGCCAATGAACTGATTGTGACAGACGGCTTGCACAAAATAGTGGTAGGCCAAAAAGTGACCCTGGCTAAAGCGCAATCGTTGGAGGCGCTATGATTAAGGCGTTTCTTGAAAATGGTCGCTTAACCAGCTTATTTATCGCGCTATTAATTGTTGCAGGATTGGGCGCCATATCCAGTTTGCCGCGCACAGAAGATCCCCACATCACGAATCGATTTGCCTCGGTTATCACTCAATACCCTGGCGCTTCTGCCGAGCGCGTAGAAGCCTTAGTCACTGAAGTGCTTGAAAACCAATTACGCCGCCTGGAAGATTTAAAGCTGGTGCAGTCGACATCGCGCCCGGGCATTTCGGTTATTCAACTGGAATTAAAAGATACGGTTATTGAAACCGACCCGGTGTGGTCCCGTGCACGAGACTTAATCGCAGACAGCAAGTTTTTATTACCTGAAGCGGCACAAAATGGTGTGTTAGATGATCAATTAGGTTATGCCAGCACCGCGATTTTAGGTGTGGTGTGGGCAGATGATTCACCTGTTCGAGCTGATATTTTAAATCGCTATGCTAAAGAACTACAAAGCCGTTTACGCCTATTGAATGGCACTGACTTTGCCAAACTGTATGGCGCCCCAGAAGAAGAGATATTGGTTGAGCTTGACGGCAATAAAATCAGTCAGCTGCATCTTACCCCTGCCAGTATTGCAGCGATTTTGTCTAATGCCGACAGTAAAATATCCGCTGGAGAAATCAATAACAGCCAGTTTAGAGCTTTAGTTGAAGTCTCGGGTGAACTCGACTCACAAAACCGTATTCGTCAGGTCCCTTTAAAAGTTGATGAATATGGCCAGATTATCCGCTTAGGTGATGTGGCGACCATTACTCGCCAGGCAAAAACACCTGCGAGTAGCATTGCTCTTATTGATAGTCAGCAAGGCATTTTGGTTTCTGCCCGCATGCTTAACAATAATCGAGTGGATTTATGGCAACAACAAGTTAGCCAAACCATTGAGGCATTTTCGGTGAATTTACCGGCTAACATTGAAGTGCAGTGGTTGTTCGATCAACAAAGTTACACTCAAGACCGGCTCGGCGATTTGGTGATTAACTTATTACAGGGTTTTATTATCATCCTTGTGGTGTTAATGCTCACGCTGGGCCTACGCAATGCCGTTATTGTGGCGATATCACTGCCGTTAACAGCCTTGTTCACACTCACGTGCATGAAATACACGGGATTACCCATTCATCAAATGTCGGTGACAGGGCTAGTGGTTGCACTGGGTATTATGGTTGATAACGCGATTGTCATTGTCGATGCCATTGCTCAGCGTCGCCAGCAAGGCATGAGCAAGCTCGAAGCGGTATCAAAAACTCTACATCATTTATGGCTGCCACTAGCGGGATCAACTATCACCACCATGCTAGCATTTGCGCCAATTGTGTTAATGCCTGGTGCTGCGGGTGAATTTGTCGGTGGGATTGCGATTTCGGTGATGTTCGCCCTTTTGGGTTCGTATATTATTTCACACACTATTATTGCTGGCCTTGCAGGTCGCTTTAGTCGCAGTGAAAAACCTACAGCCTGGTATCAACAAGGTATGGCATTTCCAAAAATTAGCCAGGCCTTTACCGCGAGCTTACGCTTTGCTTTGCACCGCCCGATACTGACTGCTGTGGTTATTGGTATTTTGCCTGTGGCAGGCTTTTTTGCTGCGGGAAAAATGACTGAGCAATTTTTCCCGCCATCAGACAGGGATATGTTTCAGCTAGAAGTTCACTTAGCACCACATGTCAGTATTGAACATACCTTGGCCCAGGTGAAACTCATTGATGCCAAGCTACAAAAGATAGATGACATTCTTGCGGCAACCTGGGTAGTCGGCGGTAACACGCCGTCGTTTTACTACAACTTAACTCAGCGCCAGCAAGGGGCAACGAATTACGCCCAAGCGATGATAAAAGTCACCGATTTTGTTGCTGCCAATCGATTAATTTTACAATTGCAAAAAGAGCTTGATAGAGAATACCCGCAAGCGCAAATACTGGTGCGAAAGTTAGAACAAGGCCCGCCGTTTAACGCTCCTGTAGAGTTACGAATTTATGGCCCTAATTTAGACACACTAAAAACACTGGGCGAACAAGTGAGAGGTATTTTAAATGCCACACCCGATGTGATTCATACCCGGGCAACCTTGAGTTCAGGTGCGCCAAAAGTGTGGTTACAAGTGAATGAAGACGCGAGTTTAATGAGCGGCTTAAGTTTAAGTGACATAGCCAGCCAAATTCAAATGGCCACCACCGGGATTATTGGTGGCAGTATTTTAGAGCAAACAGAATCGTTACCTGTGCGAGTTCGTTTAGGCGATACCAGTCGCGAGCAAACAACTCGTTTAGCCGAAATAAACCTAGTATCACCTTCAGGCTCTGGCATTCCCCTCTCTGCATTATCTTATAATGAGGTTAATGTGAGCCGCGGCGCTATACCGCGTCGTAATGGTGAGCGGGTTAACACGATTGAAGCCTACATCACTAGCGGTGTATTGCCGGCACAGGTATTAAATGACGCAAAAGGTGAAGTGGCCAAATTGGTTATTCCTGCGGGTTATCATGTCGAAATCGGTGGCGAAAGTGCCAAGCGTAATGAAGCGGTAGGCAACTTATTGTCTAACATTGTGTTGGTATTCACCTTACTGTTAGCAACAGTGGTGCTGTCGTTCAATTCATTTAGATTAACGGCCATTATTTTACTCAGCGCCTTTCAATCTGCTGGTTTAGGTTTGCTAGCGGTATTTGTGTTTGGTTACCCATTTGGTTTCACCGTGATTATCGGTTTATTGGGATTGATGGGATTAGCGATTAACGCCGCCATTGTCATTTTGGCAGAGCTCGAGGATGTGCCTGACGCTAAACAAGGTAATTTGGCGTTAATAATCGATACTGTCAGCAGCTGCGGGCGTCATATTGGTTCAACCACCATTACCACTATCGGCGGTTTTTTACCGTTAATTATTGCTGGCGGCGGGTTTTGGCCACCTTTTGCCATCGCCATTGCCGGCGGCACATTACTGGCGACCATGTTGTCGTTAATATGGGTACCGGTGATGTATTTACTGTTGATGAAACCGCGAAGAGCAATTCGACAAGGGCAAGCCGTTACGAGTTAACAGTCACAAGTTAGCTGTAACGAGTTAGCTGTAACGAGTTAGCGGCGTAAACGCAAAGTAGCAGCCAATAAAAAACCGCTTTATTTCTAAAGCGGTTTTTTTATGGGTTAATAGCAGAAGATTAATCTTCGCTTTGACGGTCCATATTCTCTGTATTCTCAAGCCATAAGGCGTTAATAATACCGAATGAACACGCCAGTAACACACCTAAAATCCACGCAAAATACCACATAGATGTTGCTCCTTAATTTAGTAAAGTGACGTTTTATTGTTTTCAATAAACTCACGATTTAAACGGCCAAACATCTTGTAATAAGTCCAAGCTGTATAACACAGTATTGTTGGTACAAAGATAGCGGCAACAAAGGTCATCACTGTTAAGGTCATTTTACTCGCGGTAGCATCCCACATGGTCAAGCTAATATTAGGCTCTAATGACGAAGGCATAACAAATGGGAACATTGCAGCACCACAAGTCAGAATAACGCCAGCTACAGCAAGTGAACTAAATAAGAATGCAAAACCACAACGATTTAAGCGACTGGCTAAAACCACTAATATTGGCATTAATAACCCTAATGCTGGAAACAGCATAGTAATAGGGTATTTGTCATAGTTAGTTAACCAAGCACCCGCTTCAATCGCAACTGTTTTAACGGCTGGATTTGACGGACCAGCAAGATCGAGTGGCGAGGTAATAACAAAACCATCAATACCATTAGCTAACCAAACGCCTGCTGCACCAAAGAATACAAATAATAAACCGCCACAAATTTGCGATACCTTAACACTGCGTACCCTTAACTCGCCTTCGGTCTTCATTTGTAACCATGAAGCACCCTGCATAACAAACATAGTGACACTGACTAGACCGACTAATAAACCAAACGGATTTAATAAACCCAAAAATCCACCATGGTAAGTCGCACGCAAGTATTCATCAAAGTTAAATGGAACACCTTGAAGCAAGTTGCCAAATGCTACACCAATGATTAATGGTGGTACAAAACTGCCGACAAATAATGCATAGTCCCATGATTTACGCCATCTTGGGTCTTCAATTTTAGAGCGGTAATCAAATCCAACTGGGCGTAAATACAATGCAAATAACACGAGCATCATCGCCACATAAAAGCCCGAAAACGATACCGCATACACCATAGGCCAGGCAGCAAACAATGCACCAGCAGCGGTAACCAACCATACTTGGTTGCCGTCCCAGTGCGGTGCGATAGTGTTAATCATAATACGGCGTTCAGTATCGTCTTTACCAATAATGGGTAATAGCATACCCACGCCCATGTCAAAACCATCAGCAACAGCAAAACCAATAAGTAGCACACCAATTAGTGCCCACCAGATAAATCTTAATACTTCATAATCAAACATAATCAGGTCCTCCGCTTAAGCATCTTGGTTTTCAAAATGGTAACGACCGGTTTTTAAACTGCTTGGGCCGAGACGTGCAAATTTAAACATCAAATAAGCCTCTATCACCAACAGAATAGTGTAGAAAACCGTAATCGAAATAATACTGAACCATAAATCGGCCGGCGTTAAACTCGATGCTGACATAAAGGTGGGTAATACTTCTGAGATGGTCCACGGTTGACGGCCAAACTCTGACACAAACCAACCACATTCAATGGCAACCCAAGGAAGCGGTAAGCTGTAAAGTGCTGCGCGCAGTACCCATTTTTTCTCAGCGATTTTATGACGAGTGCTTTGCCAAAATGCAGCGGCAAACACAAACAACATAATCACCCCGGCGCCAACCATAATGCGGAAGGTCCAGAACATAGGTGCTACCGTTGGAATAGAGTCATACGATGCTGCGATAATTTGCTCTTCAGTCGCATCAACCACTTTATCGGTATAACGCTTAAGCAAGAAGCCATAGCCTAAGTCGTCTTTAACGGCTTCAAATTGTGCTCTTACTTCTGGCGTTTCATCACCAGCACGCAATTTTTCAAGCAGTCCATATGCCACCATACCGGTACGAATACGCACTTCATGCTCTTTAATAAGATCTTTAAGGCCAGTCACTTCTTCATCTAAAGAACGAGTGGCAATAATCCCCATTAAATACGGTATTTTAACGGCGTAATCAGTGTGCATGGTTTCTTGATTAGGAAAACCAACCGCAGTAAAGGCTGCTGGAGCAGGCTCTGTGTGCCACTCAGCTTCAATAGCCGCTAATTTAACACGCTGAACTTCACCGACTTCGTAGCCAGATTCATCACCCAGAACAATAACCGATAGGATTGAAGCTAAACCGAAACTGGCAGCAATCGCAAATGAGCGACGCGCAAACGGTAAGTCACGGCCTTTTAATATGTAATACGCGCTAATCGCAAGTACAAACATGGCGCCGGCTACATAACCAGAAGCAACAGTATGAACAAACTTAACTTGCGCTACAGGGTTGAATACCAAAGCCGCAAAGTCGACCATTTCCATACGCATGGTTTCATAGTTAAACACCGAACCCACAGGGTTTTGCATCCAACCGTTGGCAATCAAAATCCATAATGCCGACATGTTAGAGCCTATGGCCACTAACCAGGTCACGGCAAGATGTTGACGTTTGCTAAAACGATCCCAACCAAAAAAGAACATACCCACTAAGGTCGATTCAAGGAAGAAAGCCATCAAAGCTTCAATGGCCAGAGGCGCACCGAAAATATCACCGACATAATGAGAATAGTATGACCAGTTAGTACCAAACTGGAATTCCATCGCTAAACCCGTAGCAACACCTAAGGCAAAGTTAATCCCGAAAAGTTTACCCCAGAATTTAGTCATATCTTTATATATCTGATTATTTGTCATCACATACAGTGATTCCATAATCGCAAGAATAAAGGCTAAACCGAGGGTGAGTGGAACAAATAGAAAGTGGTACATAGCTGTAAACGCGAATTGATAACGCGAAAGCTCAACAACCTCTTCAATAATCATTGGCAATTCCTTACTTCTTTCAGTACGACCAAATACAACACGGCAATAGCCTAATTACCACTGTGTGATGTTATACCTGAAAACGATAATTTAAAGACAATGGCGCTGCCACGTTTGCCGTTGGAAAGTGACAATTAACCATTAACTTACATTTTTAAATTCTATCTTAAACGCCCTATATCTTACGGTATAAAGTGTTGGTAGATCATATTTTTTAATCAATTATGTGACCAACATTAGATTTTTCGCATGGATATTTATTAGTATATATTATTCAGCGAGTTACGAATTTAACACTTGCGCTACATCGCACAAAAAAGTCAACTTTGTGACGCAAAGCAAATCAACTTTTGCGTTAAAAACCACCAAGACCACCAAATTCGTACTTACCCTCTCGCTAGAGGTATTGACAATACCAGCCCAATTGCTAGGCGGGCATCATTTAAGACTCAAAACATGAAGGAATATCGCTTAACCAGAAAGGGTTGATTAATCGCAGTAACACTTGGTTGCTTTTTTGTAGCAGATAAGTAAAACTTTAACAAATTAAAACACCTAAAAAATAATACTTAATATTAACAATATGATAGAAAAGGCTCGTTAAGAATAAAGTAATAACAAAAAATCAACCCATTAATAAATCTAATCCCTGACATCACTTTTTCTCATTTGAGCAAAATTCACACTCACAGTATAATTTGTGCACAATTAAGAACACGAATTACTACATTTATTGCGTCGTAGTCTTAATCCCCTCCCCTAAATGTTCCGAGATCTTGTTATGACGCTATTATTTGAAAATATTGTAAACCTATACAAACTTGCCTTTTCTGAAATGTTTACTAAGAAAGAAGATAAATAACGTAAACTTACATATCTAATTGATTCCGTTTACGCGGCAAAACGTGATGCGGTAGATTGTTTTTGTTAGCGCAATTCGATAAAGACCCATCATGGTTTTAATGCCATAGTAACAAAAATGTATGGTCCGCCTCGTTATTGCAAATGATATTTTCGATAACGAGGTTGGTTTGCGCTAATGTATTCGGAGTCTTCATTAGGTGCTTTACCACCCGCTCCACGATGAGTTCCGCGCTAGATT
>NZ_JBOZPS010000028.1:0-32774 GCF_050849305.1 Shewanella sp. MF05960 | reverse complement strand
GGTATAAAACCGAATATCGTTACATTGTCAGACTCGCTGCTTTATTCAGAGTCTTAGGGGCATCTGGTGATACAGATGGTTCACTCTTATCGCGGTGAACAGCGCTTCATACGACCTCAGGTCGCACGTCCATAAAGGAGTTAGATGCCTAGCTTGAAATGCCTAAATTCAACTCTGAACTTGGGGCCGTTGAAGACTCTTTATAAAAGAATACATGAGCTGATTGAGTCTTCAGATTCATATACATTGAGGCCGTTGAAGAAAATGACGTGAGCTAGCCATGGATGGCGGGCTAGCTTTAGAGGGGAAGGGACGCCCCATCTGAAGCGTTAGCATTTTCGAATAAGGCTGAAGCAGGCTTCAAATGCAGTCAAAAGCTGGATTGACCCACGTCGCGAAATTATCGCATCTATTGTTTAAATTACATGGGATAATTTTGATGTGGCGGCTGGGCCAATTCTTTTATAAAGAGTAAAGAGGGAACAGCCGTTGGTTTCCTCTTGGTCTGGTGTGGGTGACGCGCCACGACGTTAGTGGCCGCAGGCCATAAAAGCAACAAGCAAACACCTGGATTCCGGCTCAAAGCATTGCCGGAATGACGCAGTATTTAACCCGTGCAGGGTGGAACCTTGCGATCTTAAGCGTTAGTGACCGCAGGCCGTAAGAAACAGTGGCCATACTCACCAGTTCAACCACCTACCCTCGTACTTTATCCAACGCTTCACAAACCGCATTAACACCTAATATGGCTCTTGGGGTTGCACGGTGCAGTAAGTCTGCATCGAACTGATATATATGCTGGTTTTTTACTGCGGGGAGTTCTGGCCAATCGGTCCAGTTAATGCCTAAAATATTGCCTTCATCTTGGCTTTGTAAAATCACTTCTGCACCGGTTAATAACACATTTTCGATACTTATTTGTGGGTATTCGCTGGCGGCATCATAAAACACATTTTCACCATGACACACTTCAATAAGTTGCTGGATCCAACTGCCTTTAGCTACCGTCATTAGTGGGGTTGACCATAATTGATAAAACACTTTTACCGCTGGCTTAGCTTGATTTTGACTTTTAATATCGGCTAATTGCTGACGGTAATTTGCCGCGACTTTATTGGCAATCGCTTCGTGTCCTGTCAATTGGCCAAGCAGTTCAAGATCGCTCGCAACGTCAGCTAAGGTTTTAGGATCGCTATTAACCACTTTAAAGCCTAAATCTTGCAGTTGCTTGATGTCTTCCATTTTATTGCCGCTTTGCCACACTACGACTAAATCTGGATTTAACTCAATAACTCGCTCAATTTGCACCCCATAATAGCCCCCAATACTTGGGATATTTTTAGCTTGTTCTGGGTAATCGGCATAATCAGTGGTGGCGACAATGTCATCGCCCGCGCCAATGGCGTAAAGCATTTCAACACTTTGCGGTGACAAGGCAATAATTCGTTTAGCGGGCGCTACTGGCACAGGGCTATTTACAGAAAGCTCATTAGCCGACACTGTTGCAAAAGCAATTGAGAGTACACTCGGTAAAATAATTAACGTACACGCCATCAACAACGAAACAAATAAACGTAACAAAAGGATATCCTTAACAGCTTAAGTAAACAGAATAAAGGTGACAAAAATTCATAAAATGACTATTCGACCAGTTTATCTGGCCAACCATGGTGCTCAATATAATTAACTAAATTTTTAGGGCGATAATTATTATCGTTCAACCAACGTGTTTTCACTGATTGATGCAATAAAATAGGCACTAATTCAGGGTCAAGTTCACGAATAAAACGCTTTTTAATGCGATAAAAACTACGATACGATTCATTAATATCAGCCATTGGGTTAGGCAATAACGCGTCAGATAAATGCAGCTCTACCGTTAACTTAAACGCTTTGGCTTGGCTCAGCATCCATTGCAACGCAATGTCCGACAAGGTACTACCATCTTTATTGGGTGCACAACTACCACCAATATTACTGTGAGCCCCCGCAAACCACACTTGTTGAATATCAATGCCACTGCGAGGTTGCCAAATAGTGGGTTCAAAATCACTTCGATGTTCATCCAACGCTAAAGCATGGCGCGCCACTTTCACATTGCGCCCAAGTTTGGTGTCGTAAAACTCGTCTTTGTCTTCAAATAACCCTAAAAATGACACTGGGATCCCCATTGCGCCTACGGTATCCCACACGCCCACAAAAGCCACTTCGCGCGATGGATGTGAATGCTGTTGTCTAAATTCAACCGAACGCTCACCTTCTGGCGCAAACGGTTTCGATTTCATTTTATAGTGTTCAAATGCTTGTTGAATCAATTTGGCATCGGGGCGAGTAATTATTCCGCAATTATTAATTAAGCCGCACAAACAGCGCACAGTGTAGGCACCTCGACTAAAACCGAATAAATAAATGTCATCACCTGGGGAGTAGTTTTGCACGATATAGCGGTAGGTATCCATGATGTTTTTATGTAAGCCGCGCCCAGTAGCGCCACCAATTAATGCGTCATGATAAGAACCGATGCCCCAGTCATAAAAGACCTGTTGCGGCACGCCATCATCACCTAACGGTTTAATCGCTCGGGCGAGTTTGAGCACATTGGTTGCGTGATCTTTTTCAAGATCCTTTTCAGGCCGATTCCATGTACCATCGGCACAAATCACAATTCGTTTTTTCATCACAGTCCCTGCTCCTTGCCTAAGTCGTCCTGTCATAGTCGTCCTACTATCACTATAGACTAAAAGCCTATTTGAACCCGCCTGAAAATAACCAATACTCTTCAACTAACCCTCAGCAAAAGGAACTGCGATATGATCACTGCAGAACAAAGTGTATTAATGATTGTTGACGTGCAAGGTAAGCTTGCCCAAGTAATGCAACAATCGGCTATGTTACACCAAAAGTTGGCCGTATTAATTCAAGGCGCGCAACTTTTTGATATTCCTATCATTTGGCTAGAGCAACTGCCAGACAAACTTGGGCATACTAGTGATGATTTGGCACAACTCCTTTCAAAAACCACTCAACCCATCGCAAAACAACATTTTAGCGGTTGGCATTGTGATGAGGTAAAGCAACAACTCAACACATTAAACCGTAGCCAGGTTATTTTAGCCGGGATAGAAACCCACGTGTGTGTGTACCAAACCTGCCAAGACTTACAGGCCAACGACTTTCAAGTGCATGTGGTTAACGATGCGGTGTCATCAAGAGAGTTAGAAAACAAAACCCTAGGAGTACAAATGATGCTAAACGATGGCGCTAAACTCACTAACGTTGAGTCGCTATTGTTTGAGTTACAGCATGTTGCCCAAGGCGAGCGCTTTAAGGCATTACTCAAGCTGATAAAGTAGCCATATGACCAATTGAACATGAAAGATACACGTTAAGCTTAATGACGTCCTAAATAAGTCTTTCACCTTAATTGAAGCATTAAGCGATGAACATATATTTATTATTGTGCGTACAATGAACAAATTGATCATCTTAGGCCAATAAAACACACCATGAAAAATAATGAAGTAAAAGTCCCCAGTGGCCGTCTGTCCCGTTTATCAAAAATGGGTGGGCTAGCATCGCGCTTGGCAGGTAACGTATTATTTGAAGGGGCAAAGCAACTTAGTAAAGGCCAGTCGCCTAAGCTACAACAACTGGTGATGACGCCATCTAACATTGGTCATGTAGCCGAAAAATTATCGCAATTGCGCGGTGCGGCCATGAAAGTCGGTCAAATGTTATCAATGGATGCCGGTGATCTCGTCGCGCCAGAATTAGCAGAGGTACTCGCCAAACTGCGCTCGGACGCTAAAGTCATGCCGCACAAGCAACTAACCACCTTACTGGTACAGCAATGGGGCCGAGATTGGTTGGCGCCTTTCGCCCAATTTGAACTGCGCCCTTTTGCAGCAGCGTCTATTGGCCAGGTGCATTTAGCCTATTTAGATACCGGTGAAAAATTAGCGGTTAAAATTCAGTATCCCGGCGTACGAGACAGCATCGACAGCGACATTGATAACGTTGCCACTTTATTGAAAGTATCGAGGCTGATCCCCGCAAACGTCAAGCTTGATACCTTACTCTCCGAAGCCAAAGCCCAATTACATAATGAGGCCGACTATCACTTTGAGGCAGAGCAAATAACACTTTATCAGCAACAACTTGGCGATAATCCGCATTTTATTGTCCCTAAAGTCTATTCAGCACTGAGCAATAACAACATCTTAACCATGCAATTTGTTGAGGGTACGGCCATTGAATCAGTCGCCCAGGCCTCACAAGAGGTGCGCAACCTCGTTGCCAGCCGCTTAATGGAATTATGTTTTAAGGAGTTATTTGAGTTTAAGTTACTGCAATCGGACCCTAACTTTGCCAATTTTCAATATCAGGCTGACAGCGAAAAAATTGTTCTATTAGACTTTGGCGCCACGCGCAGCATTAGCGATAAGTTATCACAAGGTTATCGACAGCTGATGGCTGGCGCACTTAAGCACGATAAAGCGCAAATGGCTGTTGCTGCGCAACAAATTGGTTTTTTTCAAGATGCGATAGACCCTGCACATAAGCAATTGATTATTGATATTTTCTATCAGGCTTGCGAGCCATTGTATTTTGATGGCGAGTACGATTTCGGCCAAAGCACGCTAGCCAAACGCATAACTCAAGCAGGCAAAGCCATGAGTACTCAACAAAATGAATGGCATACACCACCAACCGATGCTATTTTTATTCATCGTAAATTAGCAG
Source organism: Shewanella sp. MF05960 (assembly GCF_050849305.1). Classification (NCBI taxonomy): domain Bacteria; kingdom Pseudomonadati; phylum Pseudomonadota; class Gammaproteobacteria; order Alteromonadales; family Shewanellaceae; genus Shewanella; species Shewanella sp. MF05960. The sequence goes on along the minus strand of NZ_JBOZPS010000028.1, from coordinate 28,031 downwards.
GTATGTATTTACTGGCCGCTAAACTCAAGGCTAAAGTGAACGTTGGCGAGCTATTTTCTGTATACCGAAGCTAAACAGACTTTTGAAAACACGGTAATGATGCCTGTTAAATTGCACATTTACTCAACCAAGGCATCATTATGACATTGAATCATTTTTGGCGGTTTTACACTATCGTTAGCATAGCGATGCTCATGTCGATACTCATGCTCAGTGCACCTTCATTTGCCCATGAAAACGAACAACAAACAGATCAAAGCAACACCGATGCAGTAAAAAAGCCACAGCAGCAACCCACTGAACTCACCCTCTCGCCTCTTATGCCAGATGTATATTTACACCAGTCATATAAGCAGGTCAGCGGCTTTGGATTAGTTGAGTCTAATGGCTTAGTGGTGGTGCAAAACAAGCAGGCGTTTATTATTGATACTCCCTGGACAGATAGCGATACAGCCAAGCTTGTGGATTGGATTACCCAGCAAGGTTTAACCGTTACAGCCAGTATATCGACTCATTCACATCAAGACCGCGCAGGTGGAATTGGCTACCTTAACAGCCAAGGCATCGCCACCTGGGTGTCAGAAAAAACCCAACGCCTATTAACCGCCAACAAACTCAGCACTGCAAGCCACACATTTAGTACTAAGCAGCACACACTTCAACAGCAACTCATTGAAGTGTATGACCTAGGCGCTGGCCACACGGTCGATAACCTGGTGGTATGGCTGCCTAAGCAACAAATTTTATTCGGCGGTTGTTTGATTAAGTCATTGAATTCTCGCACTCTAGGCTATACCGGTGAAGCAGACCTGGAGCAATGGCCGCTTACTGTAGCAAAGGTACAAGCACAATTTACTCAGGCAAAAATAGTCGTACCCGGGCATGGCAAAATAGGCGATACTTCACTGCTAAGCCATACCATAGACTTATTAACACAGTAATTTCATATCAGCACTGATTTAATAATGCACTATTTGCAACCATATAAAAACCATATAAGAACAGTTAGTTAATTTACAGTTCAGTTGAACTTACACAAGGAGAGTCACCATGTTTAGTCACGTTATGCTTGGCGTTAATAATATTGAAGCGTCAAAAAAATTCTATGATGCCATTTTAGGCGCATTAGGTATTGCTGAGGGTAAAATAGATCCTAAAGGTCGTTGTATCTACATGACCCCAACAGGTATTTTATTACTCACTAAACCGATTAATGGTGAACCTGCATGTCACGGTAATGGCTCAACTATTGGTTTTGCTGCTGAAACACCTGCATTAGCCGATGCATGGCATGCAGCCGGCGTTGCTAATGGCGGCACAGCCTGTGAAGACGCTCCAGGCGTACGTTCAGGTGCTGGGATGGACTTATACCTAGCCTACCTGCGTGACCCTGATGGCAACAAGTTGTGTGCTCTGCACAGAGTGTAATTAGCTTCAAGAATTAACCTCAGCTCAGCCAGAGTTAATAAAAGAGGAAGGCCTGCCTGGTTCACAGTCAGGCCATCACTTTAATCAAGGTTACTGATGCATCACAACGCACTACGGGGTAAAATAGCCGCCCGTTTATGCTGTGAGTGTATGTAATGACTGTTAGCGATCCGTGTTTTATTCCTTTTAATGATGCGATAGCGTTCAATAGCACACTTGCAGAACAAGGATTACCAGAGTCTTTTACCTTTCCGTTTTATTACCAACCTCACCCTTTAACCATATTGGCAGCACAACAGTTGCAACAGGATCTGCTCGAGGCTAATCCTTGGCAGCATAACTTTGGCCTACACAGCCAACAAGATCGTGGCATGGTGATTGGCAAGATGTTTGGAGTGTTGGTGGTAAAAGACACGCTTGGGCAACTTGGCTTTTTAGCGTCATTTTCAGGTAAATTAGCCGATCAAAATATCTTGCAGCCCTTTGTACCACCAGTGTTTGACATGCTGACTCAAGACAGTTTTTTTAGTCATGAAAATAAACAGATAAACCAAATTAATCTGTCAATAAGCCTGCATGAAAGTGACCCTTTGTTAGCCAGCTTAACTCAGCAATTCGCTCAGCAACAACAGCAAGCAGAACGAGAACTTGAGCAACAACGTAACGCAATAGTTGAAGGTCGCAAACTGCGTAAGCTTCAGCGTGAGCAAGCAGATGATGCATTAGCGCAGGCCGATATCAGCAGTGATGAACATAAAATCTTGTCTATCGAACTCAGCCGTCAAAGTGTGCAGCAAAAGCATCAGCTAAACGCGTTAAAGCACCAGTGGCAGACTCAAATTGAAGTAACCAAAGTGGCCTTAGATGCACTTGTACAACAAATCACGCAGCTTAAACGTCAGCGCAAACAGCTTTCAAATGGATTACAAAACAAGCTTTTTGCTCAATATCAGTTTTTAAATGTATTGGGGGAAGCGCGTGATTTAAACGATATATTTAATGATGCACCGAATCATTTACCGCCAGCAGGTGCGGGTGAATGTGCTGCACCTAAGTTACTGCAATATGCGTTTACTCATCAATTTACTCCCATTGCCATGGCAGAGTTTTGGTGGGGCTCATCACCCAAATCTGAGATAAAACAACACAAAAATTTCTATCCAGCTTGTCACGGAAAATGCCGCCCTATTTTGACCCATATGCTCAAAGGCATGCAGGTTGATGCCGATCCACTATTGATTAATCCGGGTAAAGATCAACATATTGATATTATTTATCAAGATGATGCGATGGTAATTATTAATAAACCAGCAGAGCTATTATCGGTACCTGGCAAAAATATAACCGACTCGGTGTTTAGCCGTATGCAACAACAGTTTCCTAATGCTACAGGGCCGCTGATTGTTCATCGCCTAGACATGTCTACATCAGGGTTAATGGTGATAGCACTCACCAAAGAAGCCAACAAAGCCTTGCAGCAGCAATTTATTCAACGCAGCGTGACTAAACGTTATATCGCGTTAATTGAAGGTGTACCGAGCCAAGATGAAGGCGATATTAGTTTGCCATTGCGGGTAGATTTAGACGACCGTCCTAAACAGTTAGTGTGTTATGAACATGGCAAACATGCAGAGACATTTTGGCAGGTACATCAACGTCTTAATCAACGCACCTTAGTGCACTTATACCCTAAAACGGGGCGTACTCATCAATTGCGAGTGCATTGCGCTCATCATGATGGTCTGCACATGCCGATTGTGGGTGACGACCTATATGGCGTCGCAGCAAACCGTTTACACTTACATGCTCAATATTTGGCATTAACTCACCCAGAATCTGGTGAAGACTTAGTATTTGAAGTTAAAGCGGATTTTGAATAACCCTAAAAAAGTAATAAAACACTAAAATAATAAAACCGATATTAAATGAATAATATCGGTTTTTGACTAATGCATTAGCGTTAATAAAACGACGGCTAATTAGAAGTTATTAGATTTCTCTTCTAAATGCATTTGCTCTACAAGGCCTTGGCCTGTGCGTTGCTGATATGCTGACTCAGCTTGTTGCATTCTAGTTTTGCCACTAGTCACAAGTGCTTGACCTTGTTCGGTTTCACTTTGGCCTTCAGCAAGATTAGTGTTGCCGTCTTCGACAAGCTCTTTGCCATCAACATATTTTTCGTCTGCATCTTCCCAATCGTCAGCGATGTCATCTAATCTCTCTACGATTGCAGCGGCACGCTTACCATTTTGAGCGCCGGTTAAAGAGCTCGCCATAGATTGGAAAGCTTGACGTTGCTTTTGAGCGTCTTGTACGGCTTGCGCCATCAGCTTTTCGCCTTCGCGAATTTCCGTATTGCCTTTGTCCATTGCTTTACGACCATCAGCAAGTAGTTCTTGGCCTTTTTTAACGTCCTTTTGACCTTGTTCCCACTGTTGGGACAAATCTAGATTCTTTTCGCTTTCCGCTTTTACTTTTGAAGCAAAAGTGTTCTGAGTTGAAGCACATCCAGATAAGCTCGCAACACCAACGATTAACAAACTACAAAGTACTGTTTTCATTTAACGCCTCCATAATACGGGGTGAGAATCGGCGCAATTAAACAGCCTCGCAACAAAAATAGCAAGCATTGTTTTTACATTAAATAACGTTAATCAAACCCAGTGCCCTCGCGGTATATCAGCAATCAGCAATCAACACAAACGTCCTTTCAAAATGTTATATTTCAATAAATAAAAACTCATTTGCAACAAATGGTTAACCTGTATTTCGCTTCAATATTCAATATCTGTTTGGTCAATTTTTTTGCCTACTGTGTTGATATTTTTATTTCTTTGCTCTGCACTATCACGATAACACTCTTAACTAGTTAATTTACTTTTCAGCCTGATACTCTTGTCATGGAGGTCATGGCAAGAGTATCAAGTCGGTAAAGGGTTATTTAGATACAGTAACAAAAAAGTGTCGCATTATTTATAGCGGCATTTTCAATATGAGACTTTAATTTGCAACATCATTACAAAAGATCAATAGCATCAACACAGCGATAATTACAATTCAAAAAGGACATCGGTTCTAATAATGTATTTAACCCCAGAGAAAATTGGCTCAGAGCTATGAATACAGTGCAGTGGATGCATGCCGTGAGGAAAACACAATACGCTACCCGCAGGCGTTCTTACATCGACTTGTTTGACATTATCGCCACGTTTTGCCGGCAAATGTGGATTGTCGGCATTGACTAAAAAGCGCGTCGCACCGCCTTCAAAATCTTCGGTCAGTAATATCAAAAATGTGAGTTGGCTGTAACGATCGCCAAAAGCATCACGCACAAGCTCGCCATCAATAACTTGGCTGCCCGGCCACGAACCGTCCGAGTGAGGCTTAAAATAATCACCTTCGTTATAGCGATAAAAACGGAAACGATTGTTTAGTCCCAGCGCGGCTTTGCCTTCAAAAATGCCTAAATCGTCGGTCATTACCCCAGCGATACGATCCCAAATAAGCCGTTCGGTGGTGTTATCAACCACCCAGGTTAAGCTGTCGTTATGACGCACATTGCGCGGTAAAGACACCGCAGCGTCAGGTAAAAAACCCATGGTTTCGCTAACATTGATGAGTCGCTGACATTCTTCAGCGCTCAGTACATTTAATAATTGAAATGCCCCTGGTACATCAGTTAACTGCTTTTTACTCACGGTACTAGGCGCGGATAAGGCTAGCTCTGCACCATTGTCGTTACGGCTTGCCCATGTTGGTAACGCTGGATGCTCTGCGCCTGGCTCATAAGCTGCGACAAAGTATTGGCCATTTTCTGTTGTATTATTCATTACATTCACCTTAACGACTGATCACACGTACTTGAGAAAATTGTCTATGCCCTGCAGCCGTGCCATGAAAACCAAAACCACTTTGCTTTGCGCCAACCCAAGGGGCATTACCACCGCCCACCCCCTGGTTTACGCCCACCATGCCTGCTTCAAGCTGATCGGCAACGGCATTCGCACTAGGGTCTCCAAAGACTACTGCACCTAAACCATAATGACTGTTATTGGCACGACTAATGGCTTCATCAATGTCACTGAAGCGACTAATGGCGACAACTGGCCCAAAAGTTTCTTCTGTTTCGAGTTGCATCTGTGAAGTGATGTTAGTGACTACCGTGGGTTGAATAAACGGTAATGGATAATCATCGCTGCCCAATAAAAAGCTCGCCCCTTTGGCTTTGGCATCTTTTAACTGCTCAAGCACTTTTTGATGTTGGGTTGGATTGACTATCGGGCCAATATTCACATTTGCGCCGTCCCATGCACCAACACGATACCGACTGGCAAGCGCCACCACTTTTTGCTCAAACTCATCAGCAATGCGCTCATCCACATATACGCGTTCAGTTGAGGTACACATTTGCCCTGCATTTTCAAACGAGCTGGCTACCGCAAAGCGTACTGCAGCATCCATATTGGCACCCGCCATCACAATCATCGGATCGTTGCCACCAAGCTCCATCACTAGGCGTTTTAAACCAGACGCCGCATTGGCCATAATGTGTTTACCTGCGGCCATCGACCCAGTAAACGCCACCATATTAATGTCTGCAGCCACTAACGCTTGGCCAAGGGCTTTGCCACCTTGAACCACTTGCAGTACATGTTGTGGTAACACCTGGTTAAGGGTATTAATAAATAACTCCGCTACCAGCGGGGTTTCTTCAGACGGTTTTAACACCACACTATTACCTGCAATTAAGGCCGGCATTAATAAATTATTGGCCATCGCAAGTGGATAATTCCACGGCGAAATCACGGCCACGACACCCAAAGGGCGATATTGTAATTCAGTGCGATCACCTACATCTTCAGTGGCTAGAGCATCACCGATTTCACTGGCAAAATAACCTGCATTTTGTAATGTACCGCCCACTTCATAGGTGGCTCGACGATAATCTTTACCCATTTCTTGGCCAATAAGAGTCGCCAGCTCATCTTGAACCGCATGCAATTGTTGATACGCTTTTACCACATACTGCTGACGCTCTATTAAAGGCAGGCTTGCCCATGATTTTTGAGCAACCTTCGCATTGTTTATTAAGGTCGGTAATTGCTCAATAGCGGTTGTTTCGACACTGCCGACCGCTGTGGCTTCAATGTGTTCACCGACATAGTGATAGCTCACGGGATCGTAAGAAGTTAATACTGCCATGGAGAAAGATTCCTTAATGGTACTAAAGTGACACTAGTCTAATGACTGCCTATTTTGCTACAATGGAATACAAAAGCAACCAGTATACTTTTAGTAACCTACAATAATTTAAGTTTAATTTATGAAAACTAAAATTGAAACAACGGCTAACGGCCAAAAAAAAGTGATCAACCCATGCACCGAACCTTGCTCTGTTGAACGTGGAATGCGGGTACTCGGCGGAAAGTGGAAAGCGTCCATCCTATGGCACTTGCAAGATGAACCCGTGCGCTTTAACGATTTGTCGCGGATGTTAGGCGGCGCCAGTAAAAAAATGGTAGACCAGCGTCTTAAAGAACTCGAAGCACAGGGCCTGGTTACCCGCCATGTGATTAACGACAGGCCTATTGCAGTATCTTACGCGATTACCGAATTAGGCCGCACCGCGTTGGATATTTTACAACGCCTAAAAGAGTGGGCGGACGAGTATGTCGTGTGATGGCGATTTCAGCAGTATCGTTTAAAATTAATAATCTCTAAGTCATTGATATCGTAAAGCGGTTAGCGCAAATACTCAAAACAGTAAAAAAAATGTGACAGGTAAACGAATAATACAATTGTATAGTGGGTACTTATGCTCATGCAGATATTCTACAATCCGCAACTGATTTTATTGACGTAGGTATTTATGATCAGGTTTCTCTCAGCATTTATCATTATCTCAAGCGTGCTTATTTCGCCGATAGCAAACGCCAAAGACAAGATTGTTTTTTATACCGAATCTTACCCGCCATTCCAATCACAAGATCAACAAGGTGTATTTGTCGGTTTTGCTATCGATATTCTTCACGCTGCACAGCCTTATGTCGATTTTGATATCGACATACAAATGATGCCCTGGAGCCGTGCTTACTATAATGCCCAGAACCAACCGAACACGTTCATTTTCTCCATTGCCAACACCAATAAACGTTTAGCCCACTTTAAATGGATAGGTGACTTTTATACTGTGCAGGACATGATTTACCGTAAAAGTAATCGTCCAGACATTCAGTTAGAAAACATAAGTGATATCAACCGTTATACTCTCGCCTTATCACGCAGTGATGCGGCGTTAGATAGACTAAAACTTGATGGTAATCACCCACATGTTTATTTAGCAAGAAGCCAAACCGCAGCGTTAAAAATGCTGCACTTTGATCGCGTTGATTTAATCTATAACAATGAAGTTGGCTTTGCAGAAGACATCAAAAAAATGGGTTATACACTGAGCGACTTTACCGCGGTATTGCCTGTAGTGAACATGCCCATTGGTATTTCAACTCATAAAGACACCGACGAAACACTCGCCAACAATATGCGCCAAGCACTTCACACGCTTAAACAAAATGGCGAATTAGAAAAAATCACCGCGCGTTGGTTCTCCCCTCGTGTTATCCCCCTAGTTACTGAATAACTCAGTAACTCAGTAATCGTTGGTTTATTCGCACGCATTTGACAACCCGATTGCATAGAGCCCCTCCACAATTAGTGTGATCATATTCAGCGTTGAATTTGGGGGTGGATATTCTTAAGTGAATATTGTTAGACAGCGGCAGACTCATTGGGAACAAACCGTATCCCCCCTCTCGTCGTCTTGGCAATGCTTTTGAGCCGGGATCCAGGTGTTGCTTTGTTCTTATGCCTGCGACCATAAACAATTAGCGCCTCATATTCAGCGTTGAATTTGGGGACATTGTTAAGTGGATATTGTTAGACAGCGGCTGACTCATTGGGAACAAACCATATCCCCCCTCTCGTCGTCCCGGCAATGCTTTTGAGCCGAAATCCAGGTGTTGCTTTGTTCTTATGCTTGCGACCATAAACAATTAGCGCCTCATATTCAGCGTTGAATTTGGGGACATTGTTAAGTGGATATTCTTAAGTGAATATTATTAGACAGCGGCAGACTCATTGAGAACAAACCATGTCCGCCCCTCTCGTCGTCCCGGCAATGCTTTTGAGCCGGGATCCAGGTGTTGCTTTGTACTTATGCTTGCGATCATAAACACTTAGAATCGGCAGATTCAGCGTTGAATTGGGGGATATTGTTAAACAGCGGCTGACTCATTGGGGACAAACAGTATCCGCCCCTCGCGTCGTCCCGGCAATGCTTTTGAGCCGGGATCCAGGTGTTACTTTGTTCTTATGCCTGCGACCATAAACACTTAGAATATGCAGATTCAACCCGCACGGGCCAAAAGAGAACAAAGTCTGACGACTATTGATAACACAAAACCAGTGCACCTGATCAACAGAACGAGAGAGGTTTATCTTTTCTATTTTGATCTTTGAATATGAAAATCTAAATTGCAGACGTAAAAAAGCCCCAACTAATGTTGAGGCTTTTTTACACCACTCTCTATTTCTAGAGATTATAATGGTACCCGAGGCCGGACTTGAACCGGCACGCTTATTCAGCGAGGGATTTTAAATCCCTTGTGTCTACCGATTCCACCACTCGGGCAAAGTGTGTTCTAACCGTTACTTATGGTAACCATTAAAAGCAATTTGTGGAGGCGCGACCCGGAGTCGAACCGAGATCGGCGGATTTGCAATCCGCAGCATAGCCATTCTGCCATCGCGCCATACTTACCAACTTCAAATCCATCGGATAAGATAAGAAATTGGAGCGACATATCGGGTTCGAACCGATGACCTATACCTTGGCAAGGTATCGCTCTACCAACTGAGCTAATGTCGCATTTTCAATCTTTATAAATACTCTACTAAATCTGCAAGAAAGGTATCGTCTTTCAACCTGTCCAACTGAGCTAATGTCGCATTTTCAATCTTTATAAATACTCTACTAAATCTGCAAGAAAGGTATCGTCTTTCAACCTATCCAACTGAACTAATGTCGCATTTTCAATCTTTATAAATACTCTACTAAATCTGCTAGATTAGGTATCATCTTTCAACCTATTCAACTGAACTAATGTCGAATTTTCAATCTTTATAAATACTCTACTAAATCTGCAAGAAAGGTATCGTCTTTCAACCTATCCAACTGAACTAATGTCGTATTTTCAACCTTGTAAATAATGATTGTTAACATCATACCCTAAGGTTTGTTGCTGACTCATCACTTGTCTACGGGGAGGCATTCTACCGAATTAACCTCGTGTGTCAATTATTGATTTAAGCAAATTTGACTGTTTGCGCACTAAATAAACTTATTGAACTATTATTGCACTATTCGGCGGTTAAATCTTTCCAAGCTGCTGAAATATAACTCATCATAGACCAGAACGTCAGCGCTGCTGCAACATAAAACAATGCAAAAGCCAGGTCAGTGAGTAACGGTGTTGGTTTCCAAATCAATCCAACAATCGCTGCCATCTGTGCTGCCGTTTTGTATTTACCTATCCAAGACACTGCGACTACGCCACGTTTGCCTATTTCAGCCATCCATTCTCGTAATGCCGAAATAACAATCTCACGGCCAATCATAAACAGCGACGCTAAGGTCAAATACATGTTGTCATTTTGCTGAACCAGTAAAACCAGCGCAGTAGATACCATAACCTTGTCGGCAACTGGATCTAAAAAAGCACCAAAACGGGTTAATTGCCCTAATTTGCGAGCTGCGTAGCCATCTAACCAATCTGTTAGCGCTGCGAGCCAAAAAATAAATGCGGAGACAAAGGGCGCCCACGTATAAGGGAGATAAAAAATCACTATAAATACAGGCAGCAGAGCAATACGAAATAAAGTCAGTGCGATAGGTACATTAAACGGCATAAAAAGACCAATTTGTCAGAAGCAGCGCCAATCTTGCCTTAATTTTAGCCCCCTCGCAATGCATCATGGATTGTTTGTGCCATTTCTAAGCTAATTCCGGGAACTTTTATTAATTCAGCCACACTCGCACCTTTGACTTCTTGAAGACCACCAAGATGTTGCAACAATGCTTTACGTCTTTTAGGGCCAACGCCTGGGATAGATTCGAGTGTTGAAGTGTTACGTGTTTTTTGACGTTTGTTTCGATGCCCGGTAATCGCAAAGCGATGTGATTCATCGCGTATGTGCAAAATAAGGTGAAATGCGGGTGAGTCACTTGGGATCTCAAAGGTTTGTTCACTGCCGCCCACAGTAAAGGTTTCTAAACCTGCTTTGCGCCCCTCGCCTTTAGTGACACATATTAACAGCGGTGGGTTATCAATCTTAACGCACTTTTCATCGACAATGGTTTGCGCCACTCTGAGTTGGCCAATCCCCCCATCAATAAACACTAAGTCAGGTATTTTGCCGTTATTATCGATTTTATCAAAACGGCGGCTAAGCGCCTGTTCCATTGCGGCATAGTCATCACCGCCGGTAATCCCGGTTATATTGTAACGACGATAATCTGCTTTATGCGGACCTTCGCGATTAAATACTACGCAAGATGCTACCGTGCTCTCACCCATAGTGTGGCTAATATCAAAACATTCCATGCGTTTAATCGGCTCGTTAAGCTCTAAGGCCTCTTCTAATAGCTGGAAGCGCTGCTCAACAGTATTTTTATGCGATAACCGAGTAGCAACGGCATTACTGGCATTTGTCATCGCCAAACGTAAAAAATTGGCCCTTTCACCTCTAACTTGAGTTTTTAATTCAAACTTTTTATCCAGAGCATGTTCAATTGATGCCTCAAGCTCTTTAATTCCCTCAAAATCATGACTAAGTATCACTTCTTTAGGAATGGTACGTTGAATATCTGCGTTTAAGTAAAATTGGCCTAAGAAAGACGATAACACTTCTTCTATATCGGTTTCGGCTGGTACCGAAGGATAATAGCTGCGGCTGCCAAAGATTTTACCGTCGCGAATAAACAATAAATGAAAACAGGCAATCCCAGAGGCATAATCCACCCCGATGACATCCATATCGCCTTTATGATTAGACACTTCTTGTTGCTCAGCAACACGCCTTAATGCCGTGATTTGGTCGCGATATTGCGCTGCTTGTTCATACTCCATATCAACCGCAGCGACTTCCATTTTAGCCACCAACTGTGAAATCACCTGTTGGTCTTTTCCACGCAAAAACAATCCCGCTAACTTAACTTGCTCGCCGTACTCTTCATCGCTCACAATGCCTACACAAGGGGCACTACAACGATCGAGTTGATATTGTAAGCAAGGCCGTGAGCGCGACTTGTAGTACAAGTCATCACATTGGCGAATAGGAAATAGCTTTTGCATTAAGTGCAAACTTTCGCGCACCGCGCCGCCATTAGGATAAGGTCCAAAATAATGGCCTTTTTCGCGCTTAGGGCCACGATGATAGGCAAGTCTTGGGTGTTTATGGCCACTCAGTAAAATATACGGATAGGACTTATCATCACGCAGCAGCACATTGTATTTTGGCATGTACTGTTTGATGTAATCGTTTTCGAGCAACAACGCATCGGTTTCGCTATGCGTCACCGTCACATCGATATGATCAATATGCGACACTAATGCTTGCGTTTTTACACTGGGAATATTGCTGCGAAAGTAAGAGCTTAGGCGTTTTTTGAGATCTTTAGCTTTACCAACATAAATCACTTGTTGGCGTATATCATACATTCGATATACGCCAGGTGCGCTGGTAACCGTTTTTAAGAAAGATTTGGCATTAAAACCACTAGGCATGATTAAAGCTACTTAATGCGTTACGCGGGATATTCCCAACTAAAATGAACCTGTGTCGAGCATTTTGTAACGAATCGCTAAACGGGTCAACTCAACATCACCACCAATGCCTAATTTAGCAAATAAGCGATAACGATAACTGTTAACGGTTTTAGGGCTTAAGTTAAGCTTTTCAGAAATATCATTGACCTTTTCACCATTGGTGATCATCAACATAATCTGTAGTTCACGTTCTGAAAGGCTGCTAAATGGATTTTCATCAGAGTGGTTAAACTGGCTGAGAGCCATTTGCTGGGCAATTTCTGGCGACAAATAACGCTGGCCACGAGCAACTTGTGTAATGGCTTTAAGCACCTCTGGTGAGGTAGAACCTTTGGTTAAGTAACCCGAGGCGCCTGCTTGCATAACCTTAGTTGGAAACGGATCTTCCGTTTGTACCGTTAATACAATAATCCGAGCCTCAGGCTGATAACGCAAAATTTTACGAGTCGCTTCTAAGCCGCCCATACCAGGCATGTTCATGTCCATCAAAATAACATCAGCTTCATTCTGTCGAGACCACTGAACTGCTGTTTCGCCGTCGGGAGCTTCGCCAACCACTTTAATACCGCGTTCGTCTTCTAGAATGCGACGTATCCCCGTTCTCACGAGTTCATGATCGTCAACCAAATATACAGATATCACGTTAACCCACCTATTTTTATGCGTTATTCTTTTAAAAGCTTTAGGGCCGTTTTATATAACAAACACTCAGATGCGGTTAATGGCAAAATAGTCCCATAAACCCACAAATAATAATTGTCTTATTAAGACGCCTGAATTTAGCATCTTTACATTAACTTACACAAGCAAAGTCATAACTGAACATGAGGAATGCATACAAAACAGGCAATGATGTTATCTCATTTGCCCGTTATCTGTGTAATGATTCAATTGGATATACTATTCGCCTTGAACTGTAACAATTATTGTTCTTGAGGACGCATTATCGCGATGCTCACACAAATATAATCCCTGCCAAGTACCTAAGTTCAAGCGTCCATGAGTAATCGGTATGGTTTGACTGACAACAATTAAGGTTGATTTTATGTGCGCTGGCATGTCATCCGCGCCTTCAAATGTGTGCTTAAAGTAAGGCGCCCCTTCTGGTGCAAGTACATTGAAATGGCGTTCCATATCACCGCGTACTGTCGGGTCTGCATTTTCGTTAATGGTTAAAGAGGCTGAAGTGTGCTGAATAAATACATGCAATAAGCCGACCTCAATTTCACGCAGTTGGGGTATGAGTTTCAGCACCTCATCGGTAATAAGGTGAAAACCGCGTTTTTTAGGTGTTAGCGTAATGCTTCTTTGTATCCACATAGAGAAAACCTTAAATAACCACAAAACCTTAGATCACGATGACAATAAAATATCAATATTTACTCTGCGTAAATACTCACACGCAACCACAAACAGAGCTCCACACTATAAAAATAAATAGCATAATCAGCCCAGAGCATACACTCAAGTTAAGCCTATCGATAGAATATATCGTGTAAATAACAACAATGTAGTTTTGATTACACAGAAAACATCTTCGATAGCATAAAATACTATGATTACTGGTGAGAATGCTTAATTCAATAAATGCATATTGGCTACGTGACCAATGCGATAAATGACTAAATGTGTTTCATAAATAATGTGGCAGATCAGATAATCACGAAAAGGGTTTGATTTCGACATGACCCAGTGATGAGTACTGGTTAAAAAGAGGTGGACGGAGTTAAATCGATTACTCATGACAATGTTTAGGTCGGCCATCAAGTTACTTAAGCCGTTTTCGCACTCATTCTGACAGACCCAAACGGCTTAATAAGATAACGATTACTCGCTCATTAAACGTTTTATATCGGTAATTAAGTCAGCAACAGAGGTATTATTTAAACCATTATAAATACCTCTAATATGTCTATTTTTATCCACCAGCACTAAATTTTCAGTGTGTAAAAAATCTTCCTTACTGACATATTCGCCTAAATCTTCATTGGCAAAATAGGCCTTTTTGGCAAGTGAGTAAATCTGTTCACGATCGCCGGTAACTAACAGCCATTTAGCGGCATTAATATGATTTTTTTGAGCATATTGTTGCAACACTTCAATCGTATCATTACCTGGTTGAATAGAATGAGACACAATCATAATGTCGTCATCATCCATAAACTCACTTTGCACTTTAGACAACTGCGATTTCATTCGAGGACAAATACCTGGGCAGCGGGTAAAGAAAAAGCTCGCCACATAGATTTTATCTTTTACCGTATCTTGCGTGACGATTTCACCTTGCTGATCCATAAAGCTAAATGCAGGTACCTGATGAAAATCAGCCAGCTCAGGGCTGTCAGACTTAAACCAATGCGGAGTAAACTCGGCACTGCCATAATAAGGTAACTCGGCCAACGCGGGTTCGCCACTGGGCTGAGCCATCAACGGCATCGCCACAAACTGAACAGCTACCATCGCCATTAACGCATTAATCAGATTTAACCACTTCTTCATCTTCTAATCCTACACACATATTTGAACGTTTAAGGCCAAACACTCGCCCGTTAATATATTCATAATTGCTAAAAAGTTTGCCGTTTCGACGCCAGGCTTGTTGCAACCCAACCTCAATCCCATCCACATAGTGCATCTTTTTAAACAGCTCGCCAGTGGCATACCATTGCAACGACGTGCCATTAACCTTACCTTGCCGATAAACCGACTCAGAACGCATATTGCCATTGCTCCACCAGCTTTGAGTTATCCCCTCTAGCACACCCGCGAGATAATGAGAGTCGAATGCTAACGTGCCGTTTTCAAACCATTGCCGCAAAAAACCGTCTCGTAGACCTTGTTCAAAATGAGCTAACTTTGCTATCTGCCCATTGGGATAGAAAGTCACGGCATCACCTGTAAAAGGGGTGTTTTGGTACATCCTTAGCCCAGTTGTATGCGAAATGCTGATGTGCAGACTTGCTATTGGCTCAGTTGTTACCGTAAAAAAATGGCCATAACTCAGACCCGCTAACAGGATTGAACCAAAAATAACCAGTAAAGGCTTAACGGATAGCACTGGCTGAACCTTGATAATTACCTGGGAATAAAATGTAATACGAGCCTAAATACAGCTCATTTTGAATGTGATAATGATATTCAGCATCTTGAGCAAATTGGGTAATCGACGTATGCCCGCCCGACTCATCTAAGTCTGTTGGGTAAGTCCCTGTGGAGTTACATTTACGACCATATAAAAAGAAACCATCGGCAATCACACCAATTAAATTCGAATCATCGTCTGAAAATGAAATGGGTTCCAAGTGATAATGATAACTTTGCGGCCCAGTGTGCGCGCCGTTAAAGTCGAGGCTGCCAGCGGCGTTGTCAAGTGGAATACCAGGGCCTTCTTCATCGTTATAAATAACTGCGCCACTCACGGCAATACCAATTGCACCAAGCCCCGTTGCTGAGGTTGTGCTGGCTTTAGATGGTGTATTATTAACGGTTAACGTATAAGTGCCCACAAAGTCATCGATATAGCCTGGAGCCATTTTGGCGTAAGAAGTCACGGTGGGTTCTACATGTAACTCATTGCTAGCTGACCAATACGGGGAGGTGTGGTTGGGTAATCCGTTGGTTTCAATCACCACCTTAGTGCCGCTGAGTACCACGTTAACGTTATCTTGATCAAATTCGTAATACGCAGTATGTAAAATGCCACTGCCTACATCTTCTGTTCCTGAATCAGTGTCTGTGTCTGTGTCTGTGTCTGTGTCTGTCACAGTATTAGCTGTACTCTCGCTAGCGGTGTCGGTGTCTTCTGAACCACCACAACCAGGTAAATTCAATAATAAGGCGCAGGAAATCGCAATGCTCAGTAACCGTAAATGTGGGCTTTTCATGTGATATCTCATAGTGTAAACATAAGACAAAGCTTAACAATGAAATGTGCAGAAAATATGCATAAATAATGAATAATCAGCACGTTTGTATCTATTCATGTTAACGCTGTTAATTCTGCTTATTAAGTTCGTCCCATTAACATCATGCTCAGATACGTCAGATCACATTGAGCCTAATTATTCAGCTGGCATCACTGGCATAAAAACGCTTATTTTCCTGTTCCGCACTTAAGCCATCACGATTATTTTTCAACTAATTATGATGTTTAACCACAATGAGAATTCGTTCACAAAATTAGTTACCACAAAGACTTAGTATCAAGTTATGGCATTAATTTAATCAACAGAGTTGCTCACCCCAAATCACAGATCTCTTCATGTTCATGGTGTATTTCCCACCCTAAGGATGCGGCAATGAAAAGTACTGATATTCGCGTTATTCCTGGCATAATTTCAATTTTGATAATTCTTTTTCTTTGGTTTATCGTCGAGCCACCGCAAGGTGTATCTGCCAATGCATGGCATTTGCTTGCGCTATTTGTTGGTACTGTTGTCGCCATTATTGGTAAAGCAATGCCTATTGGTGCAATCGCGGTATTAGCCATTACTTTAGTCGCGTTGACTGGCGTAACCAATGCCAAACCTTCAGACGCAATTAAAGATGCATTGAGCGGTTTTTCTAACTCATTAATTTGGTTAATCGGTATTGCGATTATTATCTCGCGCGGATTAGCTAAAACCGGTCTTGGAAACCGAATCGGTTATTACTTTATTTCTCTATTTGGCCGAAAAACCATTGGTATTGGCTATGCATTAGCACTATCAGAACTCGTCATTGCCCCCGTCACACCCAGTAATACAGCGCGAGGCGGCGGAATTATTCACCCGATAATGAAATCAATAGCCACCAGTTTTGGCTCGTCACCAGAAGACGGTACATCCAGAAAAATTGGACATTACCTTGCCTTAGTGAATTACCACACTAACCCCATTACTTCGGCGATGTTTATTACCGCCACAGCCCCTAACCCATTAATAGTAAAATTAATTGCCGATGCGACAGGCGCAGATATTAGTATTACGTGGGGCACCTGGGCACTGGCAGCATTGTTACCTGGTTTACTGTGTATTGCGCTAATGCCGTTAATTATTTATGCGGTATACCCTCCGGAAATTAAACGAACCCCAGACGCCCGCGTATATGCTAAAGATAAATTAGCCGACATGGGGCCGATGACTTTTGCTGAAAAAATCATGGTCAGTGTGTTTGGTTTATTATTGGTATTGTGGGCAGGCGTTCCCGCCATGATATTTGGCGCAGCCTTTGCTGTTGACACTACCGCAGTAGCATTTTTAGGGTTATCGATTTTATTACTCAGTGGCGTAATGAGCTGGGAGGATGTACTTAAAGAAAAAGCCGCCTGGGATACCGTTGTGTGGTTTTCTGCTTTAGTCATGATGGCGACATTTCTCAATAAATTGGGATTAGTGACTTGGTTTTCTGGCGTGGTTGAAAGCAATATCGCCCAACTTGGCGTGGGCTGGATGATTTCAGTGATTATATTGGTGGTGGTTTACTTTTATGCACACTATTTCTTTGCTAGCACAACCGCACACATTACCGCCATGTTTGCCGCATTCTTTGCTGCGGGCATCGCATTAGGTGCCCCACCTCTATACCTTGGTTTACTGCTTGCGGGTGCATCGTCATTAATGATGTCATTAACCCATTATGCAACCGGCACCTCACCCATTATTTTTGGCTCGGGTTACGTATCAATGGAACATTGGTGGACAATGGGCTTTATTATGAGCGTAGTTAACTTAACCATTTGGGGCGTGGTTGGCGGGCTTTGGTGGAAAGTACTTGGCTTTTGGTAAAATGGCCTGAAATAAAATAGCGCTAGGCGAGTCGTGATCTTAACGCTGGCAAATTGCATCGGTAATTTGCCAGCGTTATCGTTTATTCTATTATCTATTCCAATTACTCTGTTTTAAATTGCTTAACGTTTGACTCTAAACTCTGCGCTAACGCTTCCAGTTGATGACTTGCAGCGGTAATTTTACTCGCCTCTTGTTGTGCCAACAATGCAGAGCTGGTGATTTGAATAAAATTTTGATTAATCTCTGCGGCAACCACAGATTGCTGCTCTGCGGCGGTGGCAATTTGGGTATTCATATCACTGATTTTAGACACCGACAGATTGATGGCCGTTAAAGACTCACCGGCACGTTTAGCTTGCCCTACACTGCTATTAGCTTGCTCCTGCCCCTCATTCATCACGGTAACAGCCTTGGCTGAGCTGGTGCTCATGCTTTCAATCACCGCTTGAATTTGTTGAGTTGACTCCTGGGTACGCTGGGCAAGGTTACGCACTTCATCTGCAACCACGGCAAAGCCACGGCCTTGTTCGCCCGCTCGCGCGGCTTCAATGGCCGCATTTAAGGCCAATAAGTTAGTTTGCTCTGCAATGCCTTGAATAACATCTAATACGGTGCCGATTTCTTTGCTGTCTTTCGACAATAAATGAATAATATCGGCTGCTTCACTGACTTTAGCTGCAAGTGCATCAATGTCGTTTTGTGTTTGAGTCACCTCAAGCTGGCCAGCGTTAAACTCGTTGGTTGCTGTTTGCGACAGCAAAGCGGCGTCATTGGTATGGTTAGCCACTTCATTAACCGTACTCGACATTTGGTTAATGGCAGCGGCGCCATTATCTGTTGCGAGCTTTTGGTTGTTAATAAGGTGCTCGTTTTGTTGTGCCGTTTGATACAGTGCTTTAGATGCTGCAAGCAATTTGTTAGCGGTAAGCATCGAGTTTTGCGTAATTTCAGTCAAATTCACAGTTAAATCCTGCACCGCACTTAATATACTGTGAGAAGAATCAACAGAAAACTTTACCGTAAGATCGCCTCGAGCAATTTGTTGGATGACATCGGCTGCATATTCTGGCTCACCGCCAATAATATTTCTTAAGCGTTTAACTGAAGTCAACGCAACGACACTACCAATCAATAATGCCATGGCCGTCACGATTAACATCACCGACTGAAAACTGGAAGTTTGCTCACGCGCAGCAGACACTTGTTGCTGAATTTGAGCTTCTTGATAATCAATAAGTTTATTAATTCTTTTTAGCCACTCGCTATATAACGGCGAAACGGTCACTAATAAGTGTTCTGTTGCTACATCATTTGGGCTCGAATTCACCATCTGTAACAAGGTTTCAGTAGCCGCTAGTGTGGTCACTTCAATGTCTTTAATCGCTTGCAGTAAACTTAACTCTTCATTGCTGTGCTGCACGTTGGCATACATAGTATTGAGTGTTTGTGCTGCGGTGAGGTAAAACTCTTTAAGTCGATTAATATCATTTTGATGTTGTTGCGACATTGAAGCATTGTTGACTAGCACGGCATCCCGAATAGAAATGGCGCGATCATGCACACTGCCTCTGAAGTTAATCGCTTGGCGCTGCTCTACAGCGGTTTGCTCAGACAATTGGGTTAAATTGTTGTCTGCAACACTGATTTTGATTAAACCAAATACAGTAATACCAACCATAATGACCAGTAAACTTGCAAAGCCAAAGTAAAGGCGGCTGATTATTCTCATGATTAACACCTTATATGTGATTAAGTTTGTTAGGTATTCTTGCGCGATACACATTAAGCTAAATAACTAATGCGTAAGTAAAATATTTATTTGACCGTTAAATGACCGCAGTAAGTTAATTCACTTTTTGCTCGCAATGTAACCGTAAGAGTTCCATCTCAATGCTTGGTGCCGTAATGTAACAGATGTTCAATAAAGACTAAAATCTTATCCAGTAAAGACCGAAACATTCACTCAAAAATTTCAACGATTTCATGCTGCCAATATAAACTCGGCATACTTCAGCACGCTCAATACGAGTACAACGCTCTTTTAACTCACTATGGTTAAGCAAAGACTTAACACGCCTATGTCGTAAATAGAAATACCTGTTGTCAAAATGGCAACTCGTGCATCACATGCTTTCACCTTAACCTTAGCTAACTAACCTGAATTCGGGTTAACTAATAAGTGTGGATATGATGACCCGATTTATACTCTGTAGCTTTGCGCTCGTTCTGCTCTATCCAACGGCAATCGATCTCTATTTAGTCGGCTTGCCTCAAATAGCCAAAGACTTAGGCGCGAGTGAATCACAACTGCATATTGCCTTTTCAGTGTATTTAGCTGGCATGGCGACGACCATGGTGTTTGCCGGTAAATTAGCAGATAAAATTGGCAGAAAACCTATCGCCATTGCTGGGGCGATTATTTTTACCCTCGCCTCAGCCATGGGAAGTATAGTCGATAACAGCCAAGCCTTTTTGATAGTCCGTTTTATTCAAGGCATTGGCGCTGGGTGTTGTTACGTGGTCGCCTTTGCTATTTTACGCGATACATTAGACGACGAGCGGCGGGCAAAGGTGTTATCCATGGTTAATGGCATTACCTGTATTATGCCGGTCATTGCCCCCGTGATAGGCCACTTGATTATGCTTCGCTATCCCTGGTCAAGCTTGTTTATCACCATGGCGGGGATGGGAGTATTGGTGTGTTTGTTATCTGTGTTTGTGTTACAAGAAACTCACAATAAAACGCTAATGCCATCGGCTGAACACTCACACAGTTCGGAGCCGACAACAGATGCACAAATAGCCGCGACAGAATCCTTTTATGAACGATTTTTCTTAAGCAGATTACTCATCAGTGCCATTGCCGTGACCGCAATTCTGACTTTTGTAAATACATCTCCGATGTTAATCATGAATACCATGGGCTTTAGCCGCGGCGAATACTCAACCACCATGGCCTTAACTGCACTGGTGAGTATGTTAACCTCGTTTGCAATGCCATTTGCGTTGTCTTTTTTCCACCAGCGCAGCTTAATGATTGTCTCTCAAGGACTATTTGTCACTGCTGCAATAATACTTGGGGTAACGCAATTAGCGCCGAGCTATCAATTGCTGAGCCTATTCGGATTTAGTCTTATTTGTGCCAGTTTTTCTATTGGCTTTGGTGTAGTGATGAGCCAAGCATTAAGCCCTTACCGCTTTAGGGCCGGCGTGGCCAGTTCAATACTGGGTGTGGTTCAGGTTTGCAGTTCAGCATTATTTATTTGGTTGCTGGGTTTGTTAGGAGTAAGTGCATTGAATATGCTGATATTAATCTTGCTTATTGGTGGTGTTATTAGCATGGTTTTAATACTATTAATCCCTTCACCACTGCAGAGTGACACCCATGAAGAAATCGTTAGCACGCCTTGATCTCAACCTGCTTATTACTTTGCAGTTACTGTTGCAAGAATTGAGCGTATCTAAAGCAGCCAAAAAGCTCAATGTGACGCCCTCAACGGTGAGCAAATCACTGAGCAAATTAAGAGAATGGTTTGACGACCCGCTGTTTGTTAAAACGCCCCATGGATTTAGCCCAACCTCGCTGGCCATTAGCATGGAGCAAGAGTTAGCCGATTGGCTGCAGTTAAGCAGTCAACTATTAGCAAAACGCGGTGATGAAATCCCCAATGGTATTCGCTTTAACCTTGCGATGGAATCACCGCTCTTACTGACCATGTTTAATCAGCTAAGCCAACAGATTTACCACAAATACCCTGATGCTAAAGTCAAAGTGCATAACTGGGATTACGACTCCATTGAAGCCATTATCCGAGGAGAAGTTGATATTGGCTTTACTGGACGCGAAAGTCACCCCAGATCAAAAGAGTCAATTGAACTGCTGCCCTACTTTATTAATTATGAAGTGTTATTTACCGATCTTCCGGTGGTTTATCTGCATAAAGATCACCCCGCGTTGCAAGAAGACTGGAACATTTCGACCTTTGTAAAATACCCGCAAATCAATATCACCAGGGAAAAATGTGACACCTGGGCATTAGATGAAGTGTTAATTGAAATGGGCCTAAAACGCAATATTGAGCTCACCATGGCCACCTTTGAGCAATCGTTATTTATGACCGCTCAACCCGGCCACGAGATGATCACAACAGCGCCGCAATATTGCCAATATTACTGCCAAAAAGTGCACCCCGACTTAGTGTGTTTACCCATCCCTGTCGACAGCGCATTACAAGCAAAACTGATGATACCCTTCACCCTCATTTGGCATAAACGTAATAATCAAAACCCTAAAATATCCTGGTTAAGAAATGCCATTAAAAGCTTATATAGCGATCTCAACAATCGCCAATAAACACAAGCCATATAGGGGCACTAATGTATTAAGTAAATATTGAGATACCACTGTGGGCTAAGGGTATGAGTGTATGAGTGCGAGAAGCTAATCGTGATACCCATAATAAAAATGTATCAATTAAGTATACCCAATCAAAAAAACCAAATAACACCGTTAACCAATACCATTACACCTCAAACAACCTCAATAACGGCCAATCAAAGTCATTAACACTGCGATTATGCATTGATTTGTTATTTCAAATGATAACGATTGCCAAACAGGATCTACCCTCACAAAAAAGCCTTAGCTATCACATACCAACAAGCGTAATAGTAAGGCGTATTTTTAAGCTAACGCGAGTGTATATTGGCCATAATGTTTTAGCCTTAGCATCTTTACCTGCAATTAAAGCAAGGTAGGTAAAGCGTTCTTTGTGAACGATATTGAGTCGAAATAATAAATAACTCTACTATTTTATCTCGATATCTAGGGCGTATTTATCTTTGTTTATAAACACGCCCTAATACTCTAGAGTAACTAGTGGAGTGACCCATTAGGTTCCCACTAGGTAAGTGTTCACAACTAAGGCTTAACAACTAAGGCTTAACAACTAAGGCTTCACAATGATGCCTTTTTCTGGAGCTAAAACCCCGTTACAAACATCAGCGTAAACCCCTGTCATTTGTTCAATGCCATCTATCGTGGTGAACGCTAACCAACTGGCACTACGCTGCATACTTTTTGCCATAAAAATCATGGATTGGCGCTCAAACTCTTTTGCGCCCCATTGAGTAATGCGCTTTTGAATATGCCCTGGCGCAAAAAACATTTCGCTGTCGGTAAGGGTAAATGGCGAGGTGAACGAAGCCGCATCCCAATGCGTTAGCCCAACTTGCAAGCAATAAGTTAAATTTTTGCCCATATGCTGCTCTATTGCTTTTAATTGTTCAGCATTTCCCGCCATATCAACAATAACGGTTTTTAATGTGGGGTTAAGCTCGGAGATATCGCCATAATTAAGCACTTGTTTGTATACACCAAGCTTGTTAACAAATTCGCTATTACGTGCGCTTGTCATGCCAATTAAGTTGGGCGCCGACTCACTGTCATCAATACCATAAGCAAGGCCAATACTGGTTTTGCTCGATGCACTAATAATAATGACCTGCTCAGCGTCAAACCAGTGCTGACTTTGTAAGTAATCCCATAAACAAAATGAAGTAATATAAAGTGGAAACAATAACATGCGTTGCTTGTCATAATTTTCGTTATAACCAGGTTCTGCTAATACCCTGCGATAGACATTATAACCAGGCGGCAATGCAGCGCGATGAGCACTGCCATCAAAAAAGCGCTGTGATGACACTTGGGTTGCCGTCATTTTAACCAGTGATGTCGGCGGAAAATAACCAAATAGTTTTTCCCCCACTGCAATATCATTACTGCGTGATGACATCACCGTAGCAAACCCCCACACCGGAATAATCCCCCAAGTATTATCAGCATTATCTGATGCGGGGAAAAACTGCCAATAGCCAAGTTTTTCACCTAATACTGCATAGGTAATATTATTTGCGGTGAGTGCAAAACTGTCGACTCGCACAATAACTTCATTGTCAGATAAGGCTGTTTCAGTCGTTAGGTCATTATTTTCTACTAACCTTGTTTTTGTAAAATCGTGTTTATTCACTTGAAACTCATGCATGAGCGGCCTCCTTTTTAGGCATATTTAAGGTGGCAATTAGCCGCATTAAGTTCTCCATCGCCTTAGGCGCATTCGAGCGTAAACGCAGTAATATTGCTTGTTTTTCAATATCATCTTTTGGGGCATCAACCACTAATTGGCTAAAGCCATCCAGTCGGCTGCAATACAACCATTTTTGTAACGCCTTGTCTTGCGACCAAATATACTGGTTTCGCATAAATGCGGCATTTACCGTTAACCAATCGGTTGCTTTGTTCGGTAATGGTACGATTTGGCTTAGAGCATTTTTTTGCTGATCGTTCTGATATGTCGCTTCAATATGGGCAATCAATGAGGCACTAAAAACGGGTTGAATAATACGTATGGTCTGCAAGGTTATTTTGTCATCGCTAAACACGGGTAACGTTGCAAGCTCACCTAAGGCACTGGCCGAGCAATCAATAAATAAGGTGTTTTCTGGCGTGTGATAACTGCCCTGCTCAAGTGTTATCACGGTGTTGTCTAAATGGGTAACGCGCCCTTTACGCAGCACCTGCTTAATGCGTCGTAATTGGCTAAGCTCTTGCTGAGAAATCGTCGCGCCGTGGTACATTTCAGGCTTAACGGATTTATCTAGACGCACTAACACGCCTTTATCTTCAAGTTTATTAAACAGGTCATCAACAGATTCTGCATTGGCCAATGCTTCCATTTGATCAGCTTGTGCGCCAATAGTGTCACTGAAAAATTCAGCCGTAGGCTGAGTGTTTCGACGATCCATCAGCCAGGCATCACGCGGCATTATCCAACAAATATCATCCGGATTAACCTGATTTTCAAGCAACCATAAACAGGCGTCTATTCCCGTTTTTCCGCCGCCTATCACCACGTATTGTTCAGGCGGGTTGGTTATTGTTGGTAATTGATTTAACGCAATAAAGTTAACGCCATCTGCAATTGAAAAATTAGGCGTATGCGTTGAAGGTACCGAGGTTTTTAAATAAGTCGCATCAACTAACCGTTTGTTAACTTTAACATTAAAGATTTGGCCACTGGTCATAGAAACAAAACTGTTATCGCCAGTATATTTGCACATGGGATAATACTTTACCCGACCAGAGCCAAGAAAGTGCTGCTTCATAACCTCATCAAAGTAGGCGCTAACTTCGGTGCCAGTGGCAAGTTCATTCAAACCTGCATTAAAACCTATTTTATCTATTCGTCCTTTGCTGAGTTCTTTAGACCCAACACCATAAAATTTAGACGGTTGATGCAAGGTGACAAACGGATAAGCGTTATTCCAATGTCCTCCCGGCTTTGCGTGTAAATCAACCATAATAATATTGGCATCTGTTTCAGCAAGCAGAGTATCGACAAACGCCATCCCCATTGCCCCACTGCCCCACTGCCAATCACTAAGTAATCAGTTTCTAATATTTGAACGTCCATTTTGTCCCCGCCAATTGTTAAGCCATACCATTTTATGTATTTAGTTTTATTTTTTCGCTTCGCGCAGCGCTCAATATAACAGCGTTATAATAAAATATAACAGTGTTATATTTTGTCAAGAAATAATATTAATCTCGCTAAATTAACGTTATGATGACTCAACATTGTGTGGTTGATTTGTGTATGAAAAATACTAAAGAAAAAATATTACTCGCGGCATCAAAACTGTTTTTAAAAGGCGGAATTTCGGCGTTAAGCGTCAGAGCAATTGCCCGAGAGTCGAACTTGTCAACGATTGGGATTTATAGTCATTTCAACGGTAAGCAAGGTATTTTAGATGCCCTTTACATCGAGGGATTTACTCGCTTTCAACATGCGGTTGATGTACCTATCAACAGTGAAAACCCGAAAGAAAGCATTATGCTAGCTACCCAAGGCTATATCAAAACAGCGGTAAAATATCGCGGGCACTACCTACTTATTTTTGGCGAAAGCGTCGCTGATTACTGCCCTTCTGATGAAGCCAAGCAGTCTAGCGTACAAGCATTTTTGCAAACCACTAAGATCATCGAAACGATATTACCCAAAGCCGCAAGCTTTGAGCAAAAACGCAATACGACCCTACAGGTATGGTCAATTGTGCATGGATATATGGGGCTAATGCACCACGCTATCGCTGAAGAAATCGATAACGCTCATTGGGAAGGACTAATACTCGATACCGTGAGCTTGCACATTGACGCCCTACTAAAGCTCAATCAGTCCGCTCAAGTCCTCACTAATAGCAACCCAAATGCAATAAATTGAAGCGATTACACTTGTTTGTAATGAAATAAGCACCCGTGGGTCCAAAATCCTATCTTTCGCCCAATAAAAAGGCTCATCATTTCTGATGAGCCTTTTTATTGAAAAAACGATGCCACCCATTTCTTGAACAAATAACATAACTCGTTTTCATGGCTTTGGCGAGGGTTACGGTCGATGTGATCAACTCATCAATTGTTATCGATATGGTTAAAATACTATCGTTAAATGAGTGGTTTATGGTCATCTAAGAAATTCAACAAAGCAGAAAATCTTGATATCAATCAAGTACAAGGAAGATGGTGGTTTTTCAAGCCCTTTAATTAAGACACCCAAAATTAATCTGCGATGCCTAATGATACTTTTTCGTATTGGTCTTAATTCTTGCGGAGGGATAGCTTGCTTGTAATAAAGAGGAACCCTTGGGTTCAAAGTGCTATCTTTCGCCAAATAAAAAGGCCCGCTATAAATAGCGGGCCTCTTTATTTTAATGTGGCGGAGGGATAGGGATTTGAACCCAGACTCTCGAATTAAATAGATATAATAGTCGTTTAAATTCATTAGCTTGCATGGTTTCACGCCTTCACATTCTGCAATTGCTAACTAAGATTGACTTTATTCCTGAAGTTAAAAAAAGTCAATAATTATGAGTTTTTAAAAGTATTATTTTGTGCATATAAATTTTTAATCATAATTGCGTATAAATTGTTCGGATCGATTAATCTTAACTAGCTCAAATCAAAATAGGGAAAACCTAATCCGCATGGGTGATTCAACTTACAGTTCTGTAGTCAGTGTGGTTGAGCAATATATCCAGTTCTACAATTACAAACGCAGACATTCAGCAATAGATTATAAGACGCCACATCAAAAATATAATGAGTTAAAAAAAGCGGCTTAAAATCTCTCCAGAAATACTTGACCATTACATGTCGACATGATGTAGATTTAATGAATAAATTAAAAAATATCCATTATTTTCTGCAAGGAATTAAAAAAGCAATCCTAAGATTGCCTTTAAATATTAATGTCTAACTAGGCCATTGAAAGCGATTGTAGTTTAGCCGCTTTAGCCGCAACCGCTTCAGCGTGAAACTCTTTATCATTTTTAATGTGCTCAATGAATTGATTGAATTTCTTTAAATTTTTACGATAAACGAAAAAGTAAAGAATAAACCCACCAAGAACAAAAAATATACCAAAGAAAATTAAGCTTAATGGAATACCGCAAAGGATAAGAAGAATACTAAGATACTTCATTAAATTGTTTTGTTTTTTCATCATTTCAGCAAAATGAGTCAGAGTTTCTGGGTCATTGGCTCCAGTTTGTTGGATGGTCATTTTTTTTAATGTTTTATATTCAATTTCTGTCATTTTCTGCTTCTTAGGTATGTGGTTAGAACTGTTGGTTTTTAACAAGAGTAAATCGATAAAATTACAATGTATAAAATAATTCTTGCAAATTTTTGATGCTAAAGCGTCAATAAAATTCAACTAAGTTAACTTAAGTTAGTAACTAACATAATTTTTTGTAGCTTTATGCAATAAGCAGGGCGAGATCGTGAATGTTTTTTGAACAATTTAACGCACTATTTGACGTTAACATCTCGCTATGATCTTATACTCCCTTTTTTCGGGAGCACACCATGCATATTGACCACTTCAAAGAGAATTTC
>NZ_JBOZPS010000027.1:0-36721 GCF_050849305.1 Shewanella sp. MF05960 | reverse complement strand
ACATTTTTTGCCAAATCAATCGCAATAGTGGTAACTTTCATGGTGGACGCTCCTTAAGTAACTGTATGGTTCAACATCAGTTTGGCGCATTGACGCCGTATTAGGGAGCGTCCATCTCATCACCCAAGATTGTTGGCTAAATATTAAACACTCAACTACGCTTTATTTACCCTTCCTAAATGGTATTTGAAGATGGCCAGACCAAGACAAACAATTGTTAGCTTAGAAGATACACCTTATTACCACTGCTGTTCGCGTGTGGTGCGTAAGGCTTTTCTGTGCGGTTTTGATAACTCTACAGGCGAAAACTTTGAACATCGACGCGAATGGGTTGATGCTCGTATTCTTGAATTAGCGACAATTTTCGCCATTGATATTTGTGCGTATGTTGTCATGAGCAATCACTTGCATGTAGTGATTAAAGTGGACGCAGATAAAGCAAAAAACTGGTCAGATAAAGACGTACTGATTCAGTGGCACAAAGGCTTTAAAGGTACCTTACTGACACATAAGTTAGTAAAAGGTGAAGACCTGAATGATTTTGAATTAAAGACTGTAAATGACAGCATCATCCAATATCGCCAACGTTTGATTGATATCAGCTGGTTTATGCGCTCGCTTAGTGAGCCCATAGCCAGAATGGCCAATAAAGAAGATAAATGCACAGGTCGCTTCTGGGAAGGTAGGTTTAAATCACAAGCATTATTAGATGAAGCCGCTGTATTAGCTTGTATGGCCTATGTCGATTTGAATCCTATTCGCGCCAAAATGGCCACCACACCCGAAAGCTCAGGCTATACCAGTATTCAGCGTCGAATAAATTCAGCGATAAAAGGTGAGCAACCAACAGAATTATTGCCTTTTGTGGGTAATGAGCGCTTAAACATACCTAATGGGTTAATGTTCAGTGTAAAAGACTATATCGTGCTGGTGGAAGATACGGGTCGTATTATTCGACAAGATAAACGCGGTGCCATTAGTTCAAGCAGCCAAGATATTCTTAATAAACTCAACATCCCGGCCGAGAACTGGCTAAAAATTACTACCGAGTTTGGCGCGTTATTCAAAGGCGCAGTAGGGGCTTTACCTGCATTAACTGACTATTGTGAACATTTAGACCGAAAACGACGACAAGGCGCTTCAAATTGCCAGCGCTGGCTGTGTGCTTAAGGCTTAATATCGAGAAAACTATAATGTATTTTACACTTTGGTTGGTATCAATCAGCTAGTGTTGCCTTCATTTTGGTCTATAAGCTGATTATCAAGTTTAAAAACTTATTTACTGTTTAAAAGGATGTATTTTGGTTTTTGTATAGTCATAAAAGGCTATCGTAATTCAAGTGAAAAGGCAGTAAGTTATTTCATTATAAAAATGGGTGGCATTGTTGTTGGTTCTAACTGTAGTGGTACCTGATGGTGCTTCTTCAGGATTTATAACGGTTAAGGTTGCTGAATTGCTGAGTAACGAATATCCGTTTTCTGGTCCAGGCCAAGTTTTAATTACTTTTGGTGATAATGGCAACTTTAACGATGATGTTTTTAAATTATTAGTTAATGGAAAAGTGATATATGACAACAACCAGCCTGAACGGAAAGTTGGCCCGCTGAATATATCATTAGAAGATGGCAGCCATACTGTACAATTAACCGGTATTCGAGCAGATGATGGAATTGCAACTTATTATATTGAGTTCGCTGGAGATGTTACTTCCGTAACGGGTGATGAGCTCACAGGCAGAGATTTATGTCCTAACACCCATAAGTGGTATCAAATTACCGTAGAGAGTGGTGCCGAAGTGACAAAGTCACCTAAGCAGGCTCTGCGTGTTCCTATGATCTTGCAACAAGAAAGTGCCGAAGATACAACCGAGTGCCCGGTAACCACAAACTAAAAAAAGCGCCCTTATGGGCGCTTTTTTGATACTATTCAATTAACATATTTTATTAATAAGGACGTTAAATGCTAAAACCATTGTTGTTTGCCGCACTAATACTATTATCTAGTCATACTATCGCCTCTGAACTAGTATTCGTAGCTCCTCCTGCCGAACTTGATATCTCAGTACCACAAGCCAACTGCATGAAAGCCGTTGATGTCATAAAAAACCAAGATGTTGCACTTTTTAAAACGATTTTTTACCCTATTTCAGTAACGGATGCACAAGTCGCACAACATCTAAAAAAAACACATGATGAATACTATGCAAAAGATTATTTAGGAATAAAGAACTTTAAATTAATCAATTACGAAAATTTTTACTTTGAGAATGCTAAAAACTCAAATAATGATAGTGTAAGCTCTGAAGCAAAGCGTCGTGATCATAACATTCAACTCTGGATAGGTTACCATTTTGACTCAATTAACCCCCAAACCAATAAAGAGGAAGTCGGTGGCGGTCATTGCCGCTTCGCCCTAGTGGAAGATAATTGGTATCTGCTTAACTTGTTATAAAGCGTTAAATTGCGAACAACTATATTGACTCTGTTTAGCCTCAGTTTAGACTCACAATATTAAATATGGCATTGCAGTAATCCATTGGATTACTGCAGCAAAGGCGAGAGTATGCAAGAAAAGTTAACTATTAATGACAAATCTTGGTTTGAAACAACTAATTTTAAAGGGATTGAAACTATTAGTTCCACTAGCGATATGTCGCTTAAAGTGGTTTCTTTTTTCTATCCCCTATATATGCCTACGCAGTTATTGCTAACTTTGGGCTTACTATTAATGGGCTTATTACCTTTTATCACTCCTGGTGCAATTGCGTTATACCCACACTTCCCGACAGTGCCACTGGCACTTGTCATTATCAATGTGTGCCTAGTTCCGGGGCATTTTATAATCAGACATTACTTAATCAAGCGTCAATACAAATTGAATGGTACGCAACAGATACACATCAATAACGACAGAATTTCATTACCTGTCAACAGTCTAGTAAATGAGCCAAATGGTCAATTAGAGCTAGCAAAAACAGATATCAGCGGTATAGATATTGTGTATTGGGTGCAAACCAACAAGGGGGTAACCACTCGTACCATTTACGAAACCCATATCTGCCTAGTATCAGGTAAGTCATTAAAGCTAGACGTCCTTCATTACCCACTGAAACATATGTTTTATTTAATGGTATATTTTGACTACCCAGTCAAAATTATTCAACGACATTGCTCTGCTAAATATATTTTTAAAATCGTGCTTTTAGCATTCCCTGTAGTGGCTCATTTCGCATTAACAATCCTTATGGTTGTGCTGATGACTCCTTTAACAATATAAAAATAACATAACATAGGTAATTAACATGGCCATCCCAATTTACTGGCTAAATATTGAACACTCAACTACGCTTTATTTACCCTTCCTAAATGGTATTTGAAGATAAATTAAACATAGAAAATAACATGGCCACCCAAAATAAAATAACAAATAAAATAACATGGCCACCCAAAATTTTTGGCAACAACATGGCCATCCATGATTTTTGGCTAAATATCAAGCAATAAACTAGGCTTTATTTACCCTTCCTAAATGGTATTTGAAGATGGCCAGACCAAGACAGACAATTGTTAGCTTAGATGACACACCTTCTCTTGAAAATAGAGAGTTGTCACTGCTGTTTGCGATTAGTCCGTAAGGCTTTTCTGTGCGGTTTTGATAACTCAACAGGCGGAAACTTTGAACATCGACGCGAATGGGTTGATGCTCGTATTCTTGAGCTTGCCACCATCTTTACCATAGATATCTGTGCCTACGCACTCTTTGTAATGAACAGGGAGTAATCACTTGCATGTGGTATTAAAGGTTGATGCAGAAAAAGCGAAATGCTGGTCAGATAAAGAATTGTTAATTCAATGGCACAAAGGCTTTAAAGGTACATTACTGGCACAAAAATTTGTTAAAGGTGAGGACCTAAACTCATTTGAGCTTCAAACGGTTAATGAATGCATTACTGAATACCGTAAACGCTTAATTGATATCAGCTGGTTTATGCGCTCCTTGAGTGAGCCAATCGCTCGAATGGTCAATAAAGAAGATAAATGTACCGGAAGATTTTATTCGTTGCCATCCATGGCACTCACCCTTCGGGCCAGCTAAAGCTGTTCAAATTTATTCCCGATAAATTTGTGGGAAGGCGTTTTAAGTCCCAAGCACTGCTTGATGAAGCCGCAGTATTAGCCTGTATGGCTTATGTGGATTTAAACCCAATTCGTGCCAAGATGGCAGCAACTCCAGAAACTTCTGATTACACCAGCATTAAACGTCGAAGTTAAAACATGCCACCCAAAGTTATTGGCCATTAACATATCAACTCCCTGTAGTGTATGTTGATGGATGTTGAACAGAATAAATCGCTAATATGAACATAAAATGATATGTAAATTGTTGAGATTAATGAGGTACAACCAAAGATAATCCACTGACTAGTGGTTGAACAATGTTATCTGATCGTAATAAGATTAAACAGTTAGATCATAGTAAAAGTATAATAAATGGTAACCATATACACATTACTTATGATGCTTACTTTCTAAATAGTAATGATAAGTGATGTTCTTGGTTTGTCATTAGGTGCTTGTTAATCAAGGAAGAATAATCATGAACATTGTAGTTAAATCGCTAATATTGGCTTTGTTAGTTAGCTTGTCATATGAATCATATGCAGACGATAGTAATTATAATTTTGTTGCGAATAGTAATACTGATAATATTTTTCTTGATAAATGTAAGATTTACAGGGAAATACTAAAAACCAACGATATTGAGTTGTTCAAAACGTTTATCGATCCGTCATTGCATGAGCACCCTCATTTAGCTAAAGGTTTCTCTACTTACGTAAAGAAGTATGAGCGAGAAGTCGGTGAAGAGGCTTATACATTGGAAAGCATTGTCATAGTGAACTTAGAAGACCAAAATTTTGCTGGTGTCGATTACATATATTCATACAATAATGGCAAAGGCCATGGCAACTCAGGTTGTACATTTACCCGCTTAGAAGGTAATCATTGGAAGCTACGAGCTCGTTAACATTAAGAATATTAATAAGCTCTTCAGCAAAATGAAAAGTGAAGTCGATTAAGGGATAGGATGTTTAACAAGTTAACAGGGACGTTATTGATTACCGCGTCATCATTTTCAATCGTGTCAGCCGTTGAAAAAATAAAGTGGATTTTTATATGCTTTAATCTAGTTTATGTGGTGTTAGCGGTAAGTGTTTTTTCTTTTTCGGCTGAAACTGTCGGGCGTTTAATGCTCAGTATATTGTTGATGTTGATAGCTTTTAGTTATCAATGTCGATGGTGTTTTGATACCTCACGTAAGGTGTTAATACAGTTCCATGGTTTCAAGTTAGGCGGGAAATCCATTTATTCCCTTCAACAACAAAATGTAGATTACTCAGTAATAAAAAATATTGAGTTAAAAGAAGTACATAATACTTATAAAGTGATTTTGCATGTTAAAGAGAGTGAACAAGCTCAATTACCTGAACCGATATCAATATCGTTAAAAGTGAAGCAACATAAGTTGCCCGCATTGGTGCAACAATGTCGAAAAGAGTTAATGTCGCAGGGGATTAATGTTGTAGGTCAATTTGATAGCGTTAGCCGTAAAGATTGGCCAACCTTTAGTTCAGTTCCGCTCGACCAAGATACCGTAAAAGCCTTTATTGGGATTAAGTTATTTAACGACCCGATAAAATTACAATACCCCGTCACATTGTTTATGCTGCCTTTACCTCGGCAATACTTTCATCAAGTCTGGGCTTCAAGCTATATCAGTTTTATGGTTGCTCTGTTTATCCTTTATTCTAGCCAAAATATCGTAGCTGCCACCGTGGTTGCACTATTTGGGGGAGTGGTATCTGCTGTAAGGCGAAAGCTCATTTGCGATAAGCACTATACACAGGGTATATCATCTCCCAATGAAATTGTTATCAGCGAAAATTCACTTGTTATTCCAAGAGTATATTTTGAGGACAAGCAAGTTAGACAGATAGAAAAATCTGCGATTAAATCAATCAATATTGAGTGGAATTGGTATAAAGCTGGCGATGGTGACAGTACCCGGAGGCAATATAGGCGACCTTTTGTATTTAGAGTCAACATTGATGTGAGTAACGGTGAAAGCATTGTGTTAGCAGGGCAAACGTTTGATAGTAATCAATTTGTTATTGCACTGTGCCAACTCGGGTATAGTGCAACGTTGACGCAAATTTCGAAAATAGCTGCGGTGTGGCGATTTTACATACTCATACCAATAGTTGTCGCGCTACTTGGCATGACAGGCTTTGGCTTGTACTCGCTTTATATTCGTTATTTGGTATAAGAATAAAAATGAGTAGCATAATGACTATGACAGATTGTCATATTAGAGTTTTTTATTTTCTTCATTGTAAAAGTGATAGCTAATACTATTTAAATGGAGATTAATATGAGATTAATCGTAAGCCTTATAACCATCAGTAGCATAATGTTATTCAGTATTTCAGCGAGTGCCTTGGAGCGCTTCGCGGGAATTGAAGATGGCTCAGATGCGAACCTAAAGGCCGTCTGCAAAGGCTATATGGTCAATAGTTATCTGAAAAATGATCCTGAGTTATTCTTTCATTTATTACCTAAATCGATGAAAAAAATGGAGGCGATGCTTGAGAAAGATTGGCCAGATGGACACCTAAAACGTTTTGGTGCAGAGCCATTAACGGAATATGATTTTTTTGAGATAGATGATGAGCTCAGGGAATCAATTTATAAAGGTCATCCAGTTAAAAGCATAAGCATAAAATATCAAGCGGGTGTTATGAAGCGTTACCGCGGTAGTTCGTGCTCTTTTGAGCAATTTGAGGATAAACGTTGGTACTTAGCCCAAAAACCTTAGTTAAGTAAATAAGCCCTATTGTTAAATCAATAGGGCTTTGCTTTTTTAATGCCTAAAAAATATTAAAGGGATTTATGAGTTATAAAATTTGTAAGCAGACAGATGATTGCATTGTGCTGCAAGATACTGGTGGCATTATCGACTTTATTTTTGGTATTGGTATGGCCGCCATGGGGGCAGGTGTTATTTATTTAGGCTGGTTTGGCTACCAAGATACGGGCGAGATATTCATGCCACTCATTATAGCCCTTGTCGGCAGTTGTTTATTCTTCCCTATGTTTAAGCGTAACCGATTAACGATTGATGCGACCCGTAAAGAGGTGGTGAAAACAAAGTCCTGGTTTGGTATAACCAAAGAAAAAGAGATTGTGACTAATAGCAATCTTTCATTACTCGAAATGTCTGGTTTTATTACCGGTGAATTTAACGCTTTTTTTGATCGTCAACAAAGCGTTACGCATCATTATGCGCTTAAGTTTTATAGCTACCCTGAATGGCATATCACTATCAGAAATGTTTCAACCATGATCAATATCGTGATGTTTTTTGAAAAACACTTTGATACCGATTTGGCATTAGTTGTTCAGCATAAAAGGCATAAATTTAGTACTAAAGGGTTATTAAAAGACCATAAGCCCACTGCACTTCCAATAGGTGGTTTAGTACGCGAATCTGGCTTTCAGCAACTGACTGTAGGCGGCATGCCTTTTACATCATTAAGATTTTGGCTGTTTGCGATGAGTACCATAGGCATATCATTTTTTATTTCGATATTTATATTTTTCTTTTCTGAATCCGTTTTTACACCCTATGTATCCTTGCCTATTCAATATACTTTATCAGCGTTACTGATTGGCTTTTTTTCTTGGGTATTTCTTTACCGCGCAGCAGGGACAAAACTCAGAATTTATAATGATACTTTGATTATTAAACATGGTGCATTTAACGAGAAAACCTATAAACGTTCAGATATTATTGGCGTAGTAAACATTACTAGAAATACGTATTTAGTGACTCGGCTAGGTGCAGAATGGTTAGCTTTTAGATTACCCACAGAATACAGCTATGCCATTCATAGTTGGTTAATGCCATATCTGAAACGCTGAATCAGAATACTGGAACCATTTACTTACTTATTTAACTCAATTACAGGATGTTATCGATGAATATTTTTAAAAAAGCCAGCTTGTTGGTGGCCATGACTACAGCCATTACCACAATGAGCTTTGCTGCATTGGCGAGCAATCAAGGCGCTATTGATGCATTTGAAGCCAAAACTAAACCAATAGCACAAGATGCAAAAGTCTTATCCGACAAGCAATTAGTATTGATGCAAGAGTTTAATCAGCTCGTGGCGTCGGGTAACACTGCCGCAGTATTTCAAAGTGGTAAGGTTGCAGAGTTACAAGCACTCGGCGAGCAGACGTTGGTGCAAGCTAAGCTATTTGTCAAAGAGTATGAGCAGTTTTTAGCGCAATTACCTGAAACCTCTACCTGTTATACACCTGAAAACGTCACTGAATATAATCAGCTTATTAATGAGGTGGCGACTAAGAATCAATCTTTATCTGAGTTAAGCAGTACGGTCGCACCAGGTGATGAAATGGCTGCTACAATGGCAGTATTAAACTTACAAATGCACGCAGGGCAGGTGAGTGGTTTGGTGCAAATGTTCCAACTGGTGAAGATGTGTTACATCTCTGATGCGATGGGTTATACCAAAGAAGATGTTGAACGAATGCAAGCACTAGAAAATGAGTAATGTGGTTGACGACTATCACATTGCCCATTTTATTTTTTGAAGTGTTGATTTTTTGTAATAATGCAATGTTTTGCTTGTCAGGATTAATTTAGTTTATTTTGAATCAATCACTTATCAGTTTTTAAGGTTGTATTAAGTTGTTAATTTATATATATTTAACAACTTATTCATCTCGAAAATATTAAGGATAATATGCAAGAGGTTATTAAATCGGATAAAAAGTATGCAGTAGCAGTGATTCTATCTGGAATATTTGGCGTATTGGGCATTCATCATTTTTATTGTGGAAGAATGGCTCATGGTGCATTTGATTTAGCTTTAGCGATTGTAGGTATTAGTTTGATGCAGTCTGATGACTTTTCGCTATTTATGATTGGTTTGGGCCTATTTATTATTGATGTTATCCATACTGTGATCGTGACGTTTATACTATTGGTTGGAAACTATAAAGATGGACAAGGTAAATTAATTACCTATCCGGGACAAAAAATTTAATTAAGGGATTACAATGTCAGAGATTCAATTAAGCGATAAAGGTTTTGTGCCAACACTATTACTGTGTTTTTTCTTGGGTGTTTTTGGTGCACATCGTTTTTATGTCGGTAAAATTGGTACCGGTATCTTAATGTTGTTAACCTTAGGTGGTTTAGGCATATGGTCATTGATTGATTTTATCATTATCGCTGTTGGTAGCTTTAAGGATAAAGAAGGTAATATGATTAAAGCGGGCTAGTTTTTTGTTGCTTGATAAAAAACCATTAGCTTTTGCTAATGGTTTTTTACATTGCGGGTAAGCTATAAGCTTCTTATGGTGTTGTTTTTAGTGACAATAGATGATTGTATAATATTTGGGTAAAGCGTTCTGAATTGTCATAAGTCAACATCAGTTGATTATTTGCGTCTTTCGTATTGAAAGCTTTATTTAAATTGACTTCAATTAACTGTTGATCTGCAACTAAATAATATGTAGGAAGAATGTACTCAGCAACTTCATCATTTATAGCGTCCTCAGTGCTAATAATTAATGGCTGACTACTTGGACTCATGCTGCGTTCTACTGTAAATGTCGTTTCTGGTTGCAGGTCAATATCAAGCAGAGTGATCTTACTTTGTTGCTCATCGACGATGATAAACTCTGGATATAAACTATCAAATTGTGCTCTAGCGACATCATCTACTGTGATCATATCAGCTGTCTCATAATCAGGAAGGTCGTAGATTTGATAATTATTGACTTCACGACACATGACATCAGCTTCTTGAGATACGTTTATAGAATATAATGTTTGTGGCCAATTAATCGTGTTGAATTTAAGACTTTCAGGAATAATATTAAGTATTGAGCTCCAGCTATCACTTGGTGTGAGTATTTTTTCTACATTAATTGTGACATTAACATCTGTTGAGTCATACACTGTTTTGTAACTATTACCTTCTATAAACGGTTCAGTCTTCGGCAATGGTGCAATGGTATACCAACCGTTATGGGTTGTGTTCCAGCATTCTATTTCAACTTCTTGCTCATCTATATCTTTAGGAAATTCGGTAACATACCCTATTCCGTCAATAGAGGTTGACCCTATTACTGTCTTCCCTGTCTCATCATTGTCTAGTGAGAATGTACTGAACTGTGACAGTAACGATAGCGATAAGGTATTAGTGAAACCTTTATCATTAATAATATTACCAAGCACAATATCCCAATCATTTTGTGACAGAATACGAGAATCGATAGGTAATTCTGTAAATCCTAATGCGATGGCTGAGTCACTAAAGAGAATGTTAGCGGCTAAAGTAAAGGCGTCATCTGAGAAAAACTCTTCGATAGAAAGACCGCTATCACTTAATATTTGCCAAAGTTGAGCATACGTAGCTGCAAGAATTTTTTCTGCTGCAATTAAGTTTGGTATTTGAGTCGCGATGACTTGCTGTAAATAAGCAATGGCATAGTCTATGCGCGTAAAGCTAGCATTGGCTGACATTTCAGCAGAAACTGAGTACAGCGTATTTACATCTAATTGATACAAAATAGCTAATAGTGCGTCTAACTCGGTTGATAGTTGATTAATTTCACTGTCAGACAGATTTTGATTCATCATTTCTATCACGCGAGACTGCTTGATATGCGTCAGGTTGTTAATCGCGCCATTATATTGAGGGCTTGCGATTAATGTACCTTGTCCTGCATCATCAACAATCGATTTGGGTGTTGCTCGGTTAGTCGGGTTTTTAACCTTAAGCGCTAAAGAGCGGGCCTGGATTGCTTGTGTTGCTGCCGCCGCTTGCCAGTTAGCCACTAAATAATAGTCTGGCGTTTCAACTTCGCTTGTCCACTCTAATTGATAGTTACCCTCAGCATCGGTAATTGCGAATGGCTCATCGCTATCACAAGCTAAGTTTTTATTTAAATCAGCGCACACTGTAGCGCCAGATAATGCGCCTTGATAAACCGCTAACCCAGCAATTTGATGGTTATATTCAGACACTGGTGGCGTTGTAGGGGTAGTTGGTGTACCTGCATCTGGTTGGGTGGTGTCTGTAGTTGAGTCATCGTCTGATGATCCACAACCTGCTAATAGTGCGCCAGAGATTAAAATGGCTAATAAACTTTTATGGTGCATTAATGTGTCCTTACATTGGATTGTGACTGTGCTTTCACCGATATGTTGATTACCGCACAGTGTCGTGATACATCGTAATACATCTGTCAACTCACTTTTATCCAGTGAATACGTGTCCAGAATGCAGTATTGATGCGGTTTTATAAATAGAGATGGTTAACCTGCCGCGTAGGCAAATAACTGACCTCGACTTTTAATCTTGGTTTTTTTATAAATATTTTGCACGTGCATTTTGACCGTGTTAACGGAAATGTTGAGCTCTTTGGCCATTTCTTCGTTAGTGAGTCCATGCAGTATAAGCGATAGAATTTGTTGTTCTTTTTTTGTGGTCACCGCAAGAATTTTAGCGCGGTTTCCTGACGACGGAACTCGTTTTTTTTGCAAAATGTACTTAGATACGGCTTTATCGCTAAAGCTAATATCGCCATCTTGTACTTTGTTTATGCTCTGTATTTGATCGACCAGGCTTGCGTCGATGCTCATCGCCGCATGAAATCCAGAAGAGATTAGAATCACTTCGAGCTCTACGTTTAACGCTGGGCAATAGGCAATATGCAAATGACTCTTAAACAATTCTGCAGATAAATAGCTTATCTCTTGTAGCGGGTGCTCAAGGTAATGAATCAATATCGCGGTGCTATTTTCTATACTCGCAATCGTCGACAACTCAGCAGATGCACAGCTTGAACTGCATGTAATGAGATTGCATTCT
Organism: Shewanella sp. MF05960; assembly: GCF_050849305.1. NCBI lineage: Bacteria > Pseudomonadati > Pseudomonadota > Gammaproteobacteria > Alteromonadales > Shewanellaceae > Shewanella > Shewanella sp. MF05960. Next base: position 24,752 of record NZ_JBOZPS010000027.1, on the reverse strand, counting down.
ATGAGATTTGCAAGATGCTGAAATGGCTCTTGCAGATGTAGAGGGAAATCGAGAATAAGCAGGTGTTTAGTGAGCATGTTACTTTCCTTGTTTAAAAATACAGCATCCCTTTGCGGTATTTTTTGAGCCTCGCGGTTGCCTGTTATGCATAAAGTGGCATCGCTTAGTTATCAAAGTTGCGTACTGTTAACTCATTTTTTATTTTTGGCGCTAACTCTCATCTTGCCTGGACTTGTCACATTATTTGCATTTAAATTTGTGCAGATTATGAGCCGAGTAAGATAAATTAAAAAAATGCATCTGTACATTATGCTCATGCTAGAACTTGACAAATACAGCGTAAGTACATGTTTACACGCTGTATTTGAGGTCGTTTTTTGCTGTTTAAATGAGCAGGGCGATATAGTACAACATTATAATCCTGTTGCATACGGTAAAATGGGTGTTTTTTTATTCAAGACCCATTCTTTACGATATACCCTTTGTGCTGTAGGCGGTTAACGTTTAGGTTTGCGTGAATGGCTAGGTTTGCCCTTGTTTGCGGCGGGTTTTTTAGGCTTGCTGCCTCGACCTTGCATAAAGTGTTCTGGGCCTTCAATGGTGTCGCGCATACTCTTGAGAGGCTTTTTCTTGGCTTTTTGCGGGGCTTTTTTTACTTCAGATGACGAGTGTTCAATCAACTTCATTAAGGTGCTGAGTTCTTGCTCGTCTAGATCACGCCATTCACCAATCGGTAATCCTTTAAGCGACACATTCATTATTGATTGGCGCTCAAGCTTAGTGACTTCAAAGTTAAAGTATTCGCACATGCGGCGAATTTGGCGGTTAAGGCCTTGGACTAACACAATTTTAAATGCATAAGGTGAGACTTGCTCAACCTTACACTTTTTGGTCACTACGCCCAGTATTGGGACGCCAGCAGACATGCCTTTGATAAAATCATCGGTGATAGGCTTGTTTACGGTAACCACATATTCTTTGTCGTGATTATTACCCGCACGTAAGATTTTATTAACTAAATCACCATTGTTAGTTAAAAATATTAGCCCTTGTGAATCTTTGTCTAAACGCCCAATGGGGAATACCCGTTCGCTGTGGTTAACAAAGTCGACAATATTGTCGCGCTCAGTACCTTCGGTGGTACTGACAATGCCGACAGGCTTATTCAATGCGATAAACACTAAATCGGCTTCGTCACGTGGCTCAATGTCCTGGCCATTCACTTTCACTTTGTCACCTAACTCAACGGTGTCACCAATTTTTGCGCGTTTACCGTTAATAAATACATTGCCCTGTTCAATGAAGCGATCGGCTTCTCGGCGTGAGCATATTCCGCTCTCGCTGATGTATTTATTTAAACGGGTTGCAGATTCACTCATAGCGGTTCCTTTATCAACATAAACGCGCTGCAATGGCAGGCTGGATCGGCGCTGATAATATCATAAACTTTTTGATTATTCTTTAAGGCAAAGCCTTTAAAGCTTGATGTATCAATCATTCAAGTCACATTACAAATCAAAGCCCAGTTGCGCAGTGGTGTCTTGATGTTGAGGTAATAAGTTGATGCTTGCCAGTGGCGTGGCTGAGTCATGAAGCTGCTGTTGTAGTAACCGATATAAATCGACGGCTAACTGCGGTGCATCTTGATTGTCTGGCGTGTGAATAAACACATAAGGTTGTTTGCCCTCGGCCACCCATAATGGCAATTGCTTAAGCCAGTTTTTAAAGAAATGCACATTCGCTTCTGCTTGTGGGTGCCCAATAAAACGCACCACAGGATGTTGCGCAGTGGCAATGGCATGTACTGGTACTTTAGGCTTTTTTTGATGAGCATCAATCACCGCAGCAGAGGTGGGCGGCGCAGCAAATACTGGGCGAGTGTCCATAATAATGCGATTGCATTGGTTATCAATAAGTAAGCGATTAAGGTCGCGTTCGGCATCACCTTTGGCAAAAAAGGCTTGATGACGAACTTCGACACCATAAGTTAACCCTTGAGGTACTTGCGTTAAAAATTGCGCTAAAACCGGCAAATGTTGCGGACCAAAGCTGGCCGGTAATTGAATTTTCCACATACCTGTTACGTCGAGTAATGGTGCCATCACCGAGAAAAACTGTTGTAACGCGGGGCCGGCGTTGTGCAGCTTTAGTTCGTGGGTAATGTGCTTGGGCAACTTAAAGGTAAATCTAAAATCCTGGCTGACTGCTGCGCGCCAAATTTTGGCTTGGGTAACTGATGGCGTGGCGTAAAACGTAGTGTTGCCCTCAACGGTATTAAAGATGTCAGCATAGCGGGCTAAACGCTGGCTTGAGTCATTATTGCCATACACGGTTTGCTGCCAATGGTTTTGCGACCACATTGCTAACCCCAATCGTATGAATGGTGCATGCGGTTGTTGAGCTGATGTCGGGGAATGCGTATTCAAAATGTTCCTCAGAATAAAAACGGTTTTTGCCTTGTTTATGACAAAAAACGCTTTAACGGCTTAAAAAACGATATTTAGTTATTTTGTCTATATCTAATCAGTTTGCCCATCTGATAAAATTAGCCTCATTGGCTATGCTATCTGGTTATCATATCAGCCAGAAAACAAAAAATGCATTATCTTGGTGTTAAGCGTGAGTTGGAGTGTTTGTGTCTAGTTCTGATCCTGAAAGTCAGTTTGATAATTACCGCCCTAAAGCGTCTTCGGCAAAGCCGGTTAAAGTCCGTAAAAGTAAAGCTGGCTGGTTACTGATTATTTTTATTTTAGCGACAGCCTATTTGGTTGAGTTTGAAGTAAGAACCTCTTATTACCAATCGTACTTTTTACACCAGTACGCCACTAAGTTGACCTATCAGTTACGTGACTATCGTAGCGACGCAGTTATTTACCCTAAATATGGCCCGTTTGATGACCGCCATGGCTATAGCCAACTGCCGCAAAAAATTGAGCGCTTAATCGAACGTAATTACCAAATTACCCAGCAAGTGGCGTTTTCGCCGATGTTGATGGATTACACCGAAAAAGGCTTTTTTCCGCCGTATCACGAAAAAGCCCAATCAGGTTTATTAATTAAAGACTGCCGCGACATGACAGTGTTTGATTTTTCATACCCTAAACGCGTGTATCAAGACCAGGACAATATTCCGCAACAAGTCATTAGTACCCTGTTGTTTATTGAAAACCGTGAAATGCTCAGCCCTGAAACCAATTACAACCCTGTGGTCGATTGGCCTCGATTTGTGTTGGCCGCGGCCAGCCAAATTGCTGAAATTGCCGGTGTCGACATGTCTAAAGCCGGTGGCAGTACGTTAGCCACCCAAATTGAAAAATTTAGGCACTCTAATCATGGCCTAACCTTAAGCATTAAAGACAAGTTACTGCAAATTGGTTCGGCTATTGTAAGGGTGTATCAACAGGGCGAAAGCACCATTAATGCCCGCCAGCGGATTGTGCAAGATTATCTTAATACCGTGCCGTTATCGTCGGCTCCCGGTTTTGGCGAAGTGCATGGTATTGGTGATGGTTTATGGGCATGGTTTAAAACTGATTTTACCCAGGCAAATCAGCTACTGCTTAGCCGTCATACCCAACAAAACTCAGCGCAGCGCGGTAAGGTGTTTAGAGAGATTGTGGCGTTAATGATTGCCCAGCGTCGTCCGTCATATTACTTATTGCAAGGCCATGATGATTTAGAGTCGTTGGTTGACAGTTATTTACGTTTATTGGGCCGCGATGGCCTGATTGAAACCCAGTTAATGGTGTCGGCGTTAGAACAAACCCTTACCTTTAACACCACTAAGTTAGCAAGCACTAACCCTGCTAATAATAAAGGCGTTAACGCCGTACGCATTCGCACAGCGGGCATGTTAGACCTTAATTTATTCGACTTAGACCGTTACGATTTAACGATTAACAGTACATACCATGGTGACTTACAACAAAAAGTGAGTGATTACTTACGCAGCCTGGCAAATGTCAGTTCAGCCGAACGCATTGGTTTGTTGGGCGAGCGTTTATTGTCTGCGCAGCAACTCGATAAAGTGCTATACAGCTTTACCTTATATGAAAGCACCGACAGCGCTAACCGCGTTCGTATTCAAACCGACAGTATTGATCAGCCTTTTGATATTAACGAAGGCAGTAAACTCGAGCTCGGCTCTACCGCTAAGCTGCGGGTATTGGCAACGTACCTAGACATTATTGCCGAGTTGCAACAGCGTTTCTCAGCCATGACGGTAGCCGATTTACGCCAGGTCGATGTAGAGCGCAAAGACCATATTACTCGCTGGGTGGTGGATTATTTAATTACCACACGTGACCGTAATTTAACTCGTATGCTCGACGCGGCGCTGCAACGTGAATATTCAGCTTCACCAGATGAGCGCTTCTTCACGGGTGGTGGTCTGCATGTATTTAATAACTTTAATAAGAAAGAAAACAGCCGCGTACCCACCTTATATCAAGCCTTACAAGAGTCGATAAATTTACCGTTTGTACGCTTAATGCGCGACATTGTTAGCTACAGCAGTAGTTACAATAGCGAAGGTAGCGTGTCGCAATTGTTGCGCAATGACAAAGACCCTCGCCGCGAAGAATACCTAAAAGCGTTTGCTAAGCGTGAGGGGAGTTCGTTTGTAAAACGTTTTTACCGTAAATACCGCCAGCTTGCGCCAGAGCAACGTTTAGAGGTGTTATTTGATGGGATCTCGCAACAAGAACATAAGTTAACGGCGGCGTATCGTTATTTAAAACCCTACGACGGTGCCCGCGAACTTAAGGCCTTTTTAACTGCGCGTTTGCCGACTAAAAACTTTACCGATAAACAAATTAACTTACTGTATAACAAGTACGGCGAAGAAAAATTCAACCTTGCCGACCAGGGTTATATTACCCGAGTGCATCCGTTGGAATTATGGGTATTACGATATTTAAATGATTACCCAGAAACCGGTTTAACTCAGGTATTAGACGATGCCCAACCTCAACTGCAAGAGGTGTATCGTTGGCTATTTAGAACCCGCCATCAAAATGCCCGCGATGTGCGGATCCAGGTCATGCTAGAGGTTGAAGCGTTTTTAAGTATCCACCAACGGTGGGTACGAATGGGTTATCCGTTTGAATATATGGTGCCATCGTTAGGTTCTGCGTTAGGCAGCTCGGGCGACAGGCCAGCAGCACTAGCCGATTTAATGGGGATTATTCAAAATGACGGTTATCGTTTCCCCACCGTGCGCATTGATGAACTGCAATTTGCTAAAGACACCCCATATGAGGTGACGCTTGCCAATAATAAGCAAATGGTCACACGAGTGATGCATCAGGAAGTGGCTAGGGCTCTTAAGCGCGCGCTTGCGAATGTGGTACAAAATGGCACCGCCAGACGACTCAATGGCAGCTTGTTAGACAGTCAAGGCCAGGCGATTATTATGGGCGGTAAAACCGGTACCGGCGACAACCGCATCGCAACCGAAATCCGTAATGGGCGTAAGGTCTCATCAACGGCAATTAACCGCACAGCAACGTTTGTGTTTTACCTAGGTGATCGCCACTTTGGTACGTTAACGGCATTTGTTCCAGGGGAAAAAGCAGATGATTTTAGCTTTACTTCAGCACTGCCATTACAAGTGTTAAAAGGCATGATGCCAATTCTGTCGCCAATGATTAATCAAACAGAGCAGTGCCAGCCAGGGTTGTAATACCAATTCCACTAATTATCTGGTCATTCAGCGGGAATTCTGTGCCTTCTAGGCAAGTAATAGGATTGAAGACATAGTTGCTCTCGGCAACAGCTCCTGCGTTGCTCTACCTCCTGCATCCATGCAGTCGTACGTCAAAATGCTATTAAGCAGTATAGAAGGCACAGAAACCCGCCTTGCAGGAGACACTCAGACCGTTCATTTCTTTGTTGCATTGTCTTAGAAGGGAATAACCATTATTTCAACAATGCGCCTCAAACTGAACAATCTGAGTGACTCTGATTGGTCACATAATTAATGGAAATGGTATAATAGAGGCTGAAGATTGTCGCACTCGATTGACGTTGTTGGGTAAAGCAATAGCTCAAACTTTAAAGTAGTAGATTAAAAGAGTCAGTTAAACTCAAAGCCCATGGATGATCCATGGGCTTTATTGATCCTGAGTTTGGGCCAGTGAATTATTGGTACAAGCTGAGCATCACCACTAGATGGCATACAACAACCACACTGGTGAGTATGGTACGCAGGGTAATGTAGCGGGTGGTCGCAGACAATTGTTTGGCTTTAAACTCAATATACAATAAATACACGTAGCCACTGACCAATAAGATTAATGCCGACAATTCAAACGGTGTTAATAGTGCAATCCAACAGCCTAGGGCAATAACGTTACTGATAATCAATAATTTAGCGATACTGTCATCAAGATTTAATACTACCGCTTTGCCCCACAATGCTCCCGCCATAAAACTTAAAATAATCGCACTGTAACTAATAAAGCCAAGTAAGGTATGCTCAGGTGATAACACACTATGGTTAAACGCCAACAGGCTCAGTGTGATAAATGGAATTAAGCCTGCAAAACCTAACCATTGCCAAGTGCTGATATTTTTCATGGTATCTCCTTTGCTATAAATAACGCCGTTAACTCCAATATAAATGATCTTAGTTGTACAACCTATAGGTGAATGAAGCCCAATGAATATTTATCTTAAAGACGTTAGCGAACAAGATTTAAGCTTATTATTTGAGTTTCAAAATGACCCTATCGCCAACAATATGGCAGATTTCCCGGCACGGACACGCGAGGCGTTTTATCAGCATTGGCAGCAGAATATTTTTGCCAATGATCAAGGTATCGCAATCGGTATTTGGCGTAACAATTTGTTGGTTGGCCATTTGGTGTCGTGGGTAAATCTTGAATTAGCCACAATCGATGAGCCAGAAGTGCGTCTTATTGGCTACTGGATTGGGCGAAAATACTGGGGGCAGGGGATTGCGACTCAAGCACTTAAGTTGTTTTTACAGCAATACATAAGCAGTCCGGTTTACGCTTATATTGATGCGCAAAATCAAGGCTCGTTAAAGGTGGCTCAGGCTAATGGGTTTGTGGATGTTACGCCGCAATACCCATCGCTGTTTACTAAAGATAACTTATTAATATTTAAGCGCGATAGCCTTAAAGATTAATGACCAGCACCGCCGCATCCACCACAACAACTGCCGCCATTACCTTGTTTTTTCTGTGATGTTTCTGTTGTTGTCGTTTTCGCTTCAACGCTATTAGTTTCTAGCGCTTTTTGGGTCACTTGGCTAACCGATTCTGTTTGTTTGGCTGGTTTAAAAATACCGCTAATTGAAAAACTCATGGTGATGCCTCGTGATAAAGTGGTTAGTGACTAATCGTAAATCAATTTAAATAACTTAAATAATTTAAATTGCTTAAACATATAAATATATTGCATGTTTAAATTGTATTCTTCTTCCTGTGTGAGTCAAGTGCTTTTAGTGATGCGCAGAAAGTCCTTTTGCGGCATGTGTGCTGCCTCACATTGTGTGGTGAAGGCAAATGGCATTGATGAGCCGATCATTTACGTGATTGCGATAATGGATCTGGTTTATACTAGCGGCTCTTGTTATTGGAGTGCTTATGTCTTTTGCTGGATTATCGTTACATCCCACCTTATTAACTCGCTTAGCAGAATTAAATTATCAGCAAGCTACACCTATTCAATTAAGCGCTATTCCGGTGATATTAAGCGGTAAAGATGTGATGGCGGGTGCGCAAACCGGCACGGGTAAAACGGCCGCTTTTGCGCTGCCCATATTACAATCAATTTTGAATCAGCAACTGCATGCGCCATCACAATTAACACAAGCACTGTCAACAGAAACACAATCAATATCAACACAAGCACAATCACCTCAGACACAAGAAAAGCCGCAGAGTATTAGCAAGGTTATTCGTGCACTCGTGTTAGTGCCTACCCGCGAATTAGCACAACAAGTTCACCACAGTATTGAGCAATATGCCCACGGCAGCGGCATTACCAGTGTGATGGTATATGGTGGCGTCAGTATTGGCGCACAAATTACTCAGCTCAACAATGGCACCGACATTTTGGTGGCAACCCCAGGGCGATTATTGGATTTATTGCGTAAGCGAACGCTTACTCTGTCGCAGTTAACGCATCTCGTGTTTGACGAAGCTGACCGTATGCTTGATATGGGCTTTAAAGATGAGATTATCGATGTACTCAAACAAGTGCCTAAAACACGGCAGACCCTGTTGTTTTCAGCCACGTTAGATGACCGTATTTTTAGCTTTAGTAAACGCTTACTGCAATCGCCTAAAGTCATCGAAGTTGCTAAGCGTAACACCACCGCCGCGAGTATTGTTGAACGCGTTTATAACCTCGACGGCAACCGAAAATGTGCAGCGTTGTGTCATTTAATCAAGGTGGAGAATTGGCAACAAGCCTTGATTTTTAGCCGTACCAAACAAGGTGCTGATGCCCTAGTGAAACAAATGAAACAGGCGGGCGTGAGTGCAGAGGCATTTCATGCGGATTTGTCGCAAGCAGTGCGTGAGCAAGTGCTAAGCCAGTTTAAAAGTGGCGAGCTTACCGCACTGGTGGCCACCGACGTAGCAGCCAGAGGCCTAGATATTAACGAGTTGAATTACGTCGTGAATATGGAGTTACCGTTTCAGGTTGAAGACTATGTTCACCGAATTGGCCGCACAGGCCGTGCGGGTAATCAGGGGCAGGCAATCACGTTACTGAGCGTCGATGACGAGCCGTTACTGATAAAATTAGAAACCTTTTTAGATCGCCGATTGCCGCAACAATGGTTAGCAGGTTATGAGCCAGACCTCGACCAAATGGCTGTTACCACGCGTAAAACCACCAAGAGCGCGCTGAAACAACAAGCCCGTAAAAAAGCCTTAGGCCAACGTCCGTCACGCAATAAAAAATAATTGTGCTTGCGCGACTTTCTTATGGACGTCGCGCATCGGTATATTATTTCCGTCTTTTAATTGCCATATTATTGTCATACTTTTTGAACCTTGTTGTCACATTAGTTGCTTATCTTAACTGTCGAATAATCATACCTACATTTGAACAGTTATTTTGTGAGCATACTAAAGGACACTATATGAGCAAGGCGACGTTTAACCCAATTCGTTTTAATAAAAGCAATAACACTCCTTTCAATGAAGTGATGGACAAACACCTTTCGCGTCGTAATTTTGTTAAACGTGGTTTAGGCTTAAGTGCCATGACCGCTTTTGGTGGTTTCGGATTAAGTGCTTGTGGTTCTGATAATAAAGACAGTTCCACAGAAACCCCAACCACTCCAACAACGCCTACTGCTCCAACACAAAGCTCAGCAGTATTAGGCTTTGAATCTATTCCGGGATCGCTAACCGATGCCGTGGCCGTTCCAGCGGGCTATTCAGCTTATGTCTTAGCACCTTGGGGCACGCCGCTCAATACCAAAGCCGCAGCCTGGAAAGATGACGGAAGCAACACCGCAGATGACCAAGCTAACTCAGTGGGTATGCATCATGATGGAATGCATTTTTTCCCACTAAATGATGCTGGTGATGACGGCTTATTGTGCATTAACCACGAATACATTGACCAAAGTGCATTACACCCAACAGGCCCAACGTATGACACCGACGGCAAGCGCAGTGTGATTGACGAAGTGCGTAAAGAAATCAATGCTCACGGTATTTCAGTTGTACGCATCAAGCTGGTATCAGGCATGTGGCAAGTGGTTGAAAACGACAGCTACAATCGTCGCTTTACCGGTGCTAGCGTAATGGATATGGGCGGTCCTTTAGCGTACAGCTCGTATCTTGAAACACGCTACTCGCCAGACGGAAGTCAGGCGCGCGGTACCCTCAACAACTGTGGTAACGGTTACACGCCTTGGGGCACTTATTTAACCTGCGAAGAAAACTGGCCAGAGTACTTTGTGAATAAAGGCGAGAAGACTGAAGCGCAATCACGTATTGGTATTCCAAGCACAGACACGCGTTATGGCTGGAACCATTTAGCCGGTAACGACGATGAGCGTTTAGACGAATTTGCCCGTTTTGACATGACACCAACCGGCTCAAGTGCGGCTAACGATTACCGCAACGAAGCCAATGGCCATGGTTATATTGTTGAGATTGACCCATACAACCCGAACTCTCGCGCGGTTAAACGCACAGCATTAGGGCGTTTCCGTCATGAAGGTTGCGTGTTTGGTAAGCTTGAAGAAGGCAAGCCGCTGACGTTTTATTCTGGTCACGATTCTCGCTTTGAATACCTCTACAAGTTTGTGTCTGACGCAGTATGGGACGCAGCAGATGCCAACAGCAGCAATCGTTTAAGCGTAGGTGACAAGTACATGAATGCCGGCACCTTATATGTGGCCAAGTTCAGCGAAGATGGCGTAGGCGAGTGGTTGCCTTTAACCCTAGACGGAATGACAACTGACGGCGGGACACTAGCGGATAGTTTTGGTTCGTTAGAAGAGATTATTCTAAACACAGCGGGCGCAGCAGATTTGGTCGGTGCAACCCCAATGGATCGTCCAGAATGGGCGGCAGTGGATCCATTTACTGGCAGTGTTTATCTGACGCTTACCAATAACAGTAAACGTACCGACAGCACTAACCCTGCTAATCCACGTTTAAATAACAACTTTGGTCATATTATTCGTTGGGACGAAGGCGATTCGGCCACTGACTTTAGCTGGGATATCTTTGTTTTTGGTTCGCCAGATGATGGCGATGCCGCGACTAACTTATCGGGCTTAACTGATCTCAACCAGTTTGCTAGCCCAGATGGATTAGCGTTCGATACTCGCGGTATTTTATGGGTGCAAACCGATAATGGTGCCTCTGAAGTGGGTGAAGAAACCAACGACCAAATGCTCGCGATTGTGCCATCAACCATGGTTGATGCCGACGGTAACCAACAAGTCGTGAGTGCCGACAATCAAACTCAGCTTAAGCGTTTCTTTGTTGGGCCAAACGGTTGTGAAGTTACCGGTTTTGCGATTACTCCTGATTACACTTCCATTTTTGCTAATATTCAGCATCCAGGAAACTGGCCATATTCTGATAAAGCAGATGAAGCTACACCCGCTGGCATAACAGTTCGTCCACGCGCAGCAACAGTGATTATTCGCAAAGATGATGGCGGTGCGGTTGGCGTTTAATATGCTGTAGGTTGCTTAGAGATAACTTAGAGATAACTTAGAGATAACTCATTAGTTGCCTTAAGTGATAGCCACTTTTAATGTTAAACCCTGATAGACTCGTGCTATCAGGGTTTTATTATTTATTAGCGTATTATTTATCAACGTATTATTTATCAAAGTGTATTAAAAACAGGAGCGTTATGCTAAAAGGCATTCACCATGTGGCCATCATTTGTGGCGATTATCCTCGCTCAAAAGCGTTTTATACCCAAATATTGGGGCTAAAGATTATTGCCGAAAATTATCGTCAAGCGCGCGATTCATATACCCAATCAACTTGAAGATACGTGTTTCAGAGCTTCACCGTGTTTTCAATACTAGGCGCGTTAATGCGGTAATGTAGGTACCTTATAAATTAGCGCAACAACGTAATGGGAACACGGTGAAACTCCCAGAGGGCAAGTTTTACACGCGTTTATGCAGCGTTATTGATTTTGGAAAGGGAACAACCATTACCCGCAATCAATGCCTTGCCTAAACGCGTGTAAATTCTTGCTGAAATCGAGCATCTTCAGGTTGATTGGGTATAACTTAGACCTTGCCTTGCCAGACGGTAGCCAAATTGAGCTGTTCTCGTTTAATGGTGCCCCACAAAGACCGAGCTTTCCTGAGGCGCAAGGGTTACGACACCTAGCCTTCAACGTCGACGATATCAATCAAGTGGTACAGTATTTACAACAACATGGTGTCGAGGTTGAGCCTATTCGAGTCGATGAGTACACCCACAAGCAATACACTTTTTTTAGCGATCCTGATGGCTTGCCATTAGAGCTATATCAAACGGCTTAACAGGCTTTCTTCCCAGGTTACCATTCAACTTTTTACTCTCTCATTCCGCTCATATTTACGCTGCTGATGTCATTTTTGGCAGCGTGCTTGAGTGCTTTCGTGTCAACGTTATCTTTACCTTGTTGTTAATTATCATCAGTTGCAGCGTAAATACACTCCTAAAATTACAATCTTTACACAAATGATAATGATTTGCATTTGCGATCTTTATTGTATTTATGTAGAGTGCGTCACATAAACAAACTTTCATAAACGCTAATTAACCTAAACCCTTATTCCGAGTTTAGGTTAATGAATAATAGGATGATGTTAGACATGAAATCGAACAGTTACAGTAAGTTGTCGTTAGGTGCACAGGCCGTTGCCGCGGCATTAGTGTTTGGTTGCCCAGCAGTTTATGCCGCTGACACCACTAAAGAAACTTGCGATAAGGATATTTTAGCCAACTGTAAGCCAGCAGAAACTGACGAGTCTATCGAGCGCATTCGTGTACATGGTGTGCAAAATTCGGTTTACATGTTTAACAGTTCGGCCGACAAACGCCGTTTGGCTGAGTTAGTCGATACGCCACAGGTTATTACGGTATTAACCCAAGACCAAATTCAAGAATCAGGCAACACCGACTTAAAAGACATTTTGTCAGCCCAGGCGGGTGTAACATTAGGCACCGGCGAAAACGGTAATGCTTTTGGCGATCGTTATATTATTCGTGGCCACGAAGCGCGCAGCGACGTGTTTGTTGATGGCCTTCGCGACCCAGGCATGACAACCCGTGAAAGCTTTGCTACTGAGCGCGTTGAAATCACTAAAGGCCCAAGCTCAACCTTTGCTGGGCGTGGTTCATCAGGTGGTGCCATTAACAGCGTCACCAAAAAAGCCTCAGTAGCGTATGACTTTGGCCGTGTCGATTTAGGTGTAGGCACTGACGACCATAGCCGTATCACCATTGACTATAACTTACCGCTCTCTGAAAAAGTTGCAGTACGATTAAATGGTTTAACCGCACAAGAAGACAAGCCAGGCCGCGAAGGCATTAGCAGCAAACGTGAAGGTGTGCAGTTATCGGGTGTGTATGAAACCACCGATGCACTGACATTCACCGCCGACGTTTACCACTTAAACGCAGAAGACGTGCCCGATTTAGGCAGCTACTTTGATAAAGATACCCGTAAGCCATTAGAAGATATTCCGGTATATGCACAAGACGGTGACTTTTTAGACTCAGAGGTGACCACTTTTACCCTGCGTACTGAATACGAGCTTAATAGTGACATTACCCTGTATAACGCGACTCGTGTGGGTCATACCGAAAACGGCTACATTACAACCGGTATGAGTGGAAGTACTCGTGCCGATACCGATGCAACCGCGCCAGGTGTTGATACGCTGAAATTAAGTACTCACCAGGGTAATCAAGATGTTGACTACTTTAGCACCCAGCTCAATTTATTCTGGAACACCAAAATCTTTGGCTTTAACAACAAGCTAGTCTTTGGTTTGGAATACACTGACGAAAATGTCGATAACGGTGTGTATAACATTACCAAAAACAATCCAACAAACTGTTCTACAAAAGGGAGCAGCAGCGTGTCTGAGTCGTACTGTATTATCGATGGTAATGGTAATACCGTTGATAATATCAGCCAGCTTATAGGGTACAGTTATGTAAAAGGCGAGTCAGATGCCATCTTCGACATCAAAACGGTGGCGGCATACATGATGGATAACGTTGAACTGACAGAGCAACTGTCGATGTTTTATGGTTTAAGACTCGACAGCTTCGACTACAGCAACCAAACCAGCAAGACCTTATATGAATATTCAGACACCATGTATAACTTCAACTTCGGTTTGGTTTACGACCTGTCTGAAGATGCCAATATTTATGCTAACTACAGCACGGCAACCAACATTAATGGTGGCGAGTCTGACTTAGGCGGCAACTGTGGTTATGGCGGTGTTTGCGGTACTGAAGATCAAGCCAGTGAAGCCGATGCTGAAATCGTAGAAAACATTGAACTTGGTACCAAGTGGATGTTGTTTGACGATAAAATGATGTTCTCAGCGTCGATTTTCCAAATTACTAAAAGTGACGTGATGGAAAGCGTTGGCGACAGTTATACCACCCTCGGCACGCTAAACACAGGTGAAAACCGCGTTAAAGGCATCGAGTTTGGCATGGTGGGTAACATTACTGACGAGCTAAGCATACAATTCTCGGCAGCCAAAATGGACTCTGAAGTGTTGGAGTCTTATGATCCCGCTAACGTCGGCTTGACGTTAAGTAACTTTGCCGACGAAAGTGCGTATTTGCAATTACGTTATCAGTTAACTGAATCATTTGTTATCGGTGGCAGCTACACATATCAGAGCAACATGTTCGGTGGCCAACCAGATACTGCCGCAGGTTACGACGCCACCAACGAGCGTTACAGTATTGAAGTACCTAGCTATCAAGTCGTTGATTTATTTGCCAGCTACAATGCCACTGAAGCCTTAACATTCCGCTTAAATGTGGGTAACGTAATGGACGAAGAGTATTGGACAGCAGCATACCGTTCGGGTGCATTTATGTACCTGGGTGATGCGCGTAATTCGAGACTGTCGATGACATACGAATTTTAATCGAGTGATTTGCCGTTAACACCAACGCTTAACTTCCCGTTAAGCGTTGGTTTTTTGATTTTGGAAGCCATACTTATCCGCATTAGAATGTGCTCTTTTAGCGAAAGTTATCAGTGTGGTATTCGCGGCAGCCTTTTGAGGGCATAGTGCGCTACGTTAAGAAAGGCTAACAAAGAAGAACGCGCTGATAAATTCGCCCTTCGGGGCTGTGTCACAACCCTCATTACTGCTTCAAATGACTTTGATGTAGATGACTATACCTACAGTCATTTTCATTGTACTGAGCCTAGTGACAGAGCCTAAAATAGATCACATTCTAATAAGGATAAGTACAGTGGTTGTTATAGAAAAAGTGCTCAATCAAGAGCAAGTCAGCGCTTATCGTCAGCAGCTAGCGCAATGTCCCTGGGGCGATGGTCGTCAAACGGCAATGGGCATGGCTGCGTCTGTTAAACAGAATCATCAAGCTGATGCGCAAGACGCAAAGGTGCAACAACTGGCTAATCAGTTATTAGCACGTATTGGTGACACGCCTAAAATTGTGTCAGCCGCGTTGCCGCATAAAATTTTCCCACCGTGTTTTAACCGTTACAGTGAAACTGAAGAGTACGGCTACCATGTCGACGCCGCCATTATGCGTATTCCTAACACTAGCGAGGTCATTCGCAGCGACGTGTCGATGACGGTTTTTTTAAGCGAACCAGAAGAATACGACGGCGGTGAATTGGTTATCTCTACCGAGTTTGGTCAGCAGCAAATTAAACTGCCGGCCGGGTATGCAGTGGTGTACCCATCAAGCAGTTTACATAAAGTTACCGCGGTTACTCGCGGTCAGCGGGTTGCAGCTATTACCTGGATGCAAAGCATGGTGGCAGATTCAAACTTACGCCAAACCTTATATCAGCTTGATCAAACTATTCAAAAGCTGATTAACGCCAATAAAACCGATCGCGCTGAATTAGACAATTTACACAATGTGTATCACAACTTAATTCGGCAATTTACCCAGTTGTAATCCTAATAAAAAAATGGCGTATATTCATATGAATATACGCCATTTTATATTTTGTGATCAGTGAGTTGCTTTTAGATAAACTCGACCGAGATAAGCATGGCCTAATACACTGGACCGTTAGCATTAAAATCTGCAAAAATCCCATCTAATGTTATGTCTTTCCAATACTTTATCTGTTGTTATCTGTGTGCTTTTTTTATAGATAATATGGCTCACAAAAATATCTTTGGTGCATCGTGATACGACAAGGCGACAACATCGTACAGCCTTAAAAGTGAATAGATAAGGCTTTACTGTGTGATTCTGATTACGCTAATCTTCAAGTCAAACAGCGCGCATGAGTGCTGCATAAGGAGGCTGCATAAGGAGATAGTGTGAGCTCAACTGAATCGATTAATAATACATCCTCAAAACTGAAATCACTTCTATCGGGTGCGTTAGCGGTGATGCCATTAACCATTGCCGTCATCCCCTGGGGAATTTTAGCCGGTTCATTCGCATTAGAAGTTGGCCTAACCGCGGTAGAAAGCCAAGCCATGTCGGCCATTATTTTTGCTGGTAGCGCGCAATTGGTCGCTCTAGGCATGATAAAAGCGGGTATTGGTATCGGCAGCATTTTAATTACCACCTTACTTATTACCTCAAGGCATTTATTGTATGCCATGGCCATGCGCAGCCAAATTAGTCCGTTACCCCTTAAATGGCGCCTAGGACTGGGCTTTTTACTCACCGATGAATTATTTGCTATCTCTAACCAGGCCCATGGCGGCGATAAGCCCGCACAACATCAGTTTGATCGTTGGTACGCGCTGGGTGGGGGGTTAACCTTCTATCTCGGTTGGAACATTGCCACGTTATTGGGCATTGTTGCGGGGCAATCAATTGATAATTTGGGTGAACTTGGGCTCGACTTTGCTATCGCCGCCACCTTTATTGCCATTGTGGTGCCAACAGTAAAAAAACCATCGATATTAGTGTGCGTGTTGGTGTCACTCACATTAGCGGTCGTGTGCGCCGTGTTTGCGATTCAAGCAGGGCTACTCATTGCCGCCATTTCGGGCATGGCAGCGGGTATGGCTTACGCTAAACTCACTAACGAAGGCGGTGACAATATAGCCAGCGAGCAAAAGGAAAAGTCTTTATGATTTGGTTGATTATTTTGTCGATGGCCGCGGTTGTATTTGTTAGCCGGCATTTATTATTAGAGCCTAAAATCCCGATTCGGTTAAGTAAAAACACCCTCATTTTTTTAAGTTATTCAGCACCAGCAGTATTAACGGCCATATTAGCGCCTATTGTCTTTGTACCACACGGTGAGCTGGCCATTAGCATACATAATCCTTATTTAACCTGTGCGCTGGTGGCCACGATATTGGCTTACGTTACCCGCAATACCTTGCTTACCACGGTATTAAGCATGGGACTGTTTTTCTTTTTGTATTAACCCTAACCCCATTGATGATTCTCAATAATTGTTAACTGACAATCGGCGCCGCAATAGATTAGAATAAGCGCCATATAATGGATCATTAGAGTGAAATCATGCACGTACACATTTTAGGGATTTGTGGCACTTTTATGGGCGGTTTAGCCTTACTTGCCCGCGCAATGGGCCATAAAGTGACCGGCAGCGATGCCAATGTTTACCCTCCAATGAGCACCCAGTTAGAACAACAAGGCATTGAGCTTATTCAAGGCTTTGACCCTGCACAGTTAGGTAAAGAAGGTGAAAATCAGCCAGATCTCGTGGTCATTGGTAATGCCATGAGCCGTGGAAATCCGTGTGTAGAAGCGGTATTAAACCGTGGTTTGAAGTACACATCAGGGCCGCAATTTTTATCAGAACATATTCTACCAAACCGTTGGGTATTGGCCGTAGCGGGTACCCATGGCAAAACCTCAACGTCAAGCATGTTAGCCTGGGTGTTAGAGTATTGCGGCTACGAGCCAGGATTTTTAATTGGTGGTGTTCCGCAAAACTTTGGCGTGTCCGCACGCCTTGGCAATACTCCCTTTTTTGTGGTGGAGGCCGACGAATACGACAGTGCCTTTTTTGATAAACGCTCCAAATTTGTTCATTACCATCCGCGTACTCTAGTGATCAATAATTTAGAATTTGATCATGCCGATATTTTTGCCGATCTGGCTGCGATTCAACGTCAATTTAATCATGTTATTCGTACCGTGCCAGGCGAGGGTAAAGTAATTTGGCCACGCGACGTTGACGCCGTTAAACAAGTGATTGATATGGGCTGTTGGAGTGAGCAAGAAACCTATTCTAAAGTAGCCACAACAACTGAACCAAGTGGCTGGTTTGCACGTACTATTGCCGATGATGGACACGAGTTTGAAGTGTTATTTAACGGGGAATCTCAAGGCATACTAAACTGGACATTAATTGGCCAGCACAATATTGAAAACGCCATAATGGCTATTGCCGCAGCCCGTCATGTAGGCGTAGCGCCAAACCATGCAATTGAGGCATTAGCGCAATTTAGTCCGCCGAAACGTCGTTTAGAATTACTCGATACTGTCAACGGTGTTGCAGTGTATGACGATTTTGCTCATCATCCCACAGCCATTGCCACAACCTTACAAGGCTTACGAGCCAAAGTGGGGATTGATGCCAACGCCACGGGTAAAATTATTGTGGTGCTAGAGCCACGCTCAAACACGATGAAAAGCGGTGTACATAAAGACACACTAGCCAATTCAATGGCGTTAGCAGACGTGGCTTATTTGTATCAGGCAGACAATATTGGCTGGGACATTAATGCCAGTATGGCCAATGCGCCAATCCCAGTGACGGTTTATCACGACATTGAAGACATTATTACTAACGTAGCCAATACCGCCCAAGCAGGCGATACCGTGGTGATTATGAGCAATGGTGGCTTTAACGGTATTCACCAAAAAATGATTAAGGCTTTAGCGTAACTGTTTGAGCCGCAAGAGGATACAAGATGGCCTACGCCAAAAAAGCCAAAGCAATTAGTCTCGCCTGGACCGGCGCATCTGGTGCGCCTTACGGTATTAAATTACTTGAATGTTTACTTGCTGCCGATTACCAAGTGTTTTTAATGATATCAAGCGCCGCGCGGGTAGTGTTAGCGACAGAGCACGGTTTGCAGCTCAGTGCCAATCCAGAAAAAGCCAAAGCGCAGCTCGAAGCACAACTGCAGCATAACGACCAACCGCTTAAGGGTGAATTGGTTGTTTTGGGTAAAGATGAATGGTTTTCGCCGCCAGCATCAGGCAGCGCCGCACCAAAACAAATGGTGATTTGCCCGTGCTCAACCGGTACGTTAGCGGCTGTGGCGACCGGAATGAGTAATAATTTGCTCGAAAGAGCAGCAGACGTGGTAATAAAAGAACGGGGCCAATTGATTCTTGTTCCGCGTGAAACTCCGTTTAGTGCCATACACTTAGAGCATATGTTAAGCCTAACGCGTAACGGTGCGACCATCATGCCAGCGGCGCCAGGCTTTTATCATAATCCCCAATCGGTAGAAGATCTGGTAAACTTCATGGTTTCCCGAATCCTTGATCACTTAGGGATAGAACACGACTTAACGAGTCGCTGGGGATACGGACACACCCAGCCAAACGACATCGACAATTGAGATATTTATGAAGCACACAATTGAAATGATGATTTCTGAACAAGAAATCAATAAAACCCTCGACCAGCTAGCTGAGCGTATTAATGCACATTATGCCGACAGTGAGCGCTTATTAATGGTTGGCCTTTTAAAAGGGTCTGTCGTGTTTATGGCCGATTTGTGTCGTCGTATTAAAGGCCATGTCGAAATCGATTTTATGTCAGTGTCGAGCTACGGCAATAGTATGAACAGCTCGCGTGATGTCAAAGTGCTTAAAGATGTGCAGTCAGACATTGCAGGCCGTGACGTATTAATTGTAGAAGACCTTATCGACTCGGGTAACACCTTAAATAAAGTCCGTGAAATGCTCTTACTGCGTGACCCAAAAAGCTTAGCGCTATGTACTTTACTAGACAAACCAGAGCGCCGCGAAGTAGACGTCTATGTCGACTTTATCGGCATTACTATTCCCGACGAATTCATTGTGGGCTACGGTATCGACTATGCAGAGCAATACCGCAACTTGCCTTACATCGCTAAAGTGGTGCCATTAGATTAATACAACCACTGGTATACACTCCCGCTATAGGCGGGAGTTTTGTTTTAAGTGTCTAAATATTTTTGCGTCTTTTTCATTTTTATAACGTCTTTAGCAGTACGTAATAAGAAGTGTTTAATTCGCAATTCATGGATTAGAGGTATGACAATGAGTAACACCAACAATGCATTGGTGATCGAAAACCTTAAAAAAACCTATAAAGGCGGCGTACAAGCTGTTAAGTCGATCAGTTTGACGGTAAAACAAGGTGATTTTTTTGCTTTGCTTGGCCCTAATGGCGCAGGTAAATCGACCACAATCGGTATTATCAGCTCATTAGTGCAAAAAACCTCTGGCACAGTGTCAGTGTTTGGATTTGATATAGACAAACAGCTTGAACAAGCAAAATTGTGTATTGGTTTAGTGCCGCAAGAATTCAACTTCAATCAATTTGAAACCGTACAACAAATTGTGATTAACCAAGCAGGCTATTATGGCGTCCCTAAAGATGTTGCCATAGTTCGTGCAGAAAAGTACCTCACTCAACTTGACCTCTGGCAAAAGCGTCACGCCCAAGCACGCGAGTTATCGGGCGGCATGAAACGCCGTTTAATGATTGCCCGCGCATTAATGCACGAACCTAAATTGCTAATACTCGATGAGCCAACTGCCGGCGTAGACATTGAACTGCGCCGTTCAATGTGGGAGTTTTTAAAGCAAATCAATCAACAAGGTGTGACCATTATTTTAACCACTCACTACCTTGAAGAAGCCGAAATGCTGTGTCGTACTATTGGTATTATCGACACCGGTTTGTTGGTGGAATGCACCACCATGAAAGCTTTGCTCAGTAAGTTAGATGTTGAAACCTTTATATTCGATTTACGTCGCGATCTAGACGTTGCGCCGCAATTAACCAACATGAATTGCCGCCTAACCGATCCCCATACATTAGAAGTCGATGTGGCCAAAGCGAACAATATTAATGAATTATTTACCCAGTTAACCGCCGCCAATATCGAAGTGTTATCAATGCGCAACAAAGCTAATCGCCTAGAAGAGTTGTTTGTAGAACTGGTCGAAAAAGCCAAGGAGTCAAAATAATGAATCGCCTGTATTTTGTGGCCTTTAAAAGCATTTTAACCAAAGAGATTAATCGTTTTACCCGTATTTGGGTGCAAACGTTAGTGCCGCCAGCCATTACCATGACATTGTATTTTCTTATTTTTGGTAACTTGGTTGGCAGCCGTATTGGTGAAATGGGCGGCGTAAGCTACATGGAATTTATTGCCCCAGGTTTAATCATGATGTCGGTGATAACCAACTCATATTCTAATGTGGCATCGTCGTTTTACAGCGCCAAGTTTCAACGCAACATTGAAGAAATCATGGTCGCGCCAGTACCGCATTACGTATTAATTGCCGGTTATGTGGGTGGCGGTGTAGCGCGTGGTTTGTGTGTGGGCTTAATTGTGACTGTCGTGGCTATGTTATTTGTCAATATCACCCTTCATCATGTTGGCCTTGTCATATTAACCGTATTTTTAACTTCGGTACTCTTCTCATTGGGTGGGTTAATCAACGCGGTATTTGCTAAAAGCTTTGACGACATCAGCATCATTCCGACCTTTATTTTGACGCCACTGACTTATTTAGGCGGGGTATTTTACTCGTTATCGCTATTGCCTGAATTCTGGCAAGGCGTGTCGGGGTTAAACCCAGTAGTCTATATGATCAACGTATTCCGTTATGGCTTCCTAGGCTTCGCCGACATTAGCGTGCCACTGTCTATTGCTATTATGGTGGGCTTTTGTGTCAGCTTATGGACACTGGCTTATTATTTAATATCGCGCGGGATTGGATTAAGAAGTTAAGTCTTACAATAGCTAAACCGCTCACAAACCGGTTGTGACAATCTACGTGTAAAAGGGCTCGCAAGAGTCCTTTTTTGTGGGTGGTGTTTAGAAAATATTTACCTTGTAGGTTAATTCATCGGCGGGCTAATGATCGCTTTTAACTGTAATCACCCCCAGGGTCTCAACCGTGTTTAAAGCGAAGATGTTGGCTGCTCTGCGTCAGCGTGAACTCATCATTGCAGACGCCAATAACCTCATCAATAAAACATGGTGCGTATACAGTAAGGCCTGTTTGTATAAAGCATAAACAGTGATGGAATATCTCGGGCATTACATCCGCAAAGGTATGATGCACGAATCACGGTTAAAGCAGGTTACCGCTAATATCATCGATATAAGCTATGTTGATGATCGTGATATTCAACGCAAAATCATGCAACTGGCACCCGATGAGTTTATCCGGCGTTACCTGTTGCATGTGCTGCCCAAAGGCGTGATGCGGATAAGGAATTTTGGTTTTTTGGCTAACAGTTGTCGACGTAAAAAGTTAAGCCTAATTCAACAACAAATGCCAACCAAAGCCCTTAAAGACATCAAGATTACTGAGACGTTAGGACATTGGTGTTGCCCACAATGTGCCAATGGGCGATTAATGTTTATGGGGCTGGTACCACTGCTGACCATGTTAGCGCGAGAGGCGAAGCTGAGGTTGTCAGGTTAATCAGAGAAAGTCGGGCTGTCAGTTATAAAAGTAAACTTAGCCAACATTCAGTTGGGTGAGGCAGTCAAACACATCCTCAAGTGGACAAATCAGAAAATAGGACGATGAAAGAGCAATGATAAAAGATGAAGAATGACAAAACCTACCTTAAAAGGTGTAACCAGAACAGACAATTAGCCGAAAGGTTGTACAAAATACCACTACCGAAAAAAAGCAAATTCCTATAGCATAAAACATACCGATTAATTTGGATGTGGCATCGGCCAAGTCCAACAAGCGATTTATGCCTTGCAAACTGCGCAACGCATAAATACTAAAACGTTATGCATCTTAAGGAGTGTAATTTTGGCAAAGAGTTCCAAGCCAAGGAAGCGAAAATTAGCCAGACCAAAATTTAGAAGGTTAAATGAAGAAGAGCTACTTTTTCGAAGCCAAGCAAAACAATATTTTCGAGTCTTAGACTTAACAATGGATGTATCCCAAAATCAGCACAGTATAGATACCGATGGTAGAGGGGTTCGAGCTGTAAAAATATTTACAAGGCAAACTTTGTCAGCAATGAGTTTGAGCAGTATTTTACCGAATTTGTCAGCCGATAAAGATCCAGATGTTGCGTTATGGGATGTGAGCTCTATTGCATCAATAACTAGAAATATACTCGAAACATATTTGGCAATATTTTACTCCGGAATAGAAAATATTTCTGATGAAGAAGCTGAACTTCGCTTTTTTATTGGTCAGTTGCATAGAAATCGGGAGTGGTATCTCGTTCATAAAAGTAACATTTCAGGTATTGAAACCTTAAATAAGTTTGAGGAGGGAATGAAAGAGCAAAAAGAAAGGATAAAAGCTCATTCTTATTTGATTAATCTTACTCATGCCCAAAAAAACAAGGCCTTAAAAGGTGATGAAATATACTACACAAAGGTTGATTTTGAGGAAAAAGTTAGTATCTGTAGTGAGTTAAGAGCTGAGTATCAATTACTTTCAAATTTCGTACATCCACTACCTCTGTCAATTGAAAGAATAGATAATGACAGAGGTAGAGGAACAAGTAACATATATGATATTAGCTATAGTTTAGGTTGTATCGAAATAGCCACGAAGTATTTAGCAGCATCAACTCTTGGCATAATAGATCACTTTCCTGATCAGCTTGGTAAAATTTTTGATAATAAAACAAAACCTATAAGAGAGTTACTTTTAACAAACGAATTTAACAAGTCAAGTCAAGGGACGCAGTAAAGCTACGCCCCTGCTTGAGGCGTTAACTGCCTTTTTAAAATTGGTGCTGTGGTCTAATTGGTTAAGATACCTGTCGATTACTTTTTTATATTAAAGCAGGAGGTTGAGGTTCGAGTCCTCACGGCACCACCAATTAAGGATAATTATGGAAAGTGAAGGTTTAAAGGTTTTCGTGAAATCTGTAGGCGACGCAGTGTACTCGTTAAACACTATATGCGTTGGGTTAGACGCGGTGTCAAAAGGTAATGTAGAAAAACCAGATGATTTAACTATTTCATGGGAAAGTAATGATTATAAGCAATCCGCTATTAGTGCGAGAAGCTTTGCGGTCAGATCTGCTTTAGTTTTTGTTGAAGAAGCATTGTTAGAATATTTCAAATACATAAGCAATTGCCCAGATCAACCAGCTAAAATTCTATCAGCAGTTACAACCGATGGCGCAGCTAAAAAAGTAGAAAAGCTTTCCTCCCAAGTATCGAATCTAGAACTTTATTGGGCACCTATTGTAACGCTGCTGGTACGATGGAGGAATCAAGTTGTTCATAATAGTAATACATCATTGTCACCAGCATTTCGGAAAATATTAATTGAGAACTCTGTTACTATTAGTCAGCGTCACGCGGCAATCGATATCTCTCAAACATTATCCAACTTTGATTCCAGAAAAATAACTCTGAAAGATTTTACAACAATGATAGCGGTAACTATTAGGTATGTGCGTCAGTTAGATGCCGAACTATCGCCAAACATCAAATCTACCGAATTCTTACGTAATCAACTAGTAAGTAGAGATTTGGTTGCCGATTATAAAAATGTTATTGGTGTAAATGGCATTGATAAACAAAAAAAGAAGTTTGATGGCTTTATTAAATCTAATTTTCCATCGTTAATTGGTGCTCAAAGTGACACTCTATTTGAAAGTAGGTTTGATATATTAGAAAACAAATAGCTTATGAGTCATAGGCAGTTAACAAATAAGGATAGGCCGCGCGAAGCCGCGTCCTAATTAACATGGCCATATATGGACGCTCCCGGTGAGTCAAGATAATACTCTGCTCACCGAAGGCTTTTTGGCCTTAGTTTTCTGTACAACATTCTCACTCTTATCGTTGCTTTTGATGCGCTCATTTACCG